>NZ_JACSGS010000001.1:0-493309 GCF_014334315.1 Aurantimonas sp. DM33-3 | reverse complement strand
GCCATCGCCCGCAAGCTCCTCGTCACGCTCAACGTGGCAATCCGAACCGGAGAATATCAGCCGCGCCCAGCCACCCCTTGACGCATACTCACACAGTTGCTCGGGCTTGACCCGAGGACCCATGCCTCGACATCGCAACGCCTGTCCGGCGACGGTGTCCTGCACGCCAATCCGTTGACGACATGCCCCCAAAGGCCCACCCGCTCGGCAGTGAGCGGCGGAAACGCGCCCGACGCCTCGCCGCCTAGCGCTGCGCGTCTGCCGTATCCCCGAACACCGCTTCGAACTGCGTGCGCAGCATCGTGTCGACCTCGGGCATGGACACCAGGATACCGAGATCGGCGAGGCTGGTGATGCCGTGGCCGCGAATGCCGCAGGGCACGATGCCGGTGAAATGGTCGAGATCGGGATCGACGTTCAGCGAGATGCCGTGGAAGGTCACCCAGCGGCGCACACGAATGCCGATGGCAGCGATCTTGTCCTCGGCGACCGTGCCATCGGCGGCGCGAGGGAGCTCGGGCCGTTGCACCCAGACGCCGACGCGGTCCTCGCGGCGCTCGCCGCGGACCTGAAAGCCGTCGAGCGTACCAATGATCCAGGCCTCCAGTGCGGCGACGAAGGCGCGGACGTCCTCGCGGCGGCGCTTCAGGTCGAGCAGCACATAGGCCACCCGCTGGCCGGGGCCGTGATAGGTGTATTCGCCGCCGCGCCCGGCCTTGAACACGGGAAACCGCCGGGCATCGACGAGATCGTCGTCCCGGGCGCCTGTGCCTGCCGTATAGAGCGGCGGATGCTCGACCAGAAGCACGGTCTCGGGCGCCGTGCCGGCGGCGATCTCCGCCACCCGGCGCTCCATCATCTGCAGCGCGTCCGGATAGGGCAGAAGACCGTCGACGACGCGCCACTCGACCGGGCCCGACCCCGCCCTGGCGGCAAATCGTTCGGTGACGGTGGCAAGGCGGGGGATCGCCGGCGAGGCTTCGGAAGACGTCGTCATGGCTGCTATGTAGCGGCTCGGGGAGGGCGCGAAAAGCAGGCCCGGGGCGGCGGCGTGCGATGATCCGACAAATGCCGGCGTCGCGATAGGAAAAGCCCTTGTGCGGTTCCGCGACTCTTGTTACATGCCCGCCACCGACGGCATTACCGGCCCTCGGTTACACGGCGTGCGGTCGTGGCGGAATTGGTAGACGCGCAGCGTTGAGGTCGCTGTGGGGCAACCCGTGGAAGTTCGAGTCTTCTCGACCGCACCAGCCTTCTTTCGACAATCGGATAGTCATGCGGCCTTGCCGCCCCGGTCTGCGGCACCCTCGGTCGCGACCTGACGACTGGCATCGATTGCGACATTCGTCGGAATGCCTGCCGCGGGCGGCTTCCGAATGACGGACATTTCCTCTAGACGCGTCTCGACCGTCCCTGCCGACGGGTTTCTCTGGTAACCCCAAGAATCGGAGGGTGCATGGCTGACACACAGCTCACAAGCGATGTGCCCGAGCCCGAAGCACTGTCGGGCATCTACGACGAGGGCGGCTTCGTCGACGGTGCGTTTCTTGAGCGCATCGAAGCGGCCATCGAGGGCGAGAACCCCGCCTATCTGCGCGAGGAAGTCGGCCGGCTGCACGAATCCGAGCTCGGCGACCTTCTCGAAGCGCTCGACAACGACGCCCGGCAGTCGCTCGTCCGGCTCATGGGCGACGAGTTCGACTACACCGCGCTCACCGAGGTGGACGAGGCGATCCGCCTGTCCATCGTCGACGCGATGCCGAACGCGCAGGTCGCCGAGGCGCTGCGCGAGCTGGATTCCGACGACGCCGTCTACATCCTTGAGGACCTGGACGAGGAGGACCGCAAGGAAATCCTCGACCGGCTGCCGTTTCGCGAACGCATCCGGCTGCGGCGCTCGCTGGAATATCCCGAGGAATCGGCCGGCCGGCGCATGCAGACGGAATTCGTCGCGGTGCCGCCGTTCTGGACCGTCGGCCAGACCATCGACTACATGCGCGACGAGGAGGAGCTTCCCGAATCCTTCGCGCAGATCTTCGTCATCGATCCCAGCTTCAAGCTTCAGGGCGCCGTCGATCTCGACCGCATCCTGCGCGCCAAGCGGCCGGAGAAGATCGAAGACATCATGCATGAGACGCGGCATGCGATTCCGGCCGAGATGGACCAGGAAGAAGCCGCCCAAATCATCGAGCAGTACGATCTTCTGTCGGCGGCGGTCGTCGACGAGAACGAGCGGCTGGTCGGCATCCTGACCATCGACGACGTCATCGACATCCTGCAGCAGGAAGCCGACGAGGACATCAAGCGCCTCGGCGGTGTCGGCGACGAAGAGATTTCCGATACGGTGCTGACGGCGGCGCGGTCGCGCTTCTCCTGGCTGTTGATCAACCTGGCGACGGCGATCCTGGCGTCCTGCGTCATCGGCCTGTTCGACGCCACGATCGAGCAGATGGTGGCCTTGGCGATCCTGATGCCCATCGTCGCCTCGATGGGCGGCAATGCCGGCACCCAGACCATGACGGTTGCGGTGCGTGCGCTCGCGGCGCGCGACATCGACCTCTACAATGCCGGCCGGATCATCCGACGCGAGGCGTTGGTGGGGCTCCTCAACGGCGTGCTGTTCGCCGTGATCATCGGGCTCGTCGCCGCCGTCTGGTTCGAAAGCGCCGGGCTTGGCGGGGTGATCGCGGTCGCCATGGTGGTCAACATGATGGCCGCAGCGCTCGCCGGCATCCTGATTCCGCTGGTTCTCGACCGGTTCGGCGCCGATCCGGCGATCGCGTCGGGTACCTTCGTGACCACCGTCACAGACGTGGTGGGATTTTTCGCCTTTCTTGGGCTGGCCGCCTTCTGGTTCGGCCTCGGCTGAGACCGAAAATGCCCAAGGCTCAGGTAACCATGGGGCAGTTCCCGGATTGACTTTTACGTAAATCTGGCGGCATGCATCACCCTGAGGGCGCCGACCGAGGGATACGGAACGTCGAATGCGAGACTATTATACGATCACGGAGCTCACCCGTGAGTTCGGCATCTCGACGCGGACCATCCGCTTCTACGAGGACGAGGGGCTCCTGGCGCCGATCCGTCGCGGGCGCACCCGGCTCTTCCGGCATTCCGACCGCCAGCTCCTGAAGAACATCCTGCGCGGCAAGCGCCTCGGTTTCTCCATCGCGGAGATCCGCGAGATCATGAGCATGTACAAGAGCCCGCCCGGCGAGGCCGGCCAGCTCAAGGCGATCATCGGGCGGGTCAGCGATAAGCGGCGCGAGCTCGAGCAGAAGCGCCGCGACATCGAGGACCTGCTGCGCGAACTCGACGCCGCCGAGGAAGCCTGCCTCACCCGTATGGCCGAGCTGGGCGTCGGCCAGAGCGTGCGAACCGGCTGACGGTCTCTCCGGTCACTCCGACCGGAACGAACACTCGCGGGTCACGTCGCGGATGGCCGACATCTGCGTCTCGCTCGGATCGCCACCCATCAACACGTCGAACAGGTCCCGGCGCTGCAATTCGCGTTGCGCGCAGCCGCAATAGCGTTCGCAGAAGGCCGCATCGCGCTCGGCGATGCAGGAGCGCTGGCAGTCGGTGTGGAAAACCGCGGTGCGATCGGCCGGCGCGATCTGGGCGAAGACGAAGACCAGCCCGTAGAGGATCGGCTGGTGCAACAGGTAGAACAGCAGCGAATGGCGGCCGATGGCGGCCAGCGGCGAGAGCGGGGCAAGCCCGGCATTCCAAGTGCGCATGCGCGCCACCCAGCCATGGTCGACGGCCAGCCGCGCGGCCGCGATCCCCGCGAGGACCGCCCCGAAGAACGGAAACAGCGGCACGAAGTCATTGGAGAGCGGCGGGGTCTGAAACAGGCCGATCCAGTTGAGCCATTTCGGATCGAGCAGCGGCGTCGCGACGAAGCTGCGCAGGGCGACCACCGCAATCGCCAGCGCCGCCGTCACCAACCAGGGCAGCCGCAGGAAGAGCAGGCCCAGCACGCTGGCGACCGCGATGTGATGCAGGATGCCGAAATAGACGAAGCTGTTGGGCGTCGCGAAGTACGTCGCCACGGTGATGGCGAGCGCGCCGGCCACGACCTGCAGGAGGCGCTTGCCGAAGGGCTGCCAGCGAATGCCGCGGCCGTTAGCCAGCACCAGGCTGACGCCGACCAGGAACAGGAAGGACGACGCGATGGCGCGCGCGAAGATGCGCCAGCCGCCATGGCCCGTCAGCCCGCGCTCGACATAGTTGAAGTACTCCAGATCCCAGGTGAAGTGGTAGATCACCATCGCGAACAGCGCGACGGCGCGCGCGATGTCGATGATGTCGATACGCCCGCGGCTGACGGGCGGGTTGTCTATCTGGCTCACGCACATTCCTTGACGCTGGACACACTTGCCGTCCGCCTATCTTTCAGGACGGACAGCGGCCGGAGCGACCCGGCACGCCGCAATCCGGAAAGGCAGTTCATGAAGATCATCGAGGCAGGCGGAGCCCGCATCCCCGCAATCGGATTTGGCACATTCACACTCGAAGGCCAGACTTGCGTCGATATGGTGGCAAAGGCGATCGATGCCGGTTACCGCCATATCGATACCGCCCGCATGTATGGGAACGAGAAGGAAGTCGGCGCCGGCATCGCGGCCAGCGGGATCGCCCGCGAGGAACTGTTCGTCACCACCAAGATCTGGTGGACGGATATCACTGAAGACAAGCTGATGGACAGCGCCCGGGCGGCGGTGGACGCGATCGGCCAGGGGCCGGTCGACCTCCTGCTGATCCACTGGCCCAACACCGACGTGCCGCTGGAAGAATCGATCGATGCGCTGAACGCGACGATCGGCGAGGGGCTGACCCGCCACATCGGCGTCGCCAATTTCACCAGCGCGATGGTCGACGAGGCGGCCGCCATGTCCTCGGCGCCGCTGGTCTGCAACCAGGTCGAATACCATCCCTATCTCAGCCAGGAGAACGTCCTCGCTGCCTGCCGTCGTCACGACATGGCGATGATCGCCTATTCGCCGATCGGCAAGGGCGGTGAGCTGCTGGCCGATCCGGTGATCACCGAAGCGGCAAGGGCCCACGGCAAGAGCCCGGCACAGATCGTCCTGCGCTGGGAGGTCGAGCAGGACATCGTCGGTGCGATCCCGCGCACGAGCACGCCTGAGCGGCTCAGCGAAAATCTCGACATCTTCGACTTCGAGCTGACCGAAACCGAGCGCACGGCACTGAACCAGCTGACCCTGCAGCGCAAACGCCTGATCGATCCCTCCTTCGCACCCCACTGGGATCGCGCCTGATGGACGAGGCGACGCTGCGGCGGACTGGCGAGTCGCTCGCCAACTGGGCGGGCGATGCGCTCGGCTTCTTCTACGAGCCGTCATCGCTGTTCCAGATCGCCGTTGTCGTCGCCTGCCTCGGCCTCGCCTGGGTACTCGATCGCCTGACCCGCGAACCGATCGAGGTCCAGGCGCGCAGGATCAAGGGCGCCCCCCGGATCCTGCGGCTGGTCGTCGCCGTGCGCCGCCGCATGGGGCTGATCTTCTTCGTGCTGCTTCTGTGGCTGGCGACCAGGATCGACATGGCGGCCGGCGGGCCGCGCTCGCAGATCATTGGTGTCGTGTTCGACCTGGCGCTGGCCTATCTGGTGATCGCCGTCGCCTCGCGCATCGTGCGCAACCGGCTTCTGGCCCGGCTGATCACCATCGTCGCCTCGCTGCTTGCCGGCCTCTCGATCCTCGACCTCCTGGAGCCGGTGGCGTCGGTGCTGGACCAGTCGGCGATCACCGTCGGCCAGAGCCGGATCTCGGCGCTTCTGGTGATCAAGGCGATCGCGGTGATCGGGATCACCCTGTGGCTCGCCTCGGTCGCCGGCAATTTTCTTGACACCCGTGTCCAGCGCAATCAGGAACTGACGCCGACGCTCCGGGTGCTGATCGGCAAGTTCCTGAAGATCGGCCTCATCCTGGTGGCGCTCGCCATCGCGCTGGCCTCGATCGGTGTCGATTTGACGGCGCTGACCGTCCTGTCGGGTGCCATCGGCGTCGGCCTCGGCTTCGGCCTGCAGAAGGTCGTGTCGAACTTCATCTCGGGAATCATCATTCTCCTCGACCGCTCGATCAAGCCGGGCGACACGATCTCGCTCGACGATACCTTCGGCTGGATCCGCGAGTTGCGGGCGCGCTTCGTCTCGGTGGTGACCCGCGACGGCCGCGAATATCTGATCCCCAACGAGGATTTCATCACCAACCAGGTGATCAACTGGTCGTTCTCGAACGACCTGGTGCGGATCGATGTGGAGTTCGGCGTCGCCTATGACAGCGATCCGCATGCGGTGATCCGGATCGCCAAGGAAGCCGCGGAGAGCTGCAATCGGGTGGTCTCCCACAAGCCGGCGGTCTGCTGGATGACCGGCTTCGGGGCGTCATCGATCGACTTCGTCGTGCGGTTCTGGATTCGCGATCCGCAGGCCGGTCTCACCAATGTCAGGGGTGACGTGCTGCTGGCCCTGTGGGATGCCTTCAAGGCGAACGGCATCGCCATCCCGTTCCCGCATCGCGAGATCCTCATGCGCACGCCGGTCGTCGTGCAGACGGAGCCGCGTGAGGATGCGCCGGTGGCGTCACGCCGGGATGGCGACGAGAGCTGACCGGAGAGGGCCCGCCATTGTTCTTCTATGCCGCCAAGATCGGCTGGTTCGTGCTGCAGCCGCTGGCCGCCATCCTGCTCGTTGCGATTCTCGGGCTTCTGGCCGGCTGGCTCGGCCGCCCACGCATCGCGGCGGGTCTGTTCCTGCTGGCCACGGTGACGCTGGCGGTGTGCAGCCTGACGCCCCTGGGTCTCGTGATGACGGCGGTGCTGGAGGACCGGTTTCCGCGTCCCGACCTGCCGCCGGAGATCGACGGGATCATCGTCCTCGGCGGGGCCTTCGACACGCGCGTGGCTCGCACGCGGGGCATGAACGAGCTGAACGATGCCGCCGACAGGGTCACCGCCGGCATGGAGCTGGCGCGGCGTTACCCGGAAGCGAAGCTGCTGTTCAGCGGCGGCGTGGCGGCGCTCCTGGAAGAGGACATTCCCGAGACCGAAGCCGCCGAGACGCTGTACCGGGGGCTAGGCTTGGCACCAGACCGCCTGCTTCTCGACGGGCGCGCGCGCGACACCTTCGAGAACGCCGTCTTCGCCAAGGAGCTTGCGCAGCCGAAGCCGGGCGAGACGTGGGTGCTGGTGACTTCGGCGTCGCACATGCCGCGTGCCGTCGGCTGCTTCCGCGTCGCCGGCTTCGACATCGTGCCCTATCCGGTGGATTACCGCACGCCGTCTGGGCCGGCCCTGTACCGCCCCTCCAGCACGACGACCCGCAACCTGGAAAAGGTGCACTTCGCCATTCGCGAATATCTAGGGCTCGTTGCCTACCGTCTGAGCGGACGCACCGACGCGTTGTTCCCGGCGCCCTGAGGCGGCAAGCGGCCGGTTCAGTCCAGCAGCGCCCGGCGCGCATTCGACATGAACTGCCGGTGGGCGAGAATCACCACGACGAGGACCGTCGCGGCGACGAGCGCCGTCGGGCCGAGGAACCAGCCGAGATAGGCGATGGCGAAGAAGACCGCGCGCAGTCCGGAGTTGAAGTGCTTGCCGGCGAGCTGGTTCAGCCGCGTGGCCTTGGCGAGGGCCCGCTCGGCGGCCTCCGGGTCGAGATCGGCTTCCGCGCGCATGGGAATCGCGCCGATCAGGATCGAGCAATAGTTGAACAGCCGGTAGGCCCAGCCGAACTTGAAGAAGGCATAGGCGAAGATCGTCACGAGGCCGAGCAGCTTGATCTCCACCAGCGCCCGGTCGAGCCGGGCGTGGAAAGGCAGTTCGGCGGCGATGGTGGCAATCTGGTCGGCCGAGCTGAACAGGGCGAAGCAACCGCCGATGGCGAAGATGCAGGCGGAGGCGAAGAAGGCGGTGCCCTGCTGCAGCCCGGCCATGATCGCCGTGTCGATCATCCGCAGATCGCGCAGCAGCATCACCTGCATCCAGCATTCGCGCTGCCGGTTCATCGCCTGGGACAGGCCGCGGGCCGCCAGCGGCCCGTGCTCCGTCACGATATTGTAGACGAGCCACACCGCCAGAAAGAATGCGAGTGCCGCGCCATCCCCCGTATCGATCGTCACAATGCGATGCCCCGCTTTGCCCCTCTGGGCGGGGGGCCGGATTTCCATGAGGTTTTCATAGCGCGCCGACGGGACGCAGGCCAGATGACGCGCGACACGCCAGCATCAGTCCGGGACAAGGTTGCCGTGGAACATAGCAGCCATGAGGAAATATGCATCGCACCCGCCTTGTGGCGTCGTCGCTTAACGGATATTTAAGAGCTGCAACCGCTGGACGGGGGTCATGACCGGTTCGCAAGCCATCTCGATTCAGGATATTCAGTTACATGGATGACAGCGTGCGCAAGTCGTGCTGGGGCGTGACCGTATGGACGGTCGCGATCTTCTCTACGCTCCTCGTTCTGGGGTTCCTCTTCACGGTTCCCGAGACCGTCGCCATCGCCGCCAGCTGACCGAACCGGTCGGCGCCAGGCGCCCACCGACGCAGACCTTTTCCCGACAGATCCGATCCGCTTCGCTTCGGCACGCCAGTGCCGGGCCGTCCTGACCTTGCCGAAGCTTTCGTTCGGCATGGCCGGGCAGGATATGGCGTGTCGGGCGTCTTGCGTGGAATCCGCCCGGCGGCGTCCTGAGGTCGCAGCCACGGGTGCCCGATCCGGCTTGACGCGGCGGGCCGTTTGCTTCGAGAAGCAGCCATGCCTTTGCATCTGATCAAGCTGTGCGTCGGAATCGGCAGCGTCGAGGAACTCGAGGAGCATGTCGCCGCGCGCCTCGACGCGGCGCGTCTTCAGGGTCGGCCTGCCGAACAGGCGCATGTGACGCGCATGGTTCCCAAGCGGATCGACGAACTGCTCGATGGCGGCTCGCTCTACTGGGTGATCAAGGGCCAGATCCAGGTCCGCCAGCCGCTCGTCGCCGTCGCGCCGTTCAAGGATGCCGAAGGCGTCGGGCGTTGCCGGCTCGTTCTGGAGCCGACTTTTGTGCGGACCGCCCGCCAGCCGCGCCGCCCGTTTCAGGGCTGGCGCTACCTGACGCCCGACGACGTGCCGCGGGACATCGGAACCGGCGATGCGGGCGAGGACGATCTGCCGGTGGACATGCAGCGCGAGCTCATCGAGCTCGGCCTGTTCTGAGGCGACGCCGAATCCGGCGGTCGCCTGAAGCTCATATTCTCTCGTCGTCAGCCGAAGCGCATGTGGATCGCCGCGTGCCCTTCGGGCGCGATGGTCCTGATCCGCGTGTAGGCGATCGGCTGCGATGCCCGCCAGGCGCGGGCGCCATGGGACAGAAGCAGCCCCACGAGATCCTTTGCCTTCAGCCGCGAACGGCCGTCGCGGGCTTCGCCGAGGCGAAGCGCGGCCTGCTGCAGCGGGTGGGGATTGGCGGCCCGTGCGCTGCCGGCGAAGGCGAGCGTGTTGGCGAAGCTGGCTGCCTGGTGCTCGGTCGTCATGCTGGAACCCTTCCTACGCGATACATCTTAGGGTCCGTCTGAACGGACGGGCTGGTCGGTCGCACGGCGGCGACAAGGAGGTCGGCGGCCCGGAACAAGGGCCGCCGGACCGGTGTCAGTTGGCGACGGCGTAGCAGCTGTACGAGCTGCGCTTGAGCGCGGCACAGGCCGACCAGGCCTGGTCCTTGCTGGCAAAGCCGGCGAAGCGAGCGCGGTAGAGCGTCTGCGAACCGCTCTTCACCGTCTCGGTGAAGGGCTCGGCATCCGCCAGCTCGCCGCCGACCTTGCGCTTGGCGGTGGCCAGCATCTCCATGGCGGCATCGGCTTCCGGCGTGGCGGCGATCTGGACCACCCAGGGGGAGGACGGCGTGCGAACGGTCTCCGAGACGCTGGCAACCTTTATTGCACCGGTCGTCGAGGGATCGAGATCGCGGCCACCCGGGACGGCTGCCGGCGGCAGGCGGACGCCTGCGCTCGGCACGCGGCTGGCGGCCGGGATCGGCATGCGCACCGACGGACGCTCGGCGACGAGGGCCGCCTTCAGGGCGTCACGGCCGACGATCGGACGCGACTGCGGCTGGACCATGCGGGCCACAGCCGGAGCGGCCTCGGAGCCGTAGGCCATTGCGATGCGCTGGTCGATCTCGGTCATGGCCGGGCGGGAATCGGGAACCGGGCCCTGCTTGGGAAGCGCGGCGACGATGGCCGGGCTGGCCGAGCGGGCGGCGAGCAGCATGCCGGAATCGCGGGTGCTGGCCTTCGGCAGATAGCGCGTCAGCAATTCGACCATGTGATCGTCGCGCGAACGGCCGGAGCGACCGCCCATGACCACGGCGACGAGGCTCTTTCCGTCCCGCTCGATGGAGGTGACGAGGTTGAAGCCCGAGGCGTTGATGTAGCCGGTCTTGATGCCGTCGACACCCTTCACCCGGCCCAGGACCCGGTTGTGGTTGCCGAGCCGGCGGCCACGGAAGCTGTAGGAGCGGGTCGAGAAGATCTTGTAATATTCCGGAAAATGCTCGCGCAGCGCGATGCCCAGGGTCGCCATGTCCCGCGCCGTGGTCTTCTGCCCGGAATCCGGCAGGCCATTGGCATTGCGGAAGGTGGTCTTCGGCATGCCGATCTGACGCGCCTTGGCGGTCATGCGGGCGGCGAAAGCCGATTCGGAGCCGGCCTGGAACTCGCCCAGCACGACGGCCGCGTCATTGGCCGACTTGGTGACCAGCGAATAGACGGCTTCCTCGACGGTGAGGGTCGAGCCGGTCTTCAGGCCGATCTTCGACGGCGGACGCCCGGCCGCATAGGCCGACACCGGCATCTTGTCCTTCATGGAAATCCGACCGCTCTTCAGAGCGTCGAAGGTCATGTAGAGCGTCATCATCTTGGTGAGCGACGCGGGGTAGCGGTACTCGTCGGCCCGGTCGTTGTAGAGGACCTGGCCATTGTTGGCGTCGATGACGAAGCCCGCATATTTGGCGTTGGCTTCGGCATGGCCGGCGCCGGTCAGCAGCATGCCGGCGCCGAAGGCGACGACGCCTGCGAACCTGCTGAGCGATCTGGCGGCGGTGGTGAGGCGGGGGAACGGGTTACGCACGCAGCAACTCTCTGGCTCGGGCAATGGGCGAGGAAGCCGGTCGATATCGTCGCAGCGCTTGGAAAGGCCGTGCAATATCAGCGGGCAACTCCCTCGGGTGTCGATCCGCAGATTAATGCCGGCGGGCTTACCAATCGGTTTATGGTTGCCGGACCGTTCCCATCCCGGATCGAAATTTCTCGTACCCTGCCAAACGAAACGGGCAGGAGTGAGGTGGAATTCCGTATGGGAAGCGTGCGGTGCGTCATTCCGCTTGAATCTTATTGTGCAGTGCAATATCTTAAGACGGGGCGCAGCTCAGGGCACCGGTCGGACCGGCACTTCCTGCTGAATGGACGTCCTTCCACAAACCAGCAATCCGAGGGAAATCCAGATGAACGCATATGAAGATGCCAGCAAGTTCTCCAAGGACGCGATGGACAGCGCGCTGAAGTCGGTGTCGGCCATGACCAAGGGCTTCCAGCAGGTCGCGTCGGAGACGTCCGAATTCGCCAAGCGCGCCTACGAGCAGCAGACCGAGTTCATGGAGAAGCTCTTCCAGGTGCGTTCGCCGGACAAGGCCATCGCGCTGCAGAGCGAATACGCCAAGACCGCCTATCAGGGCTGGGTCAGCCAGGCGACGCGCATGGGCGAAATCTACACCGATGTCGCCAAGGAGACCTACAAGCCGTTCGAGCAGTCGCTCGCGACGCTGTCGGCCGCCGGCACGTCCGTGGCGACCAAGCCGGCCGCTGCCGCCAAGCAGGCCGCCGAGACCAAGGCTGCCTGATCGGCGCCTCGGTTGTCCCGCGGTCGCGGGCACCACATATTCAGTACGAGGAAAAGCCCGGCTCTCCCGCCGGGCTTTTTCATGTCCGGGCCATGCCTTGGGGCGGGCAGGGACGAGACGCCGCACGATGATGCTTTGCCATGCCCGCGTTGCGTCTTAAAATCCGTGCCACGGCACATACATACAGAGCGATGACGAAGGTGGTTGAATTGAGCATGCACGCGTTTCCCGGCAACGGCGCTCCTGCCGTGCGGTCCCAGGCCGGGAAGGACGACGATCAGGTCCCCGATCGCGGGACCGAGGTCATCACGCGAACGAAACCCAAAACCCAGAAGCCGAGCCTTTACAGAGTGCTCCTTCTGAACGACGATTACACTCCGATGGAGTTTGTCATCCACGTCCTCGAGCGGTTCTTCCAGAAGGACCGCGAGGCAGCCACCAGAATCATGTTGCATGTGCACAATCACGGCGTTGGCGAATGCGGAGTGTTCACCTACGAGGTCGCCGAGACCAAGGTGACCCAGGTCATGGACTTCGCCCGCCAGCACCAGCATCCGCTGCAATGCGTGATGGAAAAGAACTGAGGTGAAGCTTGCCGACATTTTCGCAAAGCCTTGAGAAGTCGCTGCACTCGGCCCTGACGCTCGCAAACGACCGGCAACAGGAATTTGCGACGCTGGAGCATCTGCTGCTGGCGCTTCTCGACGACAAGGACGCGGCGGCGGTCATGCAGGGATGCAGTGTCGACCTCGACATCCTGCGCCGCAATCTGACGACCTACATCGATAGCGAACTCTCCAACCTCGTCACGGGACACGACGAGGATTCCAAGCCGACGGCCGGATTCCATCGGGTGATCCAGCGTGCGGTGATCCATGTCCAGTCGTCGGGCCGCGAAGAGGTGACCGGCGCCAACGTGCTCGTGGCGATTTTTGCCGAGCGCGAGAGCCACGCCGCTTATTTCCTGCAGGAGCAGGAGATGACGCGCTACGATGCGGTGAATTTCATATCGCACGGAATCTCCAAGCGCCCCGGCGCCTCCGAGACCAGACCGCTGCGCGGCGCCGAGGATGAGCAGTCGACAGTGGGACAGGATGACGAGGGCAAGCGCAAGAACGCCCCTGATGCGCTCACGGCCTATTGCGGCAATCTCAACGAGAAGGCGCGCAACGGGAAGATCGATCCGCTGATCGGGCGGGCCGAGGAGATCAACCGCACGATCCAGGTGCTGTGCCGCCGGTCCAAGAACAACCCGCTCTATGTGGGTGATCCGGGCGTCGGCAAGACCGCGATCGCGGAAGGGCTCGCCAAGCGCGTCGTCGAAGGCGACGTGCCGGATGTCTTGGCCGACGCGACGATCTTCGCGCTCGATATGGGCACGCTGCTCGCCGGCACCCGCTATCGAGGCGATTTCGAAGAGCGGCTGAAGCAGGTGATGAAGGAGCTCGAGGAATATCCGGGCGCCGTCCTGTTCATCGACGAGATCCACACGGTGATCGGCGCAGGCGCCACCTCGGGCGGCGCGATGGACGCGTCGAACCTGTTGAAGCCGGCGTTGTCCTCCGGCGCGATCCGCTGCATCGGCTCGACCACCTACAAGGAGTACCGGCAGTTCTTCGAGAAGGACCGGGCGCTGGTGCGCCGGTTCCAGAAGATCGACGTCAAGGAGCCGTCCATCGACGACGCCGTGTCGATCCTGAAGGGCCTGAAGCCCTATTTCGAGGATTTCCACCGGGTCAAATACACCAACGAGGCGATCAAGTCGGCGGTCGAGTTGTCGGCCCGCTTCATCAACGACCGCAAGCTGCCGGACAAGGCGATCGACGTGATCGACGAGACCGGCGCGTCGCAGATGCTGCTGGCGGCCGGCAAGCGGAAGAAGCAGATTGGCGTCAAGGAGATCGAGGCGACCGTCGCCACCATGGCGCGGATTCCGCCCAAGGCCGTCTCCAAGGACGATGCCGAGGTGCTGGAGCATCTCGACGCCCAGCTCAAGCGGGTCGTCTACGGCCAGGATGCGGCCATCGGCAGCCTTGCCTCGGCGATCAAGCTGGCTCGTGCCGGCCTGCGCGAGCCGGACAAGCCGATCGGCTCCTACCTGTTCTCCGGCCCGACCGGCGTCGGCAAGACCGAGGTGGCCCGCCAGCTCGCGGCGGCGCTCGGGGTCGAGCTGTTGCGCTTCGACATGTCGGAATACATGGAGCGCCACACCGTCTCGCGGCTGATCGGCGCGCCTCCGGGCTATGTCGGCTTCGACCAGGGCGGCCTGCTGACCGATGGCGTCGACCAGCATCCGCATTGCGTGCTGCTTTTGGACGAGGTCGAGAAGGCGCATCCGGATCTGTTCAACATCCTCCTGCAGGTGATGGACCACGGCAAGCTGACCGATCACAACGGCAAGCAGATCGATTTCCGGAATGTCATCCTGATCATGACGACCAATGCCGGCGCGTCGGAGATGGCCAAGGCGACGATCGGTTTCGGGCATTCCAAGCGCACCGGGGCTGACGAGGAGGCAATCAACCGCCTGTTCACGCCGGAATTCCGCAACCGTCTCGATGCGACGATCCCGTTCGGCCCGCTGCCGACGCCGGTCATCCACCAGGTGGTGCAGAAGTTCGTCATGCAGCTCGAGGCGCAGCTGTCCGAACGCGGCGTGACCTTCGAACTGTCGGAGGACGCGATCACGTGGCTCGCCGACAAGGGCTACGACGAGGCGATGGGCGCGCGGCCGCTGGGCCGGGTGATCCAAGAGCACATCAAGAAGCCGCTGGCCGACGAAGTGCTCTTCGGCAAGCTGAAGAATGGCGGCACGGTGAAGGTGTCCGTGGTCGATGGCGAGGACGGCGCCAAGGCGCTGCATCTGGAAGCCCTTGCCGACGAATTGCCGCCCAAGCCCAAGAAGCCCGCAGCCAGGAAGCGCGCCAAGGTGGCGCCGGACGGCTCGGACATCGAGGACGACGAGCCGGCGGGCGATGCGCCCGAAGCGGGGTCCACGGGATCTGCCGCCGCCAAGCGGGCAGGCACCGTTCCCAAGGTCCCGCGCAAGTCGCGCTGATCAAAACAGAAAGGGCCGCTCTCGGGGCGGCCCTTTTTCGTTGTGGCGGATCGTGCTGCGGGGCCGTGGCCCGATGGCCGAACTCAGTCGAGGGCGGCGCGGATCAGGGCTGCGTGCTCGGCCAGCATGTCCGGATCGGCCATGCCGTCGGAATGCTTCTTCAGCGGCACGCCGGCATAGACCGGCAGCACATGGAAATGCAGGTGAAACACGGTCTGTCCGCCGGCGGTCTCGTTGAACTGGGCAATGCGGACGCCGTCGGCGTCGAAGGCCTTCTTCACGGCACGCGCCAGCTTGGCGACCACCGGCATGACCGCGCCGAGGGTTTCGTCCGCCGCATCGAGGATGTTGCGCGACGGCGCCTTCGGAATGACGAGGCAATGGCCCTTCGATTCCGGCATCACGTCCATGATCGCCAGCGCCGTGTCGTCCTCGTAGAGTTTCTGGCTCGGGATCTCGCCGCGCAGGATCTTGGCGAAGATGTTGCCGTCGTCGTAGCCGCTCATGGTGTCCGGTCCTTCACAATCAGAATCAGACCGGACGATAGGCAGATTGCCGCGATTGTCGACGGCTGAGCCTGCCGTCAGCCACCCTTCTTGTAAGGCGTATGCTCCGACAGGACGTCGCTGACATGGGCGATTTCAGCGCGCTCGGCGTCCAGATAGTCGTCGACGGCTCGTCGCAGGCCCGGATGCGCGATCCAGTGGGCCGAATGGGTGGTCACGGGCTCATAGCCGCGGGCCAGCTTGTGCTGTCCCTGCGCGCCTGCCTCGACGAGGCCGAGGCCGCGCGTGATCGCGAAGTCGATGGCCTGGTGGTAGCAGACCTCGAAATGCAGGAAGGGATGGTCCTCGATACAGCCCCAGTTGCGGCCGTAAATCGTGTCGGCGCCGATGAAGTTCAGCGCCCCGGCGATGTAGCGACCGTTTCGCGAGGCCATCACGAGCAGCGTCTGGTCGGCCATGCGCTCGCCGATCAGGCTGAAGAATGCGCGGTTGAGATAGGGCCGGCCCCATTTGCGGCTGCCGGTGTCCATGTAGAATTCGTAGAAGGCGTCCCAGGCCGCCTCGGTCAGGTCGCTGCCGGTCAGCCAGGAAATGGAGATGTCGTTGGCCAGCGCCTCACGGCGTTCCTTGCGCAGCGCCTTGCGCTTGCGGGACGCCAGCGTCTCCAGAAACTCCTCGTAGGTCGCATAGCCGCGATTGCGGAAATGGAACTGCTGGTCAGTGCGGTGCAGCCAGCCGGCCTCGGTCAGGACGTCGCGGTCCGCGGGCTTGAGGAAGGTGGCGTGGACCGAGGAGACGCCCGTCTGGGCCGCATAGGTCCTGGCGCCCTCGGCCAGCGCCTGCCGCCGGATCGCCGCGCCGGGTGCGGTTCCTACCAGCAGTCGCGGCCCGGTGGCCGGGGTGAAGGGCACCGACATCTGCAGCTTCGGATAATAGCGCCCACCGGCGCGCTCGAAGGCGTCCGCCCAGCCCTGGTCGAAGACATATTCGCCCTGGCTATGGCCCTTCAGATAGGCCGGCGCGGCTGCGATCGGCACCCCTTGCGGATCTTCCAGAACCAGGTGCTGGGGCAGCCAGCCCGTCGCTTCGCCGACGCAGCCGCTATCCTCCAGCGCGGAGAGAAAGGCGTGCGATACGAAGGGGTTGGCGACGCCCGATGGAGTCGCGGTGGAGGCGGGCGACGTTGGCGCAGGCTCCACGGTCAGCGCGTCCCAGCGCGCGGCGTCGATCGCGCCGAGCCGATCGACCACCCGGATCGTGAAGCTCTCTTCGCTGGTGGTCGGGGCGGCGGCGGATTCGCGTGTCATGCGATGAATTTATGCCGGTCCCCCGGCAGCGCAAGGCGTCATTGCTGCGGCGCAATGCCTTCGAAGGTCATCTGATCGCAATGATCCCGGCTGACGCGGATCTGCGCCTCGGTACGCACGGTCCAGGAGATCAGCGGCGCGCCCTTGCCGCGGACCCATTCGGTGAACGGGTTCGGTAGATGGTGGATGTCATAGGACGAGAAATCGCAGCCGCGCTCGAACACCTGCCGATGGGCGGCGAAGGCGTCCGGCGTGTTTCCGGTCGCGGTCAGCCCGATCGGACGGCCGGGGCGGGCGGCCAGCATCTGGTCGATGAGCCAGGGATCGAACGACATCAGGGCCAGTTCGCCGCGGTAGGCTTCGAGGACCGGCTGCAGACGGGCGAAATAGTCCGCGTCCACGTCCGGTTCGATCCCCTTCAGTTCCATGACCACCGGAACGCGGCCGGCGACCGTTGCAAGAAAGTCCGCGACGGTCGGGATGACGGCATCAGTGCCGGCGAGCCGCAGGGCGGCGATCGCTTCATCGCCCAGCGCGCGAAAGTCGGCCTCGCGGCCGGTCAGCCGTTGCAGCGTGTGATCGTGAAAGATGAAGGGCGTGCCGTCGGCCGAAAGCTGCACGTCGCATTCGATCGCGTAGCCGGCGGTGATCGCTGTTTCGGCGGCGGGAATCGAATTCTCCGCCACCGTCTTGTTGCCGTCATGGAGCCCGCGATGGGCGATCGGGTTCGCGGTCAGCCAGCCGAGCGCCCCATCGAAGGCCGCCATGTCAGGCGACCTCGAACAGGGCTTCGATCTCGACGGCCGCATCCATCGGCAGCGCCGGCACACCGACGGCCGAACGGGAATGGCGGCCGTTCTCGCCGAGGATCTCGACCAGGAAGTCCGACGCGCCGTTCGCAACCTTGTGCTGCTCGGTGAAGCCGGCGTCGCTGGCGACGAAGACGGTGAGCTTCAGAAGGCGGCCGAGGCGGCTCCAGTCGCCGGAGACGGCCGATTTCGCCTGGGCGAGGATGTTGATGGCGCACAGCCGGGCGGCCTTCTGGCCGTCTTCCAGCGAGACGCCGGCACCGAGCTTGCCGGACACAGCCAGCTTACCGCCGTCGAGGGGCAACTGGCCCGAGGTCTGCAGCAGGCCGCCATAGATGACGCTCGGCACGTAGTTGGCGGCGGGCGCCGCGGCTTCCGGAAGGGTAACGGCGGCGGCTTCGAGGCGGCTTGCGATGGTATCGGCCATGTTGTTGTCTTCCTTTAGCTCGACGGATAGGAGCGCCGGGGAGGGGCTGTGCCGGCCAGATGGCCGCAAGCCCGTTCCGGACGCGCCGTTCCGCAGAGGCGTAGCCCATCCGCAGACCCAGTGAAAGATCGTCCCGCCATGCGCGCCAGCCTCGTAGCCCCTCTCGCGATCGGCCTTGTCGCCGGACCGGCTCTTGCGGCCGCCGCGACGATCGCGCCGCACCGCGCCTCCTACGAACTGGCGATGGACGGCAGCGGCGATCTGGTGGACGCCCAGGCACGGATAGCGGTCGAGATCACGCGGCCGGATTGCGACAGCTACGATATCGACTACCGCTTCGTGGCGCGGTTCCAGCAGGAGCAGGAACTGGTCGTCACCGACCAGCAGACCCAGACGCTGGAAAACCTCGCGGACGGAACGCTCGCCTTCAAAACGCGGACGCTGGTCGACGGCACAGAGCAACAGGTCGTGCGGGGCACCGCCGTCAATACGGGCGAGGAGACGCATGTCGCCTTCGTCGAACCGGAGAGCCGCTCGGTGAGCGTGCCGCTGGCAGCCTTTCCGATGCAGCATACGCTGGCATTGATCGAGAAGGCGGAGGCCGGCGAGCGGATCGTCCAGTCGCCGCTCTATGACGGCGACCCGACACCGGAAAAGGGCTTGTCCACGACCGCGATCATCGGGCCGGCGCCGGACAGCCCGGCAGGGCCCAGGGAGGCGGAGGAAGGCGCGCCGCTCGCAGATGAATCGGCACCGGAGGCGGACACGCGATCGGAGACCGCCGAGGGCGACACGCGCGACGACGATGGCGACCGCGGCGAAGCCGAAGACCTGATGGCAGCCGATGTGTCCCCGGCCAGCCAGCTGTCGGGTCTGCGCTCTTGGCGGATCAGCGAATCCTTCTATGACAGCGACAGCGATGCCGACGGCATGCCGGTCTTCGAGACGGCCTATACGCTCTACGAAAACGGTATCTCTGACGACCTGGTGCTGAGCTTCGACGGCTACCGCCTGGCCGGCGGCCTTGCGAGCCTCGATCTTCTGGACGTGCCGGCCTGTCCCTGACGGGGCTGGCACCGAGCGCCCGCGATCCCCATATCGACCCTGAACGCCGTCGCCATGTTGCCTCGCGTGGGCTTTTGGTGTATCGGCGCTTCCATTCCACACACGGAACTCGGGTTTCGACGTTCGGGCATGCCCCGACGCCGCGATCCACCGGTGGCGGCATTCGGCCGCTTCTTTTCCGTGGAGGCTCAACCGGTAAAGGAAAAAACCATGGCATTGCCAGACTATTCCATGCGCCAGCTGCTCGAGGCAGGCGTGCATTTCGGTCACCAGACGCATCGCTGGAACCCGAAAATGTCGTCCTACATCTTCGGGGCGCGCAACAACATTCACATTCTCGACCTCGGCCAGACCGTGCCGCTGCTGCATCGTGCGCTGCAGGCGGTCTCCGACACCGTGGCCCGTGGCGGCCGTGTGCTCTTCGTCGGCACCAAGCGCCAGGCTTCCGACATCGTCGCCGATGCGGCGAACCGTTCGGCCCAGTATTACGTCAACGCCCGCTGGCTCGGCGGCATGCTGACCAACTGGAAGACCATCTCCAACTCGATCCAGCGCCTGCGCAAGCTCGACGAGATGCTGGCCGGCGAAGCCCAGGGCTTCACCAAGAAGGAGCGCCTGACGCTGCAGCGCGAGCGCGACAAGCTCGACCGCGCCCTCGGCGGCATCAAGGACATGGGCGGCGTGCCGGACATGATCTTCATCATCGACACCAACAAGGAGTCGATCGCGATCGAGGAAGCCAAGCGCCTGCACATCCCGATCGTCGCGGTCGTCGATTCGAACTGCGATCCCGCACCGATCGACTACCCGATCCCGGGCAATGACGACGCCGCCCGCGCCATCACCCTGTATTGCGACCTGATCGCCCGCGCCGCCGTCGACGGCATCGCGCGCCAGCAGGGCGATTCCGGCATGGATGTCGGTGCCATGGAAGAAGCGCCGGTGGAAGAGGTCGTCGAGGCCGAGCCGGTCGCCGAGGAAGCCCCGGCCGAGGAAGCCCCGGCCGCGGACGCTCCGGCAGCCGAGGCTCCGGCCGAGAACGCAACGCCCGCCGCCTGAGGCGAGGCGGCGAACGGCGCGGTCGGGCGGATGCCCGGCCGACGCCCGCGCCCGTCTCCGGCGTCGTAATCACGGCGTCACAATTCTGGCGCACCCGTTCCATCCGAGCCGGTGCGCCCAATCATTTCTGAAGAGGCAAAAATGGCAATTACCGCTTCGATGGTGAAGGAACTGCGCGACAAGACCGGCGCAGGCATGATGGACTGCAAGACCGCGCTGTCCGAGACCGACGGCAACATGGAAGAGGCCATCGACTGGCTGCGCGCCAAGGGCATTGCCAAGGCCGACAAGAAGTCCGGCCGCACCGCGGCCGAGGGTCTCGTCGGTTCGGCGTCCGAGGGCACCAAGGCCGTCGTCGTCGAGGTCAATTCCGAGACCGACTTCGTCGCCCGCAACGACGCCTTCCAGGGCCTCGTGCGCGACGTCGCATCGGTCGCTCTGACCACCGACGGCAGCGTCGAGGCGGTTGGTGGCGCTGCCTATCCGGGCGGCACCAAGAGCGTCAACGACACGATCAAGGACACGATCGGCACCATCGGCGAGAATCTGACCCTGCGCCGTTCGGCCATGCTCAGCGTCAATGACGGCGTCGTGGCGTCCTACATCCACAACCAGGTCGTGGACGGCCTCGGCAAGCTGGGCGTGCTCGTCGCGATCGAATCGACCGGTGACAAGGCCGCGCTGGCGCAGTTCGGCCGCCAGGTCGCCATGCACATCGCCGCGACCAACCCGCTGGCGCTGACCGCCGAGGAAGTCGACGCGGCCACCGTCGAGCGCGAGAAGGCGATCTTCAGCGATTCGGCACGCCAGTCGGGCAAGCCGGAGAACATCATCGAGAAGATGGTCGAGGGCCGCCTGCGCAAGTTCTACGAGGAAGTCGTTCTTCTGAAGCAGAACTTCGTCATCAATCCCGACCTGACCGTCGAGAAGGCGCTGGCCGAGGCCGAAGGCAGCTTCGGCGCGCCGGCCAAGATCACCGGCTTCGTGCGCTTCGCCCTCGGCGAAGGCGTCGAGAAGGAAGAGACCGACTTCGCAGCCGAAGTCGCCGCCGCCGCCGGCAAGAAGTAAGTCCCGCACGCCGGACACCCGTCCGGCGGCGACACGACCGACCGATCGAGGGCGTCCGCTTCACAAGCGGGCGCCCTTATTGTATCGCATCCCCCAAGCGTGGCAGGCGTTTGCGAGAACGACCTGCCGCCGGATTTCCACATGCGCCCGCCGGTCCGGCGCGGCGTCGTCCGCAGATGCCCTCCCGGCAGCACGGCTTCGTTGCCGTCGCCGCTGCCTTGACGGGCGGGCCGCCGGACGCAGGCAAGGTGAGCAATGGCCTCCGAGATACGATACCCGCGGGTGCTTCTGAAGGTGTCCGGTGAAGCTTTGATGGGGTCGCAGGGCTTCGGGATCGACGTCGCTGTGGCCGATCGGATCGCCTCCGACATCGCCGAGGCGCATCGGCTGGGCGTCCAGGTCTCCGTCGTCGTCGGCGGCGGCAACATCTTCCGCGGCGTGGCGGTGGCCTCCAAGGGCGGCGACCGCGTCACCGGCGATCACATGGGCATGCTCGGCACCGTCATCAACGCGCTGGCCCTGCGCACCTCGCTGATCAAGCTGGGCGTCGACACCATCGTCCTGTCGGCGATCGCGATGCCCGAGATCTGCGAGAGCTTCTCCCAGCGCAGCGCTTTGGCGCACCAGGCCGCGGGCCGGGTGGTCATCTTCGCCGGCGGGACCGGCAATCCGTTCTTCACCACCGATTCCGCCGGCGCGCTGCGCGCAGCCGAGATGGGGGCGGCGGCCCTGTTCAAGGGCACCCAGGTCGACGGCATCTATTCCGCCGATCCCAAGAAGCATCCCGACGCGGTGCGCTACGACACGCTGACCCATGACGAGGTCCTGCAGAAGGGCCTGGCCGTGATGGACGTGGCGGCCGTCGCGCTGTCGCGCGAGAACGACATCCCGATCGTCGTCTTCTCGATCCACGAGAAGGGCGAGTTCGCCAAGATCCTGTCCGGCGGCGGCCGGGCGACGATCGTTACCGAATAACTGCGTCCGCGCAGTCGAGAGCCGAAAAGAGGACATCATGGCCGACATGGATCTGAACGAACTGAAGCGCCGCATGGATGGCGCCATCGCCAGCCTGAAGGGCGACCTGACGGGCCTTCGCACCGGCCGCGCTTCGCCGAGCCTGCTCGATCCGATCTATGTCGACGCCTACGGCTCGAAGATGCCGCTCAACCAGGTGGCCAACGTCTCGGTGCCGGAGCCGCGCATGGTCACCGTCACCGTCTGGGACAAGCAGATGGTGGGCAAGGTCGAGCGCGCGATCCGCGAGAGCAATCTCGGCCTGAACCCGATCACCGACGGCGCGACGCTGCGCATTCCCCTGCCGGAGCTGAACGAGCAGCGCCGCAAGGAACTGGTCAAGGTGGCGCACCAGTATGCCGAGGGCGCCAAGGTCGCGGTCCGGCATGTGCGGCGCGACGGCATGGAAACCTTGAAAAAACTGGAAAAGGACGGCGATATCGGTCAGGACGAGAGCCGTCAGCAGTCGGACCGCGTCCAGAAGATGACCGACGAGACGATCGCCGAGATCGACTCGGCGCTTGCCGTCAAGGAAGCGGAAATCATGCAGGTCTAGCCTGCCATGGGCGTCGACCTCGTCGTCGCGGCGGAATGATCGAGGGAAGGGCTGATACGGTGCGGGATCTCCAACACGTCGCCATCATCATGGACGGCAATGGGCGCTGGGCGAATGCCCGCGGCCTGCCGCGCAGCATGGGGCACCGTCGGGGCGTCGAGGCCGTGCGCGAGGCGGTCCGCGCGGCGGGCGAGCTCGGCATCCAGTATCTGACCCTGTTCGCCTTCTCCTCGGAGAACTGGCGTCGCCCCGAGGCCGAGGTCGAGGAGCTGATGGGGCTGTTGAAGCACTTCATCCGCCGCGACCTCGCCGAACTGCACAAGGAGGGCGTGCGCGTCCGGGTGATCGGCGAGCGCGAGAACCTTTCGTCGGACATCCGCGCGCTGCTCGAGGAAGCCGAGAACCTGACGCGCGACAACCAGCGCCAGACCCTGGTGGTCGCCTTCAATTACGGGGCCCGCGACGAGGTCGCCCGGGCCATGCGCCGCGTTGCCGCCAAATACGCGGCGGGCGAGGTCGAGCTCGAGGGGCTGACCGCCGAGTATCTCGACGAGCATCTCGATACCGCCGGCATTCCCGATCCCGACCTGATCATCCGCACCAGCGGCGAGCTGCGCCTGTCGAATTTCCTGCTCTGGCAGGCGGCCTATTCCGAATTCGTCTTCCTGCCGTGCCTGTGGCCCGATTTCGACCGCAAGGCGTTCGAGGAGGCCATCGCCGATTATTTCAGCCGGGATCGTCGCTACGGCGGGTTGTCGCGCGAAATCGCTTCCTGATCCGATGGGCCTGGAACTTCGACGGTTCTTTCTCGCCGGCAGTTGGTCCGACCTGAAGTCGCGCGTCATCTCCGCGCTGATCCTCGGCATCATCGTCATCGCCCTGACCGCCATCGGCAGCTGGCCGTTCCGGGTGCTGTGCGCGCTCACCGGCATCATCGTCTTCGACGAATGGGCGCGCATGACCCGCGCCAAGCGCGTCCGGCCGATTTACCACTTTGCCCGCGGGGCCCTGATCGTCGCCGTCGTCGCGCTGATCTTCGATCTCGGCCTGCTGGCGGTGGCGATCGTCGGTGCGGCGATGATCTTCATCGCCGCGACGGACCGCGACGAGCGCAGCGCGCGTTGGGTGCATTGGGGCCTCTTCTACGCGGGCGCCGCCGCGCTGGCGCCCGGCATGCTGCGCGGCTCCGATCCCGCCGGCCTTGCGACGCTCGGCTTCATCATCGTCGTCGTGTGGTCGACGGACATCTTCGCCTATTTCACCGGCCGCACGCTGGGCGGTCCGAAGCTGCTGCCGGCGGTGTCGCCGAAGAAGACGCTGTCGGGTGCGGCCGGGGGCCTCCTGGCCGGAACGATCCTCGGCGCGGTCTACGCCCATTTCGTCAGCGGCGAGGTCGGTGCCTTCATCATCGTCCTGGCAGCGATCCTGTCGGTGGTCGGGCAGGCGGGCGACCTGTTCGAATCCTGGATCAAGCGGCGTTTCGGCGTGAAGGATTCGGGCCGTCTGATCCCCGGCCATGGCGGACTGATGGACCGTATCGACGCGCTCGTCGTGGCGATGGCCGTGACCTGGGCGGTCGGCGTGGCGATCGCCGGATTCGGCGAACCGGCCCGTGGCATATTTGCCCTCTGAGCACAGCGATTTCACCGCGAGCGCCGTCATCATTGCGACTTGTTCGTCAACTGCTATGGAAAGGGGCCCGCGGCGCCGCTCGAAAGCGCGCAGCCACGGGCATTGTCTGATCATTTGAATGCGGCATCGTCCCGACCGGATGTCGATGCCGGTCCGGAACCGGCGGTCCGGGTTGGAACGCGAAAGGGTGCGGAATGGAATCGCCTGTCGGGCTCGCCCAGATCTGGAGCGGAGGCCTCATCTACATCGTCCCGTTCCTGTTCGTCCTGACGATCATCGTCTTCTTCCACGAGCTGGGGCATTTCCTCGTCGGCCGCTGGTGCGGCATCAAGGCGCTGGTCTTCTCGGTCGGCTTCGGTCCGGAACTGATCGGCTTCAACGACCGGCGCGGCACGCGCTGGAAGCTCGCGGCGGTGCCGCTGGGCGGCTACGTCAAATTCCTCGGGGACGAGAACGCAGCCTCGGTACCGGACCGTGCGGCGGTGGACGCGATGTCGGACGCCGAGCGCAGCGGGGCGTTTCCGGCCAAGAGCGTCGGCCGCCGTGCCGCCACGGTGGCCGCGGGCCCTATCGCCAACTTCATCCTGGCGATCGTGATCTTCGCTGGCGTCGCCTATGTCGAGGGACGCGTCGTCGGTGATCCGGTCGTGGCCGAGGTGAGGGACGGTTCGCCTGCCGCGGCCGCCGGCTTCAAGCCGGGCGACAAGGTGCTGTCCGCCGACGGCGAGACGATTCGCTATTTCTCCGACCTGCAGCGCTATGTCTCGTCGCGGGCCGACACGCCGATCCGCATGACGGTGGAGCGCAACGGCTCGCCGGTCGAGCTGACGGTGACCCCGCGCAGCGAGGTCCAGACGGACGGGTTCGGCAACGAGTTCAAGGTGCCGGTCGTCGGACTGGTGGCGAACAATGACGGCTCGTCCTTCCGGGTGGAGAGCCTGTCGCCTGTGGAGGCGGTCGCCTACGGCGTCTCGCAGACCTGGTTCGTCACGACACGGACCGTGGACTTCATGGGTGAGGTGATCACCGGTCGCCAGAACGCCGACCAGATCGGCGGTCCGATCCGAATCGCGCAAGTGTCGAGTCAGGTTTCGACGATAGGACTGGGCGCGCTGCTCAATCTGGCGGCGCTGCTGTCGGTCTCCATCGGGTTGCTCAACCTTCTGCCGATTCCGATGCTGGACGGCGGACATCTGCTGTTCTACGCATTCGAGGCGATCCGTGGCCGGCCCCTGAGCGAACAGGTGCAGGAAGTCGGCTTCCGAATTGGGCTCGCACTGGTGATGCTGCTTATGGTATTCGCCTTCTGGAACGATATTTCGGGACTCGTCTGATGAGTCCCGCCGGGTCGGGGGACTTGGGGGCTTGCAAACTGTTAACCAAAGCGACGATGTCCGTGACAACGTTGCAACGGCTTTTCCGATTCCTAAAGGGACTCGGGCCAGTTTGCTTGAACGGACTCGGAAAGCCGGTACAAGGCAACGATGCGCATTGCTCCCACTGCGTCTCGATACAATGATGAAAAGGTGGCTGGGCCAATGAGGGCTGGAACGAATATCATGCGCGCGGTCTCCGCTGTCGCGCTTTCCTCGACGGTTCTTGCAGCTGCGACCCTCGGGGCCCAGCTTGCCGCTGTCACGGTCGCCGAGGCGGCTGTCGTCAATCGCATCGACGTTCGCGGCAACAGCCGGGTGGAAGCGGACACGATCCGCGGCTTCATGCAGATCTCGGCCGGACAGAACGTTTCCGAGGCCGATCAGGATCAGGCGGTCCGTCGCCTGTTCTCCACGGGCCTCTTCTCGGACGTGCGCATCAGCCAGTCCGGCGGCACGCTGATCGTGCAGGTCGACGAGAACCAGATCGTCAACCAGGTTCTCTTCCAGGGCAATTCCAAGGTGAAGGACGAGCAGCTCATCGCCGCCGTCCAGACGCAGCCGCGCGCAGCTTATTCGAGCGCGACCACGCAGGCCGACGTCGAAGCCATCCAGGCCGCCTACACCAGCATCGGCCGCAGCGACGCCATCGTCACCGTGCGCACGCAGGAGATCGGCGAGAACCGCGTCAATGTCATCTACGACATCCAGGAAGGCGACCGCACCAAGATCGAGAGCATCAGCTTTGTCGGCAACAACGCCTTCGGCGACAGCCGGCTGAAGCAGGTCATCGCCCTGCGCGAGAGCGGCATCCTGAGCTTCATCCAGCGCAACGATATCTACGATCCGGAGCGCCTGCGCACCGACGAAGAGACGCTGCGCCGCTTCTACTACAACCGCGGCTATGCGGATTTCCGCATCGTGTCGTCGGTGGCCGAGCTCGACGAGAGCCAGAACAGCTATTTCATCACCGTCACCGTCGACGAGGGTGAGCGCTACAGCTTCGGCAACGTGACGATCGACAGCACCGTCGCCGGCGTCGACACCGAGTCGCTCTATGGCGAGATCGAGACCCAGACGGGCGAGGTCTACAGCGCCAAGGACGTCGAGGACACGCTGGTCAATCTGACCAACAGCCTCGCCAATGCCGGCTTCGCCTTCGCGCAGGTCACCCCGCGCGGCGACCGCGATTTCGCCAGCCGCACGATCGCCATCGACTACGTCATCGACCAGGGCCCGCGGGCCTATGTCGAGCGTCTGGAAATCCGCGGCAACACCAAGACCCGCGACTATGTCATTCGCCGCGAGTTCGACGTGTCCGAGGGCGACGCCTTCAACCAGGTGCTGGTGCAGCGCGCCAAGCAGCGCCTCGAGGACCTGAAGTATTTCGAGAAGGTCTCGGTTTCGACCGCGCCCGGCGCCGAGCCGGACCGCGTGATCGTGATCGTCGACGTGGTCGAGAAGGCCACCGGTGAGCTGTCGCTGGGCGGCGGTTACACGACCGGCGGCGAAAGCTCCGGTCCGGTCGCCGAGATCGGCGTCACCGAGCGCAACTTCCTCGGCCGCGGCCAGTTCATCAAGGTCTCCGCAGGCTTCGGTGCCGACACCCGGAACTACAGCCTGTCGTTCACCGAGCCGTATTTCCTCGGTCGGCGTCTGGCTGCAGGTTTCGACGTATATCGCAGCGAGAGCAGCTCGGGCGATTACGACTCCGAGCGCACCGGTGGCGACATCCGTATCGCGGCGCCGATCACCGAGGATCTGACGGCCCAGATCGCCTACAACATCAAGCAGGAAAAGTTCGGCGACGATAACGGCACGACCTACAACCAGTTCACCAATGCGCAGCTGGTCGACGGAAGCGGCAATCTCTTCGAGAGCACCTGCGGCACGCCGAACCCGAACAGCAATATCGTCGATCTGAACGGCAACGCGGCCGTGGCGCCGCCCTATACGGACTCGCCGATCATCAACCAGGCGATCTGCGAAAGCCCGTATCTGACGTCGTCGGTCTCCTACGCGCTGACCTACAACACGCTCGACAACACCAACGATCCGCGCAACGGCTTCTTTATCCAGGCCGGGCAGGAATTCGCCGGTGTCGGCGGCGATGCGAACTTCGTCAAGACGACCGGCAAGGCCAGCTATTTCCACCTCCTGAACGAGGAATACGACGTGATCGGCTCGCTCAATGCGGGCGGCGGCAACGTCACCTCCTTCGGCGGCGACGGCCTGCGGGTGTTCGACAACTTCTTCAAGGGCCAGGACATCGTTCGGGGCTTCGACTACAAGGGCATCGGCCCGCGCCAGAACGGCGTGTCGATCGGCGGCAACAACTATGCCAACGCCTCGGCCGAAGCGACCTTCCCGCTGCCGGGTATCTCGCGTGACCTCGGCTTCCGGGGTGCGGTCTTCGCGGATGCCGGTTCGCTCTGGGGCAGCGAGTACGAGAACGATCCGGGTGTCATCGGCGTCGATGCCTCGCTGCGCGCGTCGGCGGGCGTCGGCCTGATCTGGGCATCGCCCTTCGGTCCGCTGCGGGTGAACTACGCCCATCCGCTGGCCAAGGAAGATTTCGACGAGCTGCAGGAATTCTCCTTCGGATTCTCGTCCCGCTTCTGATCGACAATGTGGGGGCCGGCTTGTCCGGCCCAGACCGTCCCGATGCATGAATTGACTTTCTTCCCGCGCGGCGACGGTCTCACCCTTGCGGAGCTGGCAAGCCTTACGGGCGCCAGCTTGGGCGAGGGGGCCGACCCGGCACTGCGGATCACAGGCGTCGCCGCCCTGTCCGAGGCAGGGCCGCAGGACCTGTCCTTCTTCGACAGCAAGCGCTACAGCGCCGAGCTCGCGGCAACGCGGGCCGGCTGCGTTCTCGTCTCTCCCAAGAATGTCGGGCTCCTGCCCCCGGGCATGCCGGCGCTGGTGACCGCCAGTTCCGCGATCGCCTTTACCGAGGCGGGCAGGGCGCTGTTTCCCGGCGCCGTCCTGCCGACGCCGGCCACCGGGTCGCACGGGGTCTCGCTCAAGGCCGACATTCACCGCGAAGCCAGGCTCGAAGACGGCGTGACGGTGGAAGCCTTCGCGTCGATCGGTCCCGGCGTCGAGATCGGCCGCGGAACGACCGTCGGTGCGGGCGCCGTCATCGGCGCCGGCTGCCGCATCGGCCGCAATTGCCGGATCGGCTCGAACGTGACCGTGACCCATGCGCTGGTCGGCGATCGGGTGATCCTGCACCCCGGCGTGCGGATCGGGCAGGACGGCTTTGGCTACACGGCAGGGCCCGCAGGCCTCGTCAAGGCGGTGCAGATCGGCCGTGTCATCATCCAGGACGATGTCGAGATCGGCGCGAACACGACCGTCGATCGGGGCGGCGTTCGCGACACGGTGATCGGCGAAGGCACCAAAATCGACAACCAGGTCCAGATTGCCCACAATGTGCGGATCGGGCGGCACTGCGTGATCGTTGCGCAGGTCGGCATCTCCGGCAGCACGACACTCGGCGACGGCGTGATGATCGGCGGCCAGACCGGCATCAACGGCCATCTGACGATCGCCGACGGCGCCCAGATCGCGGCCGTGTCGTCGGTCGCCGGCGACGTGCCGAAGGGCGCGCGCTGGGGCGGTACGCCCGCAAAACCCGTTCGGGACTGGTTTCGTGAGCTCATGACGTTATCTGAGCTTGCGCAACGGGGACGTTCTCCAAGGAAGACAGATGAGTGACGACGCGATGGTACTCGAAAGCGCCGATATCCTGGAGATCATGGAGCTTCTACCCCACCGCTATCCGTTCCTGCTGGTCGATCGCATCATCGACATCGACGGGGACCGCAGCGCGATCGGGATCAAGAACGTCACCGCGAACGAGCCGCATTTCCAGGGACATTTCCCGACGGCTCCGGTGATGCCGGGTGTGCTGATTCTCGAGGGCATGGCCCAGACCGCAGGCGCCATCTGCACCCGGGCGACCGGCGGCGGCACGCCGCAGCTCGTCTATCTGATGACCATCGACGGCGCCAAGTTCCGCAAGCCTGTGGTTCCGGGCGACCGGGTCGAATACCACGTGACCCAGTCCAAGAAGCGCGGCAACATCTGGAAGTTCGACTGCGTTGCGCAGGTCGACGGGGTCAAGGTGGCCGAGGCGGTCGTCAGCGCAATGTTGTCGCCCCGCGGCCCGAACTGACCATGGCCGAGACGACCATTCATCCGAGCGCCGTCATCGAGGACGGCGCGGTGATCGGTGACGGCTGCGAGATCGGTCCGTTCTGCCATGTCGGGCCGCAGGTGCAGCTTGGCGCCAACAGCCGCCTGCGCTCGCATGTGGCGCTGTGGGGCAACACGGTGATCGGCGAGAATGCGCAGATCTGGCCGTTCGCCTCGCTCGGCCATGCGCCGCAGCATCTGAAATATCGCGGCGAGGACACAAGGCTGGTGATCGGCCGCGACTGCCTGATCCGCGAACATGTGACGATGAACCCCGGCACCGTGCAGGGGCGCTCCGAGACCACGATCGGCGACAATTGCGCCTTCTTCACCGGTGCCCATGTCGCCCATGACTGCATCGTCGGGCGCAATGTCACGGTGATCAACAACGTCATGCTCGCCGGTCACTGCACGATCGGCGACTATGCCACGATCGCCGGCGGCTCGGGCATTCACCAGTTCACCCGGATCGGCCACCATGCCTATGTCGGCGGCCTAGCGGCGGTCGAGGGGGACGTCATCCCCTTCGGCATGGTGCTGGGCAACCGTGCCTATCTGTCGAGCCTGAATGTCATCGGCATGAAGCGGGCCGGCTTCGATCGCGAAGCGATCCGCAATGTGCGCCGCGCCTACCGGATGCTGTTCTCCTTCGATCTGACGTTCAAGGAGAACATGGACGAGGTGCAGAGCGAGTTCCCCAACGATCCGCTCGTGCAGGATCTCCTCGGGTTCATCCGCTCGGGCGGCGACCGCGCCCTGTGCTTTCCGCGCCATCCCCAGCTAAGCTGACAATGGCCGGACTGGCTCCCGATCGGCCGGGCGACGCTCTCGGTCTGGTGGCGGGGGGCGGATCGCTGCCGCGACTGGTGGCGGAAGCGGCGCGCGCCTCAGGCTGGCGGGTCGTCGTGGTGCGTATCGGCGACGGCATGGCCGACGACTGGGCGGGTTACGAAGGGGGCGCCTATCCCTGGGGCCGTACCGGCGATGCGATCGCCTACATGAAGTCGTGCGGTGTCCTGCGCATGGTGTTCTGCGGCACCGTCAGCCACCGTCCCGATTTCCGCTCGCTCATTCCCAGTTTCCAGACCCTGATCCGGCTGCCGGCGGCGCTGAAGATCGTACGGGGCGGCGACGACCGGTTGTTGCGCGCTCTGTCGCGCTACATGGAGCGCCAGGGCTTCGAGATGCTGGCGGTGCAGGACATCGTTCCGCAGCTCCTGACGCCCGGCGGCACGTTGACCCGTCGCATGCCCGACGCCGACGAAGAACAGGCGCTGGTGCTCGCCGCCCGGGCCGCGGGACGGCTGGGCGAGCTCGATATCGGACAGGCGGTCGTTGCGTCCCGGGACCGGGTGATCGCGCTGGAAGGGATCGAGGGTACGCGCGAGATGCTCCAAAGGGTCGCCGATCTCAAGGTTCGCGGCCGCATCGGACGTTCCGAGCGCTGCGTGCTGGTGAAAAGCGTCAAGCCGACCCAGGACGAGCGCTTCGACCTGCCGAGCATCGGTGGCGCCACCATCGAGGAGGCGGCCGCTGCCGGCATCACGGTGATCGGGGCGACGGCCGGGCGCAGCCTGATCCTCGGGATCGACGACGTGCTCGAGGCCGCCGAAGCCGCGGGCATCGCAATCGTCGGTCTCGGAGAGGATACCGGCATGGCAAACGGCGACGACGGGGGAGACCGGCCATGACGACCATCGCCTTCGTGGTCGGGGAAGCGTCAGGGGACCGGATCGGGGCCGATCTCATCCGCGCTCTTCGTCCGAAACTTGGCGACGGATTGCGGCTGGTGGGGCTCGGCGGCGAGGCGATGCAGGCCGAGGGTCTCGACAGCCTGTTCGACATCGACGAATTGTCGATCATCGGGATCGGCGCGATCTTGGCGCGGCTGCCGCAGCTGATGCGCCGACTGTCTCAGGTGGCCGACGCGGTGATCGCCTCGCGTCCGGATATCCTCGTCATCATCGACAGCCCGACCTTCTCCCACCGGGTGGCGAAGCGGGTGCGCGAGAAACTGCCGGACGTGCCGATCGTCAATTACGTGCCGCCGACGGTCTGGGCCTGGCGCGAGGAGCGGGCACGAAAGATGCGGGCCTATGTGGACCACGCCATCTGTATCCTGCCCTTCGAGCCCGCCACCATGGAACGGCTGGATGGGCCGCCATCGACCTATGTCGGCCATCCGCTGATGCGGGTGCCGGCGCTGGCGCAGATGATCGCCGACCCGGCGCGCACCGCGCCGGAGCGCCCTCCGGCATCGCCTCCGCGTCTCCTGATCCTGCCGGGGTCGCGCCGCGGCGAGATCAACCGGCTGATCGACGATTTTGGCCGTACCTTCGATGTCCTTCGGGAGCGTATGCCGGGCGTCACGGCGGTCATTCCGGCGCTCGAACGGCATCGTGGTCTGATCGAACAGAAGATCGCCGGTTGGGAGGTGAAGCCCGAGATCGTCACCGGCGAGACCGCGAAATGGTCGGCCTTTGCCGAAGCCGACGCGGCGCTGGCGGCCTCCGGCACGGTGTCGCTGGAGCTGGCGTTGGCCGATGTTCCGATGGCGCTGGCCTACCGGCTCGACCCGGTGGCCTACCAGTTCCGGCACCTGATTTCGGCCTGGACGGCGGCAATGCCGAACTTCATCGTCGGCCACGCGCTGGTGCCGGAGCATTTCCACGAATTCGTGCGCCCGGAAATGCTGGCCCGCCGGCTCGAGCGGCTGATGACGCCGACGCCGGAGCGGGCGGCGCAGCGCGCTGGCTTTGCCGACATCCGCGAGATGATGCGGATCGACGTTGCGCCGGGCGAGGCGGCCGCCGCGATCGTCCTCGATTGCATTGCGCGCGGCAGGACTTCCATCCAGACATAGAAACGGGCGCCGCAGCGCCCGTTTTTCTTTGATCTCGAGGCGGCTAAGCCTCAGCCGCGCTCGTCGACGGCGACGTAGTCGCGCATCTCGGCGCCCGTATAGAGCTGGCGGGGACGGCCGATCCGCTGATGCGGGTCCTCGATCATCTCCTTCCACTGGGCGATCCAGCCGACCGTGCGCGCCACGGCGAAGAGCACCGTGAACATGGTGGTCGGGAAGCCGAGCGCCTTCAGGGTGATGCCCGAGTAGAAGTCGACATTCGGGTAGAGCTTCTTCTCGATGAAGTACTCGTCGGTCAGCGCGATGCGCTCGAGCTCCATCGCCACTTCGAGCAGCGGATCGTCCTTGATGCCGAGTTCGTCGAGGACCTCGTGGCAGGTCTGCTGCATGATCTTGGCGCGCGGATCGTAGTTCTTGTAGACCCGGTGGCCGAAGCCCATCAGGCGGAACGGATCGTTCTTGTCCTTGGCCCGCGCAATGAACTCGGGGATGCGGTCCTTGGTGCCGATCTCCATCAGCATGTTGAGCGCAGCCTCGTTCGCGCCGCCATGGGCAGGGCCCCAGAGGCAGGCGATGCCGGCGGCGACGCAGGCAAACGGGTTGGCACCCGAAGAGCCGGCCAGCCGGACCGTCGAGGTCGAGGCGTTCTGCTCGTGATCGGCGTGGAGGATGAAGATCCGGTCCATGGCCCGCGCCAGCACCGGGTTGATCCGGTAGGGTTCGCAGGGCACCGCGAAGCACATGTGCAGGAAGTTCTCGGCATAGGCGAGATCGTTGCGCGGATACACGAAGGGCTGGCCGATATGGTACTTGTAGGCCATCGCCGCGATGGTCGGCATCTTGGCGACCATGCGCAGGCTCGCCACCATCCGCTGGTGCGGATCCGCGATATCCGTCGAGTCGTGGTAGAATGCCGACAGGGCGCCGACCGAGCCGACCATGACGGCCATCGGATGCGCGTCGCGGCGGAAGCCCGTGTAGAACCGGCTCATCTGCTCGTGGACCATGGTGTGCCGGGTCACGCGGTAGACGAAATCGTCCTTCTCGCGGGTCGTCGGCAGTTCGCCGTAGAGCAGCAGGTAGCAGGTCTCCAGGAAATCACCGCGCTCGGCGAGCTGGTCGATCGGGTAGCCGCGATGCAGCAGCACACCCTCGTCGCCGTCGATATAGGTGATCTTGGATTCGCAGGACGCCGTCGAGGAGAAGCCCGGGTCGTAGGTGAAGAGACCGGTCTGCTTGTACAGCGCGGTGACGTCGACGACGTCCGGTCCGATGCTGCCGCTGCGAACGGCCAGATCCGCATCTTTCTGACCCAATGTGAGCTTCGCCGACTGTTCCGTCATGCGTTTTCCCTTCGATGATAGCCGCTCAGGTATCGACCTCTCGCAGCGCACACAGATTGTTCAGATGCCTGACTACTCCAAACCCAGGAGTGCGACAAGTTTCCGATCACGCAATGTGTTGCGCCGCAATAGTCCTGTCCTTGGTCAGGCCGACTGATCGCCCAGCCGCGCCAGCGATTCGTCCCGGCCCAGCACGGCCAGTACATCGAACACGCCCGGGGAGGTGGTGCGGCCGGTCAGGGCCGCCCGCAGGGGCTGTGCCGCCTTGCCCAGCTTCAGGCCGTTCTCCTCGGCATAGGCGCGTACTATGGCCTCCAGCTCCGCCGCAGACCAGTCCGGGGCCGCCTCGAAGCGCTTGGCGAGGGCGCCTACGATTTCGCGGCCGCCATCGTCGAGAATCGCCGCCGCCTTGTCCTCGAAGGACAACGGCCGGTCGGCGAAGAGATAGGCGGTGCTCTCGGTCAGCTCGACGAGGGTCTTGGCGCGCTCTTTCAGCCCGGGCATGGCCGCGGTCAGCTTGGATCGGATTTCGTCGTCGGAGCGGGTCTTCAGGATGCCGCCATTGGGCAGCACGTCCCGCTCGGCCATCAGCATGTCGACCAGATCGGCGTCGTCGCTGCGCCGGATCCAGTGGCCGTTGAGCGCTTCCAGCTTGGCGAAGTCGAAGCGCGCAGCGCCCTTGTTGATCTCGCCGAGATCGAACCATTCGATCATCTCCTCGGTGGAGATGATCTCGGAATCGCCATGGCTCCAGCCGAGCCGCACGAGGTAGTTGCGCAGCGCCACCGGCAGATAGCCCATGGCCTGGTAGGCCTCGATGCCCAGCGCGCCGTGGCGCTTCGACAGCTTGGCGCCGTCCGCGCCATGGATCAGCGGGATGTGCGCCATGACCGGCACGTCCCAGCCCATCGCCTTGTAGATCAGCGTCTGGCGGCCAGCATTGGTCAGGTGGTCGTCACCGCGGATGATGTGGGTGACGCCCATGTCATGGTCGTCGACGACCACGGCCAGCATATAGGTCGGGCTGCCGTCTGAGCGCAGCAGCACCAGATCGTCGAGATCCTTGTTGGGAAAGCGGACGTCACCCTGCACCTTGTCACGGACGATCGTCTCGCCCTCCAGCGGCGCTCGCAGGCGGATCACCGGCTTGACGCCCTCGGGGGCCTCGGACGGGTCGCGGTCGCGCCAGCGGCCGTCATAGCGCGGCGGACGCTTCTCGGCGCGCGCGGTCTCTCGCATCTCTTCCAGTTCGGCCTGGCTGGCGTAGCAGCGATAGGCCTCGCCCTTGGCGAGCATCTCCTCGACCACCTCGCGGTGGCGGTCCGCCCGCTCATACTGCGACACCGGCGGCTCGTCTGCGGTCAGGCCCATCCAGTCGAGCCCGTCGATGATCGCCTGGACCGCCGGCTCGGTCGAGCGGGCGCGGTCGGTGTCCTCGATCCGCAGCAGCATCTTGCCGCCCGTTGCCCTGGCGTAGAGCCAGTTGAACAGCGCCGTGCGCGCGCCACCGATATGCAGGAAGCCCGTCGGCGAGGGGGCAAAGCGGGTCACGACGGCGTCCGTCATGGTCTCTCCGATATTGATACGCTGAGTGTTGGGAGCGATCGGCGTGGATCGCTTTCGCTTGGCGGCTGTGTACCATAGGCGAGGGGAGAGACAAGCCGACGGGACCGGACGGCATGGACAGCGCCAGCGATCGCGACGAACGCGCAGGCGCGGCCTTCGGGCGGCGCGACGCCGTTCGGGCAGCGTTCCGGCGCTGGCGGGCGACGATCGTGCTGCCGCCGCGTAGCCGTTGGCGCCGTCTCGGCCGGGAATGGCTCGCCGACCAGTTTGCCGCCGAGACCCGCGCCCGTACCGGTTTTCTCCTGGTCCCGCTCGGCCTGATGATCGGCGTGGCGCTCGTCCACGGCGCCGGCTGGGCCCCGAATGTCTGGCTGACCGTCCTTGCCGCCATCGCCAGCCTCGGCCTCGCGCTGCGCCGTATGGGACGCCCCGTTCTGCACCCGATGCTGATCCTCGCGGGCTTCACCTTCGTGGGTACCGCCCTTGCGATCGGCGAGATTCAGCGCACCGAAACGACGATCCTGTCCGGCCAGGCGACGGTGCGCATTGCCGGTCCCGTCCTCTCGCGAGAGCGGACGGAGGACGGACGCTATCGCTATGTGATCGCAGTCGCAGAAACCGAGCGGCCAGTCCTGTCGCGACCGCCGGAGCGAGTGCGCATCGTCGTCGGCAGCCGACATGAGCCGATCGCGCCCGGCGGCCTCTATCGCGGCCTCGTCCGGCTCGGGCCGCCGTCCGGTCCGGCATTTCCCGGCAGCTACGACTTTGCCATGGCGCCGTTCTTTGCCGGGATCGGAGCCTATGGTTATTCGCTCGGCGCGCCGGAGGCCGAGCCGACGCCGTCCACGGCAAGCGACGATGGACGCGGTCTTCTGGCCGAACTGCGGCATCTGCAGACGCAGACGCGCCTCGCCCTGACCGAGCGCATCAGCATGGTGATCGGCGGCCGGGAAGGCGCCATCGCCGCGGCCCTCATCACCGGCGAACGCGCCGGTATCCCCGACGATGCCCGCGAATGGCTGCGCGGCACGGGGCTCGCCCACGTCCTGTCGATCTCGGGCCTGCACATGGCGATCGTCGCCGGCTTCGCCATGCTGGCCGTGCGGTCGTCGCTGTCCCTCGTGCCGGCCATCTCGCTGCGCCTGCCGGCGAAGAAGATTGCGGCCTTTGTCGCGCTGGCCGTCGCGGCGATCTATCTGGCGATCTCGGGCGCCAATGTCGCGACCCAGCGATCCTTCGTGATGCTGGCGATCATGCTCGGCGCCGTGCTGATCGACCGCCCCGCCCTGACGCTTCGCAACGTGGCGATCGCTGCCATCGTCGTCATCCTCGTCGCTCCGCATGCGGTGATGACCGCCAGCTTCCAGATGAGCTTTGCGGCGACCGTGGCGCTGATCGGCGGCTATGCGGCCCTGTCGCAATGGCGCGCGGGGCGCGAACGCGGCCGCGAGACGGATAGGGGCGTCGCCGGCAAGATCCTGGTCGCGCTCTCTGCGATCATGGTCACGTCGCTTCTGGCGGGATCGGCAACCGCGCCTTATGCCGCCTATCACTTCCACCGGATGGCGGCCTTCGGCTTCGTCGCCAATCTCCTGACCATGCCGCTCTTCACGCTGTGGATCATGCCGCTGGCGCTGGTGGGAACGCTGCTGATTCCGTTCGGGCTCGACGCCTGGCCGTTCCAGGCGATGGGTGCCGGCCTCTGGCTCGTCCTCGAGATCGCCCGCAACGTCTATGCCTGGCTGCCGGACCAGGCGATCGGACGCATGACCGCATCGGGACTTCTGCTGCTGACGGCGGCGATCCTCACCGCGTCCTGTCTGGCAAGCCGGTTGCGCTGGCTTGGCCTGCCGCTGGCACTCGCCGGATTCGTCGCAGCGCCCGACAGGACGGTCCCACCGGAACTGCTGATCTTCGAGGACGGCAAGGAGGTCGCGACTCTCGCGGCGGAGGGCCAGCTTGCTTTCCTTCGTGCAAGGCCCAGCGGTTTCATCGCGGAACAATGGGAGCGGGCCTTCGAGGCGCGGGCGCCGCGGGGCACGGACACCGAGCGGATCCGTGCGACGATTCCCGCCGAGTGCGCGGCCAAATACTGCCGCTTCACCACGCGCGGCGGCCTGCGGGTGGTCTGGACTGAGGATTATGCCCGCACGGGCGATGCCTGCGACGAGGCGGATGTTGCCATCGTCTCACGGGCGATCCGGCTGACGGAATGCCGATCCGGCGCCTTTCTGGTGACGCTGCGCACGCTGCGGCGGACCGGCTCGCTGGCGATCGGCCGGGAGGCGGCGACAGGCCGGCCCCGCATCGTGCCGGCGGTCAGCGATCCGCCCGAACGCTGGAACGTTCACCGGCTGGCGCCCTGGCCGGAATACTGGCGCAAGCCAGCCGCGCCAGACCCGCCGGTACCCGTCACGCAGCCGGCCTCGGCGACCGTCAGCAATGGGGGCCCGGCCGGTTCAGGCCGAACCGCGACGGTTGGGCCCTGAGCGAGGACGAGCCGGTTTCGGGCCTCAACGCTTCGGGCGCGAGTCGCGAGGACCTATCACCCGTTCTGCACCGACCGCGTTCCGTCCGGAGCGGTCAGTAGCGGCGGATCAGGCCGATCAGCTTGCCCTGGACCTTGACCCGGTCCGAGCCGAAGATCCGGGTTTCATAGGCCGGATTGGCCGCCTCCAGCGCGATGGTGTCGCCGCGACGGCGGAAGCGCTTCAGGGTCGCTTCCTCGTCGTCGACGAGGGCGACCACGATCTCGCCCGGCGTCGCCGTGTCGCCCCGGCGGATGACCACCGTGTCGCCGTCGAGAATGCCGGCCTCGATCATCGAATCGCCCTTCACTTCGAGGGCGTAATGTTCGCCGCTGCCCAGCATGTCCGGCGGAACGACGATGGAATGGGTGTTGTGCTGGATGGCCGAGATCGGCACGCCGGCGGCGATCCGCCCCATGACAGGGATGGCCGTCGAGGCGGACGCCTTGGCCGGCGCCGGTTGCGCCGTGGGGGCGGGCCGGGCGGTATCGCGACTGCCTTCGATGACGCTCGGCTTGAAGCCGGTGCGCCCGACAGGTGCCGGGCGGTTGCCCTGAATCGACTCGGGCAGTTTCAGGATTTCCAGCGCCCGGGCCCGGTTGGGCAGGCGGCGGATGAAGCCCCGCTCCTCGAGCGCGGTGATCAGGCGGTGAATGCCGGACTTGGACCGCAGGTCCAGCGCGTCCTTCATTTCATCGAAGGACGGGGGCACACCAGTCTCGCGCACCCGATCGTTCACGAAGACCAGAAGATCGTGCTGCTTGCGCGTCAGCATCCGGGCGACTCCTCAAAACAAAACCTGAACAAACCTATCTGTTCTAGTTGTGTTCCGCAAGTGGCTCCAGCGCCGTCAGGGGGACGTAATCGCAGGGATCGCCTGCTTCGGCCGGTGCGGCGCGGACCGGGCGCACGAGCAGGGCATCGGCCGCAGCATAGATCGACAGCAGCGAGGAATCCTGGCGCGACAACGGCACGATACGGGGTGGGCCGGCGCCATCCGGTTCGATCCGGGCGCGGACGAAATCCGTGCGGTCGCCATTGTCCGACATCGGCGCGGCGAGAACGCCCCGGCGGTACAGCGGACGCGCGGGACGGCCCGCGAGGCGCCGGACCAGCGGTGCCAGGAAGAGGGTGGCGGCGACCATGGAGGAGGCGGGGTTGCCGGGCAGGCCGACGACCCGCATGTCGCCCAGCCTGCCGGCCATCAGCGGCTTGCCGGGGCGCATGGCCACTTTCCAGAAGTCGAGGGAGACGCCATGGGCGGCGAAGACCTTGCCGACGAGATCGTGGTCGCCGACCGAGGCGCCGCCGATGGTGACGAAGATATCGGCGCCGTCGGCGATCGCCTGCGTCAGCTGGGCATCGATGGCCGCTTCCCGGTCGGGCGCGATCCCGCAATTCAGCGGCAGGCCGCCGGCCTCGCGCACCAGCGCAGCGACGCCGAAGGTGTTGGAGGCGACGATCTGCGAGGGGCCGATGGGTTCGCCGGGCAGGACGAGCTCGTCACCGGTCGCCAGGATCGCCACGCGGGGCCGGCCGCGTACCGGGATCGACGGATGGCCGCCGCTGGCGGCCAGCGCGATGGCGCCCGGGGTGAGCACGGTGCCGGCGGTGAGAAGCGGCGTGCCGGCTGCGAAGTCGATTCCCGCCGGGCGGATGTGCTGGCCGACGACGACCGGCGCCGTCGCCGTGACGGTGCCGTCCCGCCGGTCGGCGTTCTCCTGGATCAGGATGGCGTCGGCGCCGGCCGGGACCGGCGCTCCGGTGGAGATGCGGATGGTCTCGCCTGGCTGCAGCGTGCCGTCATAGGCATGGCCGGCGGCCGATTCGCCGACGAGCCGCAGGGAGGGGAAGGGCGCTTTGTCGCCAAGGTCGGCGGCGCGGACCGCGTAGCCGTCCATGGCGGAGGCGTCGAAGGCCGGCTGGGTGCGCCGCGAGGCGAGGTCCGCGGCCAGAATGCGGCCCGACGCGTCGCGCAGGGGCAGCGTCTCGGTTCGGTCGAGGGGGCGGGCGTCCTCGACGAGGAGACGATAGGCCTCCTCGACGGGGATGAGACTCACGACGCGGCGTCCGCCGACCAGTCGCCGGAGCGGCCGCCGGATTTCGCCAGGAGGCGGATGCCGCTGATGGTCATGGTGCGGTCGACCGCCTTGGCCATGTCGTAGATGGTGAGGCAGGCGACCGAGACGGCCGTCAGCGCCTCCATCTCGACGCCGGTCTTGCCGCCGACCCGCGCCGTCGCGGTGACCCGCAGGCCGGGCAGCGCAGGCTCGGCGGTGATCTCGACACCGATCTTCTCCAGCATCAGCGGATGGCAGAGCGGGATCAGGTCGTGGGTCTTCTTGGCGCCCATGATGCCGGCAATGCGGGCAATGCCAATGACGTCGCCCTTCTTGGCCTCGCCGGCCAGGATCAGGTCGAGCGTCGCCGGCTCCATCATCACGAAGCCTTCGGCCTCAGCGACGCGGCGCGTGCGCTCCTTGTCGCCGACATCGACCATGGACGCGGCGCCGGTGGCGTCGAGATGCGTCAGCGTGGCGTCGCGCGGATCGCTCATGCGGGCACCGTGATGGCAGGATCGCCGCCGATCAGCGCCCGCGTCGCGGCCTCGACGTCCTCCTGACGCATCAGGCTCTCGCCGACGAGGAAAGTGCGGATGCCGTGCCCGGCGAGACGCTGGCAATCGGCATGGGTGAAGATGCCGCTTTCGCCGACCAGGACGCGATCGTCGGGCACGAGGGCGGCCAGCCGCTCCGCGGTGTCCAGCGAGGTCTCGAAGGTGCGCAGATTGCGGTTGTTGATGCCCAGCAGCGGCGAGGCGAGGGCAAGCGCCCGCTCGGTCTCGGCCTCGTCATGCACCTCGACCAGCACGTCCAGGCCATAGGCGACGGCCGCGGCTTCGAGGTCGCGGGCAAGGGCGTCGTCGACCGCGGCCATGATGATGAGGATCGCGTCGGCGCCCCAGGCGCGGGCCTCGGCCACCTGATAGGTGTCGTAGAGAAAATCCTTGCGCAGCGCGGGCAGGCTCGTCGCCGCGCGCGCCGCCGTCAGGAAGGACGGATCGCCCTGGAAGGACGGCGTGTCGGTGAGAACGCTGAGACAGGCGGCGCCGCCGCGCTCATAAGCGGCTGCGAGGGCGGGCGGGTCGAAATCCTCGCGGATCAGGCCCTTGGACGGGCTCGCCTTCTTCACTTCGGCGATGAGCGCAAACTCGCCGGCGCGATGGCGCGCGCCAAGCGCCGCCGCAAAGCCGCGCGGCGGCTCGACGGACGCGAACTGGCCTTCGAGATCGGCCTGCGAGATCCGCTGCTTGGCGGCGGCGATCTCCTCGCGCTTGTAGGCTTCGATCCTCTGCAGGATGTCGCTCATTTGGTTTCCCCCGCAATCGCCTGGGTGACCGCGGCCAGCCGCTCCAGCGCGGCGCGGGCGCGGCCGCTGTCGATGGCGTCGGCCGCCTTGGCGATGCCCTCGCGTAGATCGGCCGAATGGCCCGACATGACCAGTGCGCCGGCCGCGTTCAGGAGGACGATCTCGCGATAGGCGTTGTCGGCTCCGTCGAGAACGGCGCGCAACGCCGTAGCATTGGTCGCGGCGTCGCCACCCTTGATGTCGGCCAGCGGCCAGCGGCGCAGACCGACATCCTCCGGCTCGATGGCGAACTGGCGGATCTCGCCATTCTCCAGCGCCGCGACTTCGGTCGTGCCGCAGACCGTCATCTCGTCGAGACCGTCGCCATGGACGAGCCAGGCGGATTCGGTGCCGAGCGCGCGCAGCGTCTCGGCCATCGGCACCAGCCATTCACGCGAGAACGAGCCCAGAAGCAGCTTGCCGACGCCGGCCGGGTTGGACATCGGTCCGAGCAGGTTGAAGATCGTGCGGGTGCCGAGCTCGACGCGGCTCGGGCCCACGAACCGCATGGCGGCGTGGTGGGTCGGCGCGAACATGAAGCAGATGCCGGCGTCCGCGAGGGCCCGCGAAATGGCATCGGGCTTCAGGTCGACATTGACGCCGAGCGCCATCAGGACATCGGCCGCGCCGGATTTGGACGACAGGGCACGGTTGCCGTGCTTGGCGACGACGAGGCCGCAGCCGGCCAGAACGAAGGCGGAGCAGGTGGAGACGTTCAGGGTGCCGGCGTGATCGCCGCCGGTGCCGACGATGTCGACGGCCTCCGCCGGCGCCTCGACCCGCAGCATGTTGGCGCGCATGACGTCCACCGCGCCGGCCATCTCGTCGACGGTCTCGCCGCGCACGCGCAGCGCCATCAGGAAGCCGCCGATCTGCGACGGCGTCGCTTCGCCGGACATCATGACCGAAAAGGCCTCGCCGGCCTCGGCGCGGTCCAGCGTCTCGCCCGCCGCGACCTTGGCGATGAAGGGTTTCAGGCTCTGGCTCAACGGATCAGCGCCTTTGCCCGCTCGATGCCCGCCGGGTGAACGGCGATGGCGGTGTCGTTCTGGAGCAGCGACACGTAGGTCTCCAGAATGTCGTTCTCCAGCATGCCGGTCATCTGGCCGCGCTCGTTGGCGGCGACGTTGGCCGCAGGGTCTGCCGGCGGCGCAACCTCGACGACGCGCAGGACGATCTGCGAGCCGGCCTCGCGACCGGCCGCCGTGGCGACCGTTCCTGTTCCGCCGGAGAACGCCGCGTTGACGCCGGCCTGGCCGAGTTCCGACACGCCGGACTGGCGCGAGATCGCCGCTGCCGTGCGGGCTTCGGCGCCGACCGCGGCCGCCGCATCGGCCATGCTCTGGCCGGCCTGCAGCTCGGTCTTCATCTGCTCGGCGCGCTCGGCGAGCTGCCGGTCCGTCTCGGCGGCCTTCCAGTCGGCCAGTACCCGGTCGCGCACCTCGTCGAGGGTACGGTCGCGGGCCGGATCGATGCTGATCACGTCATAGAAGACGTAGCCGTTGGACTGGAAGTTGATCGGCACATTGTCGAGGCCGGGCTCGGTCTCGAAGACGCCGGGCAGGAATTCCTGCGCCGACGGCTGTTCGGCGACGGGCTGGCCGTCCGGGCCGTTGCCCTCGCGGTCGACGGCCGGGATCGTCTGCACCGTCAGGCCGGCGCTCTGCGCCGCTTCGGCGAAGGTCGCGCCGCCGGCGCGGGCATCCTCGAAGGCGTTGTAGGCGCTGTTGGCCGTATCGCTGGCCGCCACGAGTGCCAGTGCCGAGCGAATCTCGTCGGAGACCTCTTCCAGCGTCTGCACGGTTTCCGGCTGGATTTCGGTGACCTGCAGAAGCACCGGACCGAAGGCGCCGCTGACCACGTCCGACACCTCGCCTTCGGCGAGTGAGAAGGCCGCCTCGGCGACCGTCGCATCGGGAATCTGCGAACGGGTGACGAGGCCGAGATCGATATCGGCCGGGCTGCGACCGGCATCCCGCGCGACGTCGGCAAAGCTCGTGCCCGCCTCGAGCTTGGCCTTGGCGGCTTGCGCAGCGGCCTCATCGGGGAAGGCGATCTGCTGCACCCGGCGCTGCTCGGCGGTGGTGTAGCGCTCCCTGTACTGCTCGTAATCCGCCGCGACCGCCTCGTCGGTGATCGTCGTCGGGTCGGCCATCGCCTCGGGCGTCAGGACGGCGTAGGCCACCGAGCGATATTCCGGCGCGGCATAGGTCTCGCTGTTTTCCTGGAAATAAGTGGCCAGAACCTCGTCGGACGGGTCGGCGACCGGGGGAATCGTGGCGGGCGTCAGCGTCACATATTCGATCGTGCGCCGCTCGCCATTGTAGAGGCCGAGCGCCGTGGAGAAGGCGTCGGGAATGGCGATGCCTTCCGAGACCGCGTCGACGATCTGGCTGCGCACCGCCTGGTTCTCCTGGCCGCGAATGTAGTCGGCCTCGCTGATCCGGGCGTTGTAGAGCGCATTCTGGAACTGGGCGCGGGAGAAATTGCCCGAGGCATCCTGGAAGGTCGGGTCCTCGGCGATCACCTGGGCGAGTCGGTCCTGCGACAGGCCGAGATCGATGCGGCGGCCCTGTTCGTCGAGCACGGCACCGGCGACGAGCTGGCTGATGACCGACTGGCCGATGCCGAACATCTCGGCTTCCTCGGCGGTGGGCCGGCGGCCGATCTGCTGGGCGAGGCGGGATTGAGCCCGGTTGTAGGCCAGCGCATAGTCCTGCAGCGACACTTCGGTCTCGCCGGCGGTCAGCACGGCATTCGCCACCCCGCCGCGAAAGACGTCGCCGATGCCCCAGACGGCAAAGCTGAGCACGAGAAGGCCGAGCAGGATCTTGGCCGTCCAGCCGGAAATGCTGCCGCGGAGCGTGTTGAGCATGATGGTCTCCCGTTCGCCCGACAAGGATCGCCGCGCGCGAGGCGATCCTGGGCATTCTGTTCCGTGCCTTTTAGGAAACCGGGCCCATCGGACGCAAGCGACCCGCACGATTGATTTACGCCCTTCGATGCGTAAGGTCCGCGCCGGGCCCTGGGCGCCTGACAAAGAGCTGAGGAAACACGATGGCACCGACGCCGCTGATTGCCGGAAACTGGAAGATGAACGGGCTCCTGAAGGAGCTGGGTGAGCTGCAGACGCTGGCCGAAGCCGCCGGCGCCGGCCTCAACCAGGGCCGCGACATCCTGATCTGCCCGCCGGCCACGATGCTGTCGGCGAGCTTTGGCATTCTCGGCCACCATGTCGCCGTGGGCGGCCAGGATTGCCATCCGGCCGAAAGCGGCGCCCATACCGGCGACATTTCCGCTGCGATGCTGAAGGATGTCGGTGCGCGCTACGTGATCGTCGGCCATTCCGAGCGCCGCGCCGATCATGGCGAGAGCGACGAACTGGTCCGCGCCAAGGCCGAGGCGGCGATGGCCGCCGGCCTGATCGCGGTGATCTGCATCGGCGAGACCGAGGCGGAACGCGATGCCGACGCAACGACGGACGTCCTGGCGCGGCAACTGGCCGGCTCGCTGCCGGACGACATGGACGGTGACCGGGTCGTTGTTGCCTATGAGCCGGTCTGGGCGATCGGCACCGGCAAGACGCCCACGGCGGACGACGTGCGGCACATCCACGACTTCATCCGCAGGACGCTGGTCGAGCGTTTCGGCGAGGCCGGAAACGGGGTTCGCATCCTCTACGGCGGGTCGGTGAAACCGGGCAATGCGGCGGAACTCCTGGCAATCGATAATGTCGATGGAGCCCTTGTCGGCGGGGCCAGCTTGAAGGCGTCGGACTTCATCGCGATATGTCAGGCGTCGCCGACAGCCTGACCGGAACGACACGGGCCGCGCGCCCAATCGCCCGCAAATGCCGAATACGGTTGGAAAGCGGGCGTCGCTTCTGTAGAAGGCGCGCAATTATCGAATAGACGCGTTGCGAAAGTTCCATGGAAACCATTCTCATCATCATCCACTTGATGATCGTCGTGACGCTCGTCGTCGTCGTTCTGTTGCAGCGCTCCGAAGGCGGTGCGCTCGGCATCGGTGGCGGTGGCGGCGGCATGATGTCGGCCCGCGGTGCCGCCAATGCGCTGACGCGCACGACCGGCATCCTGGCAGCGGCGTTCTTCGTCACCTCGCTCTCGCTCGGCATCCTGGCGCGCTACGGCGCCCAGCCGACCGACATTCTGGACCGCCTGCCGGTCAATCAGAGCGGCCAGAGTGCGCCGGCTGGTGATGGCAGCGATCAGGGTGGTAGCCTGCTGGATCAGCTGGGCGGATTGCCCGAGCAGCCGCAGGCGCCCGCTGGCGGCGCCGCGACGGAAACGGCACCTGTCGCCGCCGACGCACCGAGCGCGGCTCCGTCGCTGCCCGACGAGGCACCGGCAGCCCCGACCGGCGAGACCACCGCAGCTCCGGCGCAGCCGGCACCGGCGGCTGAGGAAGCTCCTGCACCGGCGACCGAGGCAGCACCTGTCGAGGAAATTCCTGCCAATCCGGCCGAGGATGCACCGGGCGTCGAAGACGCGCCGACCGTGCCGCCCGTCGAGGAGCCGGCCGCAGGCACGACACGTCCGTCCGACGAGCCGGCGACGCCGCAGAACGGCCAGTAGCGCTTCGTTCGCCCATTGAACGTCATCGGCGGGGCACCTTCGGGTGCCCCGCTGGTTTTTCGCATGTGTAAAAAGTGACTGGCGGAATCATCTCCGCCGCGATATCGGGAAGGCCCATGGCGCGATATATCTTCATCACCGGCGGCGTGGTCTCTTCTCTCGGCAAGGGCATTGCATCGGCCGCACTCGGTGCACTCCTGCAGGCACGCGGTTATCGCGTGCGGCTGCGGAAGCTCGACCCCTATCTCAACGTCGATCCGGGCACGATGAGCCCGACGCAGCACGGCGAGGTGTTCGTCACCGACGACGGCGCCGAGACCGATCTGGATCTCGGCCATTACGAGCGCTTCACCGGCCGCTCGGCCAACCGGATGGACAACATCACCACCGGGCGGATCTACCAGGAGATCATCGCCAAGGAGCGCCGCGGCGATTATCTCGGCGCGACGGTCCAGGTCATCCCGCACGTCACCGACGCCATCAAGGAATTCGTTCTCGACGGGAACGAGGATTTCGATTTCGTTCTCTGCGAGATCGGCGGCACGGTCGGCGACATCGAGGCGCTGCCGTTCTTCGAGGCGATCCGCCAGCTCGGCAACGACCTGCCGCGGGGCGGCGCGATCTACGTCCATCTGACGCTGATGCCGTACATTCCGACGGCCGGCGAGCTGAAGACCAAGCCCACCCAGCATTCGGTGCGCGAACTGCGCGCCATCGGCATCCAGCCGGACATCCTGCTGGTGCGCGCCGACCGGCAGGTGCCGGCGGAAGAGCGTCGCAAGATGAGCCTGTTCTGCAATGTGCGGGAAACGGCGGTCATCCAGGCGCTGGACGTCGCGACGATCTACGATGTGCCGATCGCCTATCACCATGAGGGTCTCGACACCGAAGTGCTGGCCGCCTTCGGCATCGACCCGGCGCCCAAGCCGCAGCTGCAGCTCTGGCACCAGGTGACGGACGGCATTCGCCATCCCGAGGGCGAGGTGACCATCGCCATCGTCGGCAAATATACCGGCCTCAAGGACGCCTACAAATCGCTGATCGAGGCGCTGCAGCATGGCGGCATCGCCAACAAGGTGCGCGTCAAGCTCGACTGGATCGAATCGGAGGTCTTCGAGCAAGAGGATCCGACGCCGTATCTGGAGCGGGTGAACGGCATTCTGGTGCCCGGCGGCTTCGGCGAGCGCGGCTCGGAAGGCAAGATCCTCGCGGCCAAGTTCGCCCGTGAGCGCAACGTGCCGTATTTCGGCATCTGCTTCGGCATGCAGATGGCGGTGATCGAGGCGGCCCGTTCGCTGGCCGGCATCCAGAACGCCGGCTCGACCGAATTCGGTGATCCCGAGGAAGCCGTCGTCGGCCTGATGACCGAATGGCTGAAAGGCAACGAGCTGGAGCAGCGCGCCAAGAAGGGCGACCTCGGCGGCACCATGCGTCTCGGCGCCTATGCGGCGAGCCTCAAGGAAGGCTCGAAGATCGCCGAGATCTATGGCGATACGACCATCGAGGAACGGCATCGCCACCGCTACGAGGTCAACCGCGCCTATCGCGAGCCGCTGGAAGCCGTCGGCATGAGCTTCGCCGGCATGTCGCCGGACGGCCTTCTGCCGGAGACGGTCGAACTGGCCGACCATCCGTGGTTCATCGGCGTGCAGTACCATCCGGAGCTGAAGTCGCGCCCGTTCGAGCCGCATCCGCTGTTCGCCAGCTTCATCGCCGCCGCCGTCGAGCGTTCGCGGCTGGTCTAGGCGTCTGCAGCCGTGCCGGCCCGGTGCGGCTGCGTCCCCGTGACAAGCAAGCCGCCCTTGGTGGAATGCCGGTCACCGGTGATGTCCGGTGCGGGCTCGGCCGGGCCGGGCGCCATGCATCTGGAATTGCCGCGGGAGATCGAATAGGCCGTGACCATGCGCGCGATCGATCATCTCGTCCTGTCCTTCGATAACCTCGCCACGGCCCGCGAACGGCTGGGCGCGCTCGGCTTCACCGTCGCACCGGACGCCGTCCATCCCTTCGGCACCGGCAATGCCTGCGTGTTCCTCGCCGATGGCGTCTATCTCGAACCGCTGGCGGTCGTGGACGCGGCGGCGCAGGTCGATGCGCTGGCAGCCGGGAATTTCTTCGTCGCGCGGGACGCGGCGTACCGGGCCGAACAGGATCTGCCGGGCTTTTCGGGCCTGGCGTTCCGGTCGGCCGATGCGCTGGCCGACCGCGACGCGCTCACCGCGCAGGATCTCGCCGAGCCGGCGACCGTCGATTTCTCCCGCACGTTCCGGCAGGGCGACGGTGCCGAGGCGACCCTGTCGTTTCGGCTGGCCTTCGCCCGCCTGCTGCCCGGTTTCGTGGCGTCGCTGTTCTTCTGCGAAGCTCGCCACAGCGTCGCTCCGGATCGCTCGGCCCTGTCGCGCCATGCCAATGGGGCCGATGGTCTCCTGCGCATCGTCCTGGTCGGGACGGTGGATGAGGAGACGCGGCGGCTTCTGGAGACAATCGCCGGATCGACGCTGACAAGCGACGGCAGCGGCGGCGCGACACTCGCCCTGGCGAATGTCGTTCTGGAGTTCCTGACGCCGTCCCTTGCCCAGGCACGCTACGGCGTCGCGGCCGTTGACGATCGGCTGCGGCTCGCCGGGATGGTCCTGGCGGTGGCAGATCCCGATCACGCGCGCGCCGCGCTTGCGCCGGATGTCGTGACGGAGCGGGACGGACGGATCGTCGCCACGCTCGGTCCCGCCAGCACACCCTTCATCGCCTTCGAGGAGAGACCATCATGACAGCGCCCAACGGCACCGTCGCGGCTCGCAACACCGTGTTCGACAATTCCCGGCCCTTCGCGCTGATCGCCGGCCCATGCCAGATGGAAAGCCGCGACCACGCGATGATGATCGCGGAGAAGATGAAGAGGATCACCGACGATCTGGGCATCGGCTACGTCTTCAAGGCAAGCTTCGACAAGGCCAACCGTACCAGCCTGAAGGGCCGGCGCGGCATCGGCCTGGCCGACGCGCTGCCGGTCTTCGAGGAAGTGGCGCGGACCTTCGACCTGCCGGTGCTGACCGACGTCCACACCGAGGAACAGTGCCGTGAGGCCGGAACGGTCTGCGACATCCTGCAGATCCCGGCGTTTCTTTGCCGGCAAACCGACCTTCTGATCGCGGCGGCCGGAACCGGCCGGGTGGTCAACATCAAGAAGGGCCAGTTCCTGGCCCCCTGGGACATGAGCAATGTGCTCGCCAAGGTCACCGAGAGCGGCAATCCCAACGTGCTCCTGACCGAGCGCGGCGCGTCCTTCGGCTACAATACGCTGGTTTCCGATTTCCGCGCCTTGCCGATCATGGCCGGGATGGGCGCACCGGTGGTCTTCGACGCCACCCACTCGGTGCAGCAGCCGGGCGGGCGGGGCGGCTCGTCGGGCGGCGAGCGCCGCTTCGTCGAGACGCTATCGCGGGCCGCCGTCGCGGTCGGCGTCGCCGGCCTGTTCATCGAGACCCACGAGGATCCGGACAACGCGCCGTCGGACGGCCCCAACATGGTGCCGCTGGACCGCATGCCCGAGCTCCTGAAGCGCCTGCAGGCGCTGGATGCGGTGGCCAAGGGCTTCGACTGAGCCACTCCATGCCGGGCGTCGGCGCGGGCGCTCAGCGCCATCGCCGGCCGACCGCGACCAGAATCAGTTCAATCCGTCACATGCCTGGTCTAGAAGGCTGGCAGAACCACATTTGGAGGCACCCCGCATGACCGCGATCATCGACATCATCGGACGCGAAATTCTCGACAGCCGGGGCAACCCCACGGTCGAGGTGGACGTCATCCTGGAAGACGGCACGCTGGCCCGCGCGGCGGTCCCGTCCGGCGCCTCGACGGGCGCCCACGAGGCGGTCGAGCTGCGCGACGGCGGCAGCCGCTACATGGGCAAGGGCGTCCAGAAGGCGGTCGACGCGGTCAATGGCGAGATCCTCGAGGCGATCGGCGGCTACGAGGCCGAGGACCAGATCCGCATCGACGCCGCCATGCGCGAGCTCGACGGCACCCCGAACAAGAGCCGGCTCGGCGCCAATGCGATCCTCGGCGTGTCGCTGGCGGTCGCCAAGGCCGCGGCCGATGCCTCGGCGCTGCCGCTCTACCGCTATGTCGGCGGCGCCTCGGCGCATGTGCTGCCCGTGCCGATGATGAACATCATCAATGGCGGCGCCCATGCCGACAACCCGATCGACTTCCAGGAATTCATGATCATGCCGGTCGGCGCCGAGCGCTTCTCGGACGCGTTGCGGATGGGCGCGGAAGTCTTCCACACGCTGAAGAAGATGCTGAAGGACGCCGGCCACAACACCAATGTCGGCGACGAGGGCGGCTTCGCACCCGGTCTCGCATCCGCCAAGGACGGTCTCGACTTCGTCATGCGGGCGATCGAGAAGGCCGGCTACAAGCCCGGCGAGGACATGTTCCTGGCGCTCGACTGCGCCTCGACCGAGTTCTTCAAGAACGACGTCTACGACCTGGAAGGCGAGGGGCGGAAGCTGTCGCCGGACGACATGACCGGCTATCTAGCCGAACTCGCCGGCGCCTATCCGATCATCTCGATCGAGGACGGCATGGCCGAGGACGACTGGGCCGGCTGGAAGACGCTGACCGAAAAGACCGGCGCCACCGTGCAGCTCGTCGGCGACGATCTCTTCGTGACCAATTCGGAGCGCCTGCGCGACGGCATCGCCAAGGGCGTCGCCAATTCGATCCTCGTCAAGGTCAACCAGATCGGCACGCTCACCGAGACGCTGGACGCGGTCAATGTCGCACACCGGGCCGGCTACACCGCCGTGATGTCGCATCGCTCGGGCGAAACCGAAGATTCGACCATCGCCGATCTCGCGGTCGCGACCAATTGCGGGCAGATCAAGACCGGTTCGCTCGCCCGTTCGGACCGGCTCGCCAAGTACAACCAGCTTCTGCGGATCGAAGAGGAACTGGGCGACCAGGCGGTCTATGCCGGCCGCTCGATCCTGCGCGCGCGAGGCTGACAATCCTGCCGCTTCGGCGGTGCACGGAACGAACCAGAAAGGGCGCCAGCGAAAGCCGGCGCCCTTTGTCGTGTCCGGTGGTCAGTTGCCGCGCTGATCGAGTTCGTTGACGACCTGGCCGTAGCTGATCAGCGAGAACAGTGCGGACCCGCCAAGGACATTGCCGAGCAGGGCCGGCAGGTAGAAACCGACAAGCGCGTCCTCAACCGACATCCGGCCCGCGAACATCAGCGCCATCGCTTCCACCGAACCGGCCACCACATGGGCGAGGTGGAAGAGGGCGATCAGATAGGTCAGGAGCGCGATGACCAGGAAGCCCGAGCGATCGGCCGAGGGCAGCAGCCAGACGACCGTCGCCATCAGCCAGCCCGCCGCGATGCCGCGCAGCAGCATGTAGTGGAAGGCCGGCTCCATCGCCTCGGCGGAAAGGGTGAGCGCCGCCTCGCGGATCTCCGGCGCATTGAGGACATCGTAGGCAATGCCGGCGCCGAACACCGCGGTTCCCACCATGTTGGCGGCCAGAACCACCGCCCACAGCCGCACCAGGGCCACGACGCCTTTCCAGCGTCGGCGAGCCAGGACGGGCAGGGTGGCGCTGAGGGTGATCTCGGTAAAGAGCTGCTGGCGGCCGAGAATGACGATCAGGAAGCCGACCGTATAGCCCCAGGATTCCAGCAGGGGCCGCCAGGGCGCATCGGGCAGATACGCCCTGAGCGCTGCCATGGTGTAGACCGAAAAGCCGATCGACAGCCCCGCCGCAAGGCCCGACCACCAGAGGCTGGCGGTCGGCCGGGTCAGTTCATCCTCGCCCTCCTGGCGGACGATCTCGTAGACCGCCAGCGGACGCAGCTTCAGCCGGTCGTCGATCTGGTGCAGTTCGCCCTCGGTGAGGGTGGAGCCTTCCTTCTCGATCCGCTGTTCGGTGACGTCATTCGAATGCCGGCGCTTGCCGGCATCATGGACGGCTTTCGCCGATGTCTGTTCATCCATGTCATCTTCGCGTTCGGTGATGCCGCCGCGGGACGGCCATTGTCCCCAACATGGGACCGAGCGCCCGCGACGACAGAGCCGGGCGGTGAACAGCGGGTCACCGCCCCTTGCGTCAGCTCACCTTGGGACGCTCGCCGGGCGGCCGTCCCTTGGCGCCCAGCATCCATTCGCGCCAGGACAGGCGCTCGCCGTAACGCTCGAACAGCGCCGAATCCTCGTGGGCGGCGAACTGGGAATAGTTCAGGACGGCCACGAAGGTGACGCCGCCGATGGTGTTGCCGAGCAGGACCGGCAAAACGAACATCGGGAACAGCGGCAGGAACGCCACCTCCTCCAGCCGGAAGCTGAGGAAGAACACCTCCACCGACGAGGTGATGACGTGGAAGAAGCCGCCAACGCCGACGAAATACATCAACAGCCAGACGAACAGGATCTTCGACACCGTGTCGCGGCCGCCATGGACCAGCCAGACCATGGCCGCAACGATCCAGCCGGCGATGACGCCCTTGGAAAACAGTGAGAACCAGCCGGTCTCATAGGCCTCGTGGCCCATCTCCAGGGCTCTTTCCAGCCGCTCCGGCGTCATCACGTCGAAATAGGCGAGGAGGCCGGCGGCACCGACGGCGCCGATCATGTTGGCGACCAGCACCACAGCCCACAGGCGCAGGAGGTTGCGCAGGCTGGCGAGCTTGGTCAGGACCAGGACGACCGGCGTCAGCGTGTTCTCGGTGAAGAGCTGGTAGCGGCCGAGGACGATGATCAGGAAGCCGACCGGGTAGAGCAGATTGCCCAGGAGGCCGGGTGTCGCCTCGCCGGCGGCCTCTGTGAACACAACGCGGGCGAGGAAGGTCAGGCCGAGAGCGCCGCCGGCGCCGATCCCGCTCCAGAAGAGATAGCGGTTGTTGGCATCGAGTTCGTCATCGGCGGTGGACAGCACCCGCGCGAAGATTTCCTCGAAGGCGAAGAAGTCCGACAGGGTCTCGCCCTCGGACGGCGCGTTGTCGAGCGAATCCTCCGGATCGGCCCGGCGCATCGCCTCCTCTTCTTCCTGGTGGCGGCGTGCCTTCGGGTCGTCCTCTTCGTGAGCCATGCATGTATCCTCGGTAGGGTCGCGGCGGATGGGCGCCGGTGCGGCTCATCTAGCGCCGCCGCGCGATTGCGGAAGATCGCCAGTCCATGCCGGCGTCGATTCCGCGCCGGCAGCGCAGATTGCACCGCGCGTGCCGTGGTTTACGCGGCCTTAAGCGGAACATGCGAAGGGTCGGGAAAAGGAGGGCCCGATGCGCACCATCCAGAAACGTCAAAGCCGGATCGGCGGCCTCATCGTGCCGGCGATCACCGTCAGCTTCCTCGCCTATTTCGCGATCCACGCCCATAGCGGCAAATACGGCATCGAGGCGAAGGCCGAACTGACACGCGACCTCGCGGTGAAGAGCGCGCGTCTCGACGAACTCGAGAACCGCCGCGAACGTCTCGAACGCCGGGTGCAGCTGCTGCATGACGGGACGCTGGAACGCGACATGATCGACGAGCGGGCGCGGCGCGCGCTCAACGTGACGACGCCCGAAGAGATCGTCATCCTGCGATAGTCCGGACGCCAGCCGATATTGCACCTGCACAGTGATGGCGGGTTTGATCGGCGGCAGTGCCGCCGAACGGTGTATTCCGACCCGAATTCGCCTGCCAAACCAGCGCCTGCGCGCACGAAAACGACCCATCATAGACTTAAACGTAATCTCGGTTGAATTTGCTGCGTTGCAGCATGTAAACCGGAATCCGATTAAAGCGCGCAGTGTCGCTTGATGGGCGGTGCGGAGCATCTATACTCGGGGTGAATTGTAGCCGCGAATTGGCGGATCAAGACCCGGAGGCAGCATTGGCGGCCAGGCAGAGCAAGACACCCGCATCCAAGAAGGCCGCAGGCCCCTCGGGCGACGGCGCGGTTTCCACGGCGGATTCGTCCGCGGAGATCGTCAAGACGCTCGAGCATTTCGACGCGCCCGCGCCCGCAACCTTTTCCAAGGACGAGGAGATTCGCGCCTATCGCGACATGCTCCTCATCCGCCGCTTCGAGGAAAAGGCCGGCCAGCTTTACGGCATGGGCTTCATCGGCGGCTTCTGCCACCTCTATATCGGCCAGGAAGCGGTCGTCGTCGGCATGCAGATGGCGATGAAGGAAGGCGACGAGGTCGTCACCGGCTATCGCGACCACGGTCACATGCTGGCCACCGGCATGGAAGCGCGCGGCGTGATGGCCGAGCTGACCGGCCGCCGCTCGGGCTATTCCAAGGGCAAGGGCGGCTCGATGCACATGTTCTCGAAGGAGAAGAAATTCTTCGGCGGGCACGGCATCGTCGGCGCGCAGGTGCCGATCGGCACCGGCCTCGCCTTCTCCAATCGCTACAAGGGCAATGATTCGATCTCGATCACCTATTTCGGTGACGGCGCGGCCAACCAGGGCCAGGTCTATGAGAGCTTCAACATGGCCTCGCTGTGGAAGCTGCCCGTCGTCTACGTGATCGAGAACAACCGCTATGCCATGGGCACCTCGGTGAACCGGGCTTCGGCGGAGACGAATTTCGCCCATCGCGGCCTGTCGTTCAAGATTCCGGGCATCCAGGTCGACGGCATGGATGTGCGGGCGGTCAAGGCCGCCGGCGATCTGGCCGCCGAGCATTGCCGCTCGGGCGAGGGGCCGATCATCCTCGAGATGATGACCTATCGCTATCGCGGCCATTCCATGTCCGATCCGGCCAAGTATCGCAGCCGCGACGAGGTCCAGAAGATGCGGTCGGAATCCGACCCGATCGAACAGGTCAAGCGCCGGCTCATGGAAGAGCAGGGCATGTCCGAGGACGACGTCAAGGACATCGACAAGAAGGTCCGCGAGATCGTCGCCGACTCGGCTGATTTCGCCCAGAATGATCCCGAGCCGGACGTCTCCGAGCTGTGGACCGACATCTATGCGGACGTGCTTCCGCAGGCGGCCGAGTAGGGGAAGCGACCATGCCGATTCAAATCCTGATGCCCGCCCTGTCCCCGACCATGGAGGAGGGCAACCTCTCCAAGTGGATCAAGCAGGAAGGCGACACCGTATCGCCCGGTGACGTGATCGCCGAGATCGAGACAGACAAGGCGACGATGGAAGTCGAAGCCGTCGAGGAAGGCACGCTGGGCAAGATCCTGGTCCCGGCCGGCACCGAAGGCGTGCGGGTGAACGCCCCGATCGCCCTGCTGCTGGCCGAGGGCGAGGACGAAAGCGCGCTGGAAGACGGTGCCGCGACCGCGGCGAAGTCCGCGCCTGAAGAGCCGGCGAAGAGCGACGAGGCGCCGGCTGCTGCCGAGACGTCCGCGTCTTCGGGCGGTGACATGGAGGCGCGCCGGGTGCCCGCCGAGGGCAAGGTTCACCCCGAGCCCGAGGACGAGGTCGGCGCGTTCGGCCAGGAGATCCCCGAGGGCACCGAGATGGTGTCGACCACGGTCCGCGAGGCGCTGCGCAGCGCCATGGCCGAGGAACTGCGCCGTGACGACGACGTCTTCGTCATGGGCGAGGAAGTCGCCGAGTACGAGGGCGCCTACAAGATCACCCAGGGCTTGCTGGCCGAATTCGGTGCCCGCCGCATTGTCGATACGCCGATCACCGAGCACGGCTTTGCCGGTCTGGGCGTCGGCGCGGCCTTCGGTGGCCTGAAGCCGATCGTCGAGTTCATGACCTTCAACTTCGCCATGCAGGCGATTGACCAGATCATCAATTCGGCGGCCAAGACCTTGTACATGGCCGGCGGCCAGATGGGCTGCCCGATCGTGTTCCGCGGTCCGAACGGCGCCGCGGCGCGCGTCGCGGCCCAGCACAGCCAGGACTACGCGGCGTGGTACAGCCACATTCCGGGTCTGAAGGTGGTGCAGCCCTATACGGCGGCCGACGCCAAGGGCCTGCTGAAGTCGGCGATCCGTGACCCGAACCCGGTCATCTTCCTCGAAAACGAGATCCTCTACGGCCAGAGCTTCGACGTTCCGGCGATCGACGACTGGACCGTGCCGATCGGCAAGGCCCGCATCCACCGCAAGGGCAAGGACGTCACGATCGTCTCCTTCGGCATCGGCATGACCTATGCGGTCAAGGCGGCCGAGGAACTGGCGGCCGAGGGAATCGACGCGGAGGTCATCGACCTGCGCACGATCCGTCCGATGGACATCGACAGCGTCGTGCGGTCGGTCAAGAAGACCAATCGCTGCGTCACCGTCGAGGAAGGCTGGCCGCAGGGTTCGGTCGGCGAGCATATCGCCTCCGAACTGATGGTCCGCGCCTTCGACCATCTCGACGCGCCGGTGCTCAAGGTCTGCGGCAAGGACGTGCCGATGCCCTATGCGGCCAATCTCGAGAAGCTGGCGCTGCCGTCGGTCAAGGACGTGATCGATGCGGTCAAGGCCGTGACCTATCGGGACTGATGCCATGGCGAGCGGTACGGCTCATCCCGGTGCGGCAGGCGACGATGCGGGCCTTGTCCTGGTTCAGGATATCGACGCGTCGCCGGCAGCCGTCTGGGAGTGCCTGACCGAACCCGCCTGTTTCAGGAGCTGGTGGCGCGAGACCGTGGAGTTCGAGCCGCGGCTTGGCGGCCATCTGCTGGAGCCGTGGACGGATGCCAACGGCGTCGAGCATCTGACCCGGGCCGAAGTCACCGCCTACCACCCGCCGCACGGACTGGTGATGGTCTGGGCCGACGCGGACTGGGGCTTCGACACCGTCGTGTCGGTGTCGCTGGAGCCGGTGGTGGACGGCACGCGGGTGACGATCGAACATCAGGGCTGGCAGGCTGCGCCCGAAGCGGATCGCGCGGCCCTGCTGCTCGACCACAGGAATGGCTGGTCGCATCACCTGTCCAGGCTGACCGACCACGCACACGAACATGATGCCCGGCGCAAGGGCCATTGAGGAGACGTTCCGGATGCCCATCAATGTGACGATGCCCGCGCTCTCGCCGACGATGGAGGAGGGCAACCTCGCCAAGTGGCTGGTGGCCGAGGGCGACACGGTTTCGGCCGGTGACATCATCGCCGAGATCGAGACCGACAAGGCGACCATGGAAGTCGAGGCCGTCGACGAGGGCAAAATTGCCAAGATCGTCGTCCCCGCCGGTACCGAAGGCGTGAAGGTCAACGCCGTCATCGCCATTCTGGCCGCCGACGGCGAGAGCGTCGAGGATGCGGCCAAGGGCGGCGGTTCGGCTGAGGGGGCGGACGACAAGGGCGGCGCGATGGTCGCCGATCCAAAGGCCGACGCGGCCGTGACCGGTTCGGAAGCCGACGCGAAGGATGCCGAAAAGCGTGGCGACAGCCGTCCGGCGGCCGATGCCAAGAGCGCGTCGTCCGGGCAGGGCGGGTCGGGCGATCGCGTCTTCGCGTCGCCGCTGGCACGCCGGCTTGCCAAGGATGCCGGGCTCGATCTCGGCGCGGTGCAGGGCTCCGGTCCGCACGGTAGGATCGTCAAGGCCGACATCGAGAGCGCGAAGGCATCGGGCAGCGCCCGCAAGGTTGCCGATGCGCCGGCTGCCAGGAGCGAGGCCGCGCCGGCCCCGGCAGCGGCGCCTGTCGCCAAGGGCACCAGCGACGAGGCCGTTCTCAAGCTGTTCGAAGAGGGCTCCTATGAAAAGATCCCGCATGACGGCATGCGCAAGACCATCGCCAAGCGCCTGGTCGAGGCCAAGTCCACGGTCCCGCACTTCTACCTGACGCTCGATTGCGAGCTCGACGCACTCCTGGCACTGCGCAAGCAGCTCAACGAGGCGGCGCCGATGATCAAGACCGATGCGGGCGACAAGCCGGCCTACAAGCTGTCGGTCAACGACATGATCATCAAGGCGATGGCGCTGGCGCTGAAGGCGGTGCCGACGGCCAACGTGTCCTGGACCGAATCGGCCATGCTGCAGCACAAGCACGCCGATGTCGGCGTGGCGGTGTCGATCGAGGGCGGCCTGATCACCCCGATCATCCGGCGCGCCGAGGAGAAGACCCTGTCGGCGATCTCCAACGAGATGAAGGACCTCGCCAAGCGCGCCCGGGCCCGCAAGCTGAAGCCCGAGGAATATCAGGGCGGCACCACAGCCGTCTCCAATCTCGGCATGTTCGGCATCAAGGACTTCGCCGCGGTGATCAATCCGCCCCATGCGACGATCCTGGCGGTCGGCGCGGGCGAGCAGCGCGCGGTGGTCAAGAACGGCGCCGTGACCGTCGCCACCATGATGAGCGTGACCCTGTCGACCGACCACCGGGCCGTGGACGGCGCGCTGGGCGCCGAACTGGCGGTGGCCTTCAAGCAGCTGATCGAAAACCCGATGTCGATGCTGGTCTAGGGCGGGGCGATGAAAACCGTCCTGTGCTACGGCGACTCGCTGACCTGGGGCTACAACCCCGAGACCGGGCTGCGCCATGATTACGACAGCCGCTGGCCGAACGTCCTGGCCAGGGCGCTGGGCGAGGACGTGGTGGTGATCACCGACGCGCTGAACGGGCGGACCACCGTCTTCGACGACCAGATGGTGATGGCCGAGCGCAACGGGGTGAAGACGCTGCCGACGGCGCTGGGCGCGCATCAGCCGCTCGACCTCGTCGTCCTGATGCTGGGCACCAACGATCTGAAGCGGCACACCGGCGGCGGCCGGGTTTTCGAGTCGCGTCAGGGCATGGAGCGGCTGGTCGAGATCATCCTGACCTTCCCGTACCAGCGGGGCTATGACGCACCGAAGATCCTGATCGTCGCGCCGCCGATGTTCTGCGCGACCACGGAGCCGGACTTCACGCTGCTGTTCGGGCATGCGCTCGAGGAATCCCAGCATTTCCGTTCGGCCTGCACGAAGGTCGCGGAGGAATATGGATGCGCCATGTTCGACGCGTCCGAGGTCTGCGAAACGACGCCGCTCGACGGCATCCATCTGTCGGCCGAGCATACCCGCGCGCTCGGCGAGGCGCTGATCGCGCCGGTCAAGGCATTGCTCGACGAGACGGCATGAGCCGGCCGCCGCTGCCTCGCTTTCGGCGCAGGGCAGCGGCGGCCGCACCCATCCGGCCTGGTGACGCACGGTTTGCGCCCGCACACCCGGCCCACGAAGTTCCGGCGTCCCAGGAGACCACCCATGGCTGACACCTACGACATCCTCATCATCGGCGGCGGCCCCGGCGGCTATGTCGCGGCGATCCGCGCCGCCCAACTCGGTTTCAAGACCGCCGTCGTGGAACGCGAGCATCTCGGCGGCATCTGCCTCAACTGGGGCTGCATCCCGACCAAGGCGCTGCTGCGCTCGGCCGAGATCTTCCACTATGCCGAGAATGCGACGGCCTACGGCCTGAAGATCGCCAAACCGGACTTCGACATGGAAGCGGTGGTGAAGCGTTCGCGCGGCGTCTCGGCGCAGCTGAACGGCGGCGTCGGCTACCTGATGAAGAAGAACAAGATCGACGTCATCTGGGGTGAGGCGAAGATCACCAAGGCCGGCAAGGGCGGCCCGGTAGAGGTCTCGGTCGGCAAGATGAAGAAGCCCGTTGTCGAGCCGCAGAACCCGGTTCCTAAGGGCGTTCTCGGCGAGGGCAGCTACAAGGCCAAGCATGTGATCGTCGCCACCGGCGCCCGCCCGCGAGTGCTGCCGGGGATCGAGCCGGACGGCGACCGGATCTGGACCTATTTCGAGGCGATGAAGCCGAAGGCGATGCCCAAGAGCCTCATCGTCATGGGCTCCGGCGCCATCGGCATCGAGTTCGCCTCCTTCTACCGCACCATGGGCGCCGATGTGACGGTGGTCGAGCTCTTGCCGCAGATCATGCCGGTCGAGGATGCCGAGATTGCCGCCGTCGCCCGCAAGCAGTTCGAGAAGCAGGGCCTGAAGATCCTCACCGACGCCAAGGTGGCGAAGGTCGAGAAGGGCGGCGACGGCGTCTCCGTCACCGTCGAGACCAAGGACGGCAAGTCGCAGGTCCTGAAGGCCGAACGGCTGATCTCAGCCGTGGGCGTGCAGGGCAACACCGAAGGGCTGGGCCTCGAGGATGTCGGCGTCGCCATCGAGCGCGGCATCGTCAAGATCGACGGCTACGGCAAGACGAATGTCGAGGGCGTCTACGCCATCGGCGACGTCGCCGGCCCGCCGATGCTGGCGCACAAGGCCGAGCATGAAGGCACGATCTGCGTCGAGAAGATCAAGGGTCTCGACGTCCACCCGATGAAGAAGACCGAGATTCCCGGCTGCACCTATTGCCAGCCGCAGGTCGCCAGTGTCGGCCTGACCGAAGCAAAGGCCAAGGAAGCCGGGCACGCGGTCAAGGTCGGCCGGTTCAACTTCAAGGGCAACGGCAAGGCGATCGCGCTCGGCGAGCCGGAGGGGCTGGTCAAGACCGTCTTCGACGCCAAGACCGGCGAACTGCTCGGCGCCCACATGGTCGGCGCGGAGGTCACCGAACTGATCCAGGGTTTTGTCATCGCCATGGGGCTGGAGACCACCGAGGAAGAGCTCATGCACACGGTCTTCCCGCATCCGACCCTGTCGGAAATGATGCATGAGAGCGTTCTCGACGCCTATGGCCGCGTCATCCACATGTAGATTCCGCCCGCTGCCCTCTTGCCTCGTTTTCGCCCGCGCTAGCTACCGTCCGAGAAGTCAAACGCGACAAGGAGTCTCAGGAATGATCGGTAGTTTTCTCGCAGCCATTATCGTTGGCGGCATTGCAGGTTGGCTGGCAGAAAAAGTCATGAAGAGCGACATGGGCGTTCTTATGAACATCATCCTCGGCGTGGTTGGCGCCATCGTGCTGAGCCTCATCCTGCGTCTGACAGGGCTGGGCTCCGGTGCGAGCGCTTCCTTCTCCTGGGAATATCTGATCGTCGGATTCGTGGGCGCCTGCCTGCTGATCTTCATCGTGCGTCTGTTCCGGCGCTAGTCACCGGTCCCGCACGAATGACTGCGCCGCGGTGGATTGCACCGGGGCGCCCGGGAGCTTAATTGAGGCCCATGGTCACCGTGCTCGATAACCGCCTTGCGGTCGAGGCCAAGCCTCGACCGCGGCATCCCGAAAAAGCCCATCGTCCGGATCAGGCGACGACCCTGCGCAAACCGGACTGGTTGCGCGTCAAGGCGCCGGTCTCGAAGGGCTACCAGGAAACGCGCGAGATCGCGCGGTCCAACAACCTCATCACCGTGTGCGAAGAGGCCGGCTGCCCCAATATCGGCGGCTGCTGGGAGAAGAAGCACGCGACCTTCATGATCATGGGCGGGATCTGCACCCGCGCCTGCGCCTTCTGCAACGTGGCGACCGGCATGCCGAAGCCGCTCGACGAGAGCGAGCCGGAGAGCGTCGGCCGAGCCGTCGCGGCCATGGGGCTGAACCATGTCGTCATCACCTCGGTCGATCGCGACGATCTGGCCGATGGCGGCGCCCAGCATTTCGTCGAGACGATCCGCGCGATCCGCGCCGCGGCGCCCGGCACCACCATCGAGATCCTGACGCCGGACTTCCTGCGCAAGCCAGGCGCGCTCGAGGCCGTGGTCGCGGCCCGGCCGGACGTCTTCAACCACAATATGGAAACCGTGCCGTCGAAGTACCTGACGGTGCGCCCGGGCGCCCGATACTTCCACTCCATCCGGCTGCTGCAGCGGGTGAAGGAGCTCGACCCGACGATCTTCACCAAGTCCGGCATCATGGTCGGCCTCGGCGAGGAGCGGAACGAGGTGTTGCAGCTCATGGACGATCTGCGCTCGGCCGATGTCGACTTCCTGACCATCGGCCAGTACCTGCAGCCGACCAAGAAGCACCATGCGGTGATGCGCTTCGTCACGCCGGAGGAGTTTAAGTCCTTCGAGACTGTGGCCCTATCGAAGGGCTTCCTGGTCGTGTCGGCCAGCCCGCTGACCCGTTCGTCGCATCACGCCGGCGAGGATTTCGAACGGCTGAAGGCGGCGCGTCTCGCCCGTCGCGCGGCCGCCTGACAGCGACGATCATGGCTCATTTCCAGACCACCCGGCGCGTGCACCACTCCGCCGACGAGATGTTCGCGCTCGTCGCCGACGTGGAGAAATATCCGGAATTCCTGCCGCTCTGCCAGCAGCTCAACGTGCGCTCGCGACGCGAACGTGACGGCAAGACGCTGCTGGTGGCCGACATGACCGTCGCCTACAAGATGGTCCGCGAGACCTTCTCGACGCAGGTGCTGCTGAAGCCGGACGAGCGCCGCATCGACGTGAAATATGTCGAGGGCCCGTTCCGCTATCTCGACAATCGCTGGGATTTCGTGCCGGTCGGCGAGGATGCCTGCGACGTCAAGTTCGACATCGAATACGAGTTCAAGAGCCGCACGCTGGGACTGTTGATGGGCTCGATGTTCGACTACGCCTTCCGGCGCTTTGCCGAGGCCTTCGAGGCGCGCGCGGACGTCATCTATGGCGACGGCGCCCGGAGCGCTCAGAGCGCCGGTTGATCCGCGAGGGCATCGAGCAGCATGTCCAGCGCGACACCGACGCTGGCGCTCCTGATGTCCGCCCGATCGAGCGGGCCGAAGCGGCATTCCCGATGGCGGGTGGCCGCCGGGCTGGCGCAGGCGAAGTGCACGAGGCCCACCGGCTTTTCGGCAGAGCCGCCGTCAGGGCCGGCGATCCCGGTGACAGAGACGGTGACGCTCGCGCCGGAGGCACGGCGGGCGCCCTCGGCCATCTCGCGCGCGACCGGTTCGGAGACCGCCCCGTGTTCTGCCAGGGTCGCGGCATCGACGCCGATCATCTCGATTTTCGCGGCGTTGGAATAGGTGACATAGCCGCGGTCGAGCACGGCGGACGAGCCGGCAATGTCGGTGAGGGCGGCTGCAATCAGTCCGCCCGTGCAGGATTCGGCCGTCGCAATGGTCAGGCCGACCTTCGCATAGGCCTCGATGACGCCGCGTGCCCTGGCCGCGATCACCGCCGGATCGGCGCTCACCGGGCCTCTCCATAGGACACGCTGGCCGTCGCAATCGCGGCGATGCCCTCGCGCCGGCCGACGAAGCCGATGGTCTCGTTGGTCGTGGCCTTCACCGAGACCCGCTCTGCGTCGAGCCCGGTCATCGCGGCGATCGCCGCGCACATGGCGGCGCGATGCGGGGCGATCTTCGGCGCCTCGCAGATCAACGATATATCCGCATTCATGATCCGGCCGCCCTTGGCCCGGACGATCTCGACCGCCTTCTCGACGAAGATGCGCGACGGCGCGCCTCGCCATTGCGGATCGCTGGGGGGGAAGTGGTCGCCGATGTCGCCCGCGCCGCAGGTCGCCAGCAAGGCGTCCGTCAAAGCATGCAGGCCGACATCGGCGTCGGAATGGCCGTCCAGTGCCTGGTCGTGCGGAATGGCGATCCCGCAGAGGGTGACGTGGTCGCCAGCGACGAGGCGGTGCACGTCGTAGCCATTGCCTGTCCTGACATCGATCATCGACCGTATTCCCCGCATCCGTTCGTCGGCCAGCGCGATATCACGGGCCGTCGTCAGTTTCACGTTTTCCGCCAGCCCTTCGACGAGACGAACGGGAAGGCCAGCCCATTCGGCAATGGAGGCGTCGTCGGTGAAATCGTCGCGCCCGGATGCGGCGGCGGCCTCATGAGCCGCACAGATGGCCGCGAAGGGAAAACCCTGCGGCGTCTGCGCCGCATACAGGTCGCGCCGGTCGACCGTGGCGGCGATCTGCCCGTCGGGGTCCGCCTTCTTCAGCGTGTCGGGGACGGCGATGGCCGGGATGGCTCCTTCGGTCTCGCCAATGGCAGCAAGCGTGCGGTCGATCAGACCGGCGTCGACGAAGGGCCGGACGGCGTCGTGAATCAGCACCACAGCGGGGGCAGGGTCCGCCAGCGCGGTCAGACCGCGGCGCACCGATTCCTGGCGAGTCGCGCCACCGATGGTGACTTGGACGCGGTTGAGGGTGGTTTCGAGGGCTGCGGCGAGCAGCGCGCGATCCTCCCTGTGGATGACGATCACGATGCGGTCGATGCCGGGATGGTCGAGAAAGACGCGGACGGTATGCGCGATCACCGCCTGTGAGGCCAGCGAACGGTACTGCTTGGGGCCTTCCACCGACTGGCCCGCGCGTTCGCCGCGTCCGGCCGCCACGATGACCGCAGCCACGCTCCGCTTCATCGTTCGATCCCCGTCACATTTGCCTCGCCCGCGTGAACCATAGAGGGAAGCAGCTATGCAAGGCACGTGCTTGTCTTTTGTGCATGCCCGGATAAGTTACAGCCAAATGGCGAAAGAAACGACACATTCAGTAGACGCCCAAACATTGGGCGATTCCGGTCCGGCCCAGCCCTACGTCCGGATGCCGCTGCATGTCGGTGGCCACAGGCTGGCGAACCGCGTGTTCCTCGCGCCGCTGTCGGGAATCTCCGATGTGCCGTTCCGGCGGCTGGCGCGGCGCTTCGGCGCCGGCATGGTGGTGTCGGAGATGGTCGCCAGCGGCGAGTTCGTCAAAGGCTGCGACGAGAGCGCGCTGCGGGCCATGCGCGACGGGCCGGGACTGCATGTCGTACAGCTCGCCGGGCGCGATCCGGCCTGGATGCAGCGCGCCGCCGCGCAACTGGCCGACAACGGCACGGATATCATCGACATCAACATGGGCTGCCCCGCCAAGAAGGTGGTGGGCGGGCTGTCGGGTTCGGCGCTGATGCGCGAGCCGGACCTCGCCCTGCGGATCGTCGAGGCGACCGTGGCCGGGGCCGGCAACGTGCCGGTGACCCTGAAGATGCGGCTCGGTTGGGACCGTGAGTCGATCAATGCGCCGGAACTGGCGGCCGCAGCCGAGGCGGCCGGGGTCGCCATGATCACGGTGCACGGACGCACGCGCAGCGACTTCTACGAAGGCCAGGCGGACTGGCCCGCCATTGCCGCCGTCCGGGCCGCCGTGTCGGTGCCGCTGGTCGCCAATGGCGATCTCGTTTCGCCTGAACAGATCGCGGCGATGCTCGCTCAGAGCGGGGCCGATGCGGTGATGGTCGGCCGCGGGTCGCAGGGGCGTCCGTGGCTGCCGGGCCTGATGGCCGATGCGATCGGGGCGGACGAGTTGGCCCGCTTGTCGCTTGGCGACCTCGTGGCAGAGCACTATGCGGAGATGCTCGATCACTACGGCGCGCGGGTCGGCGTGCGCCATGCCCGCAAGCATCTGGGCTGGTATCTCGACCGCTTCATTGCCGCTGCCGGTCCCGTGCCGGAAGCCGACCGGATGGCGGTCATGGCCGGCCAGGACCCGCAGGCCGTGCTGAGCGTTCTGCGCCGCCTTTTCGCCGAGACCCGCCTTCTGGACGTCGAGCCGAGCCTCGCGCCCTCCGCCATGCAGGAAGCAGCCTGAACCATGAACGATGAAGCGGCCCCCATGGATCTGGCGGCGACACAGACACGCATTCTCAACGCCCTGCCGCACCCGGTGGTGGTCATCGACAGAAGCGGCCGGTTCCGCTTCGCCAATTCCGATGCGGAGCAGTTCTTCTCCGCCGGCATGTCCTATCTCGCCAAGCGGCGTTTGCAGGATTTCGTGCCGGCCGACAGCCCGCTCTTCGCGCTGATCGACCAGGTCCGCGAGCAGCAGGGGCGGATCAGCGAGTACCGGGTGGACGTGTCGTCGCCGCGGCTCGGCGGTGAACGGCTGGTCGATCTCTACGTCTCGAACCTGCCCGACGATCCCGATCTCGTGGTGGTGATGATCCAGCTGCGCTCGATCGCCGAGAAGATGGATCGCCAGCTGACCCATCGCTCGGCGGCGCGCTCGGTCACGGGTCTTGCCGCGATGCTGGCGCACGAGATCCGCAATCCGCTGTCGGGGATCAAGGGCGCGGCGCAGTTGCTGGCGACCTCGGCCAGCGACGAGGATCGCAGCCTGACGCGGCTGATCCAGGAAGAGAGCGACCGGATCGTCAAGCTCGTCGACCGGATGGAAGTGTTCTCGGACCAGCGGCCGATCGAGCGCTCGGCCGTGAACATCCATTCGGTCCTCGAACATGTGAAGACGCTGGCGCGTTCGGGCGTTGCCCGGAAGATCAAGATCATCGAGCTCTACGATCCATCGCTGCCGCCGGTCTTCGCCAATCGCGACCAGCTGGTGCAGATCTTCCTGAACCTCGTGAAGAACGCCGCCGAAGCGGTAGGCGACCGCGAGGGCGGCGAAATCCGGCTGATCACCGCCTTCAAGCCGGGCGTGCGCCTGTCGGTTCCGGGCACCCGCGATCGCGTGACGCTGCCGCTGGAATTCACCGTCGAGGACAATGGCGCGGGCATCCCCGACGACATCCGCGAGCACATCTTCGACCCCTTCGTGACCACCAAGCCGAGCGGCTCGGGCCTGGGCCTTGCCCTCGTCGCCAAGATCGTCGGCGACCATGGCGGCGTCATCGAGTGCGAGTCCCACGAAGGGCATACGAGCTTCCGCATTCTCATGCCGGCCTGGCGCGAGATCGCGGAAACGCCGGCGGACGCGCCCCATCCGGCATCGGAAGTCTGAGGAATTGGAATGAGCATGCAGATTCTCGTTGCCGACGATGACTCCGCCATCCGCACGGTGGTCTCACAGGCCCTGATGCGGGCGGGCTTCGAAGTCCGGGTTACCTCGAACATCGCGACGCTGTGGCGCTGGATCGCGGCGGGCGAGGGCGATCTCGTCATCACCGACGTGCTGATGCCCGACGGCAATGCCTTCGACACGCTGCCGAAGATCAAGAACTCGCGGCCCGATCTGCCGGTCATCGTGATGAGCGCGCAGAACACCTTCATGACCGCCATCAAGGCGTCGGAGAAGGGCGCCTACGACTACATTCCCAAGCCCTTCGACCTGACCGAGCTCGTCGCCATCGTCCGCCGGGCTCTGTCGGAGCCGAAGGAGAGCCGGCGCCAGGACGCGCCGGACGAACTGCATGATTCCATGCCGCTGGTCGGTCGCTCGCCGGCCATGCAGGATATCTACCGGGCGCTGGCCCGGATGATGCAGACCGACCTGACCGTGACCATCACGGGCGAATCCGGCACCGGCAAGGAGCTCGTGGCCCGGGCGCTGCACGATTACGGCCGCCGCCGCAAAGGCCCCTTCGTGGCCATCAACATGGCGGCGATCCCGCGCGAGCTGATCGAGTCGGAGCTCTTCGGCCACGAAAAGGGCGCCTTCACCGGCGCGCAGGCCCGCACCAGCGGCCGCTTCGAGCAGGCCGAAGGCGGCACGCTGTTCCTGGACGAGATCGGTGACATGCCGATGGAGGCCCAGACCCGCCTGCTGCGGGTGCTGCAGCAAGGCGAATACACGGTCGTCGGCGGACGTACGCCCATCGCCACCGACGTGCGGATCGTCGCGGCGACCAACAAGGATCTGCGCCAGCTCATCGCTCGCGGCCTGTTCCGCGAGGATCTGTTCTACCGCCTGAACGTGGTGCCGCTGCGCCTGCCGCCGCTGCGCGAACGCATCGAGGATCTGGCCGATCTCGCGCGCCACTTCTTCACCGAGGCCGAGAAGCAGGGGCTGCCGCGCAAGGTGTTGAGCCAGGGCGCACTGGACGTGATGCGGCGCTATCCGTGGCCCGGCAATGTCCGCGAACTGGAAAACCTCATCCGGCGTCTGTCGGCGCTTTATCCGCAGGACGAGATCTCCGCCGAGCTGGTCGAGCACGAGTTGTCGAACGACGTGGCCAAGACACCGGGTCTCGACGGCGATGGCGGCAAGCCCATCGATCTGAGCGCCGCGGTCGAGCGCTATCTGTCCGACTATTTCGCCTCCTTTGGCGACGATCTTCCGCCGCCCGGGCTGCACGGGCGGATTCTGCGCGAGGTCGAATATCCGCTGATCGCGGCGGCGCTGGCCGCCACGCGCGGCAATCAGGTGAAGGCGGCCGATCTCCTGGGGGTCAACCGCAACACCTTGCGCAAGAAGATCCGCGATCTCGACATCTCGGTGATCCGCGCGATCCGCTGAGCGGCATTTTCCAGCCTCGTTGCACTTTGGCCACATTCCGTTGCATTGTAGCAACGTGATGACCGGTTGCAGTGATTCATGAGCCTGACACCCCAACAGAGCGCGCCTGAGGTTCCGTTCCTCATGGAGCGCCGTCGCTTCATGCTGGTTCCGGGGCTGATCGCCGTGGTCGGCGCGCTGATCACCGGCGCGATCTCCTTCGTCGTCCTGATGGGACTGACGCCGATCGCGCCGACCGACACGATCGTCACCATCGCCACCATCGTCAACGGCGCTTTCGTCGTGCTGCTCTGCGTGTTGATCGGGCGCGAGGTGCTGCGCATGGTCCGGGCTCGTCGCCAGGGCAGGGCGGCTTCGCGCCTGCATGTGCGCATCGTCGCCCTGTTCTCGATCGTCGCGGCGCTGCCGGCTTTGCTGGTGGCGATCGTTGCCGGCGTGACGCTCGATCTCGGGCTGGATCGCTGGTTCGAGATCCGCACGCGCACCATCGTGGAATCGTCGATCAGCGTCGCCCGCGCCTATGTGAACGAGAACGCCCGCAATCTGCAGGGCTCGACGCTGTCGATGGCCTACGATCTCGACCAGCAGCGGCGGCTGTTCGATCTCGACCAGAACGGCTTCGAGAACCTGATGACCGATCAGGCCAAGGGGCGCTCGTTGCTTGGCGCGCAGATCCTGCGGGCCGACGGAACGCCCTTCCTGCGCGCCGACGTGGCGGTCGAACGTCCGCTGCCGGTGCCGCCGGAGGACGCGCTGCAGCGCGCGGCGGACGGCAATCTGGTGTTCATCCCTCCCGGCGTGACCAATCTCGTCGGTGCGATCATCAAGCTGCGGCAATTGCCCAACAGCTATCTCTACACGGTGCGGGCCGTCGATCCCGAAGTGCTCGACGCATTGCGGCTGATGGAGGAGCGCTCGGCGGAATATTCCAGCCTCCAGGCCAATCGTCTGGGGCTGCAGGTGGCCTTCGCGCTGCTCTATCTGGGCATCATGCTGATCGTGCTCCTGTCCGCGATCTGGACCGGCATCGGCGTCGCCGACCGGCTGGTGCGACCGATCCGGCTGCTGATGGGCGCCGCGGACGAGGTGTCGAGCGGCAACCTCGCCGTCTCGGTCCCGGTGCGGACCTCGGACGGCGATGTCGGCTCCCTGTCCAACACCTTCAACAACATGATCCTGCAACTGCGCAGCCAGCGCTCCGAACTGGTCCATGCCAAGGACGTCATCGACGAACGCCGCCGTTTCACCGAGGCGGTACTGTCCGGCGTCACCGTGGGCGTCATCGGTGTCGAGCGCGACGGCTCGGTGTCGATGCTGAACCCGTCGGCCGAGCGGATCCTGCATGTCGACGCCAAGGCCGTCGTCGGCCGGTCGCTGATCGAGACGTTCCCGACGATCGGCCAGGTCTTCGAGGCCGCGACCGCCTCCTCGCGCCCCGAATTCCAGGAGCAGGTGAAGCTGCGCATCCGCGATCGCGAGCGTGTCCTGGCCATCCGCATCACCTCGTCCGAGGAGAGCGAGGGCGCGCGTTCCAGCGTCGTGACGATCGACGACATCACCGATCTCGTCGACGCGCAGCGATCCTCAGCCTGGGCCGATGTCGCAAGGCGCATCGCGCATGAGATCAAGAACCCGCTGACCCCGATCCAGCTTTCCGCCGAGCGCATCCGGCGGCGCTACGGCAAGCGAATCGAGGACGACCGCGAGGTCTTCGACCGGTGCATCGAGACGATCATCCGGCAGGTCTCCGACATCGGCCGGATGGTGGACGAATTCTCCACCTTCGCCCGCATGCCGAAGCCGCGCATGGAACCAAAGGACCTGCGCGAAGCGTTGCGGGAAGCGGTGTTCATGCGGGAAATGGGGGATCACGGTATTTCGTTCGTTGCCGAGATTCCCGACGAGCCGCTGCTGGGCTCCTACGATATTCGCCTGCTCTCCCAGGCCTTCGGAAATCTCGTCAAGAATGCGGTGGAATCGCTCGAGACCGCCGAGGTCGCCGATGGCCGGATCCGCATCCGGGCCGTGCCGGGCCGAGAGCGGCATCTGGTCGAGATCAGCGACAATGGCCGGGGATTTCCCCGGGAGGATCGAGATCGGCTTCTGGAGCCCTACATGACCACGCGCGAGAAGGGGACCGGGCTGGGCCTCGCCATCGTGCGGAAGATCATCGAGGAACACGGCGGGACGATCGAACTCGACGACGCGCCCGATCAGCCGCAGGGGGCGATGGTCCGCATCACCCTGCCGGCGGATGGCTTTGCAGACGCGGACATCCGGGAGAATGCCGGGACATGAGAAAGGATTGGTGAGATCGATGGCATCGGACATCCTGATCGTCGACGACGAAGCCGACATCCGCGAACTGGTGGCGGGAATCCTCGAGGACGAGGGGCACGAGACCCGGACCGCGGGGGGATCGGACGCCGCGTTGCAGTCGATCGCCGAGCGCGTGCCGCGCCTGGTCTTCCTCGACATCTGGTTGCAGGGCAGCCGCCTCGACGGCCTCGACCTGCTCGACGCCATCAAGGCGCAGCATCCCGAAGTGCCGGTGGTGATGATCTCCGGTCACGGTAATATCGAGACCGCCGTCTCGGCCATCCGGCGCGGTGCCTATGACTACATCGAGAAGCCGTTCAAGGCCGATCGCCTGATCCTGGTGGCCGAGCGGGCGCTGGAGAATTCCAAGCTCAAGCGCGAGGTTTCCGAACTGCGCCGGCGCTCGTCCGACTTCGCCGAGCTGATCGGCAAGTCGCATCCGATGAACCAGCTGCGCACGCTGATCGAGCGCGTTGCGCCGACCAACAGCCGCGTGATGATCCTCGGCGCGTCGGGGTCCGGCAAGGAAATGGTCGCGCGGGCGATCCATGCCGGGTCGGCACGGGCGGATGCGCCCTTCGTCGCGCTGAACGCCGCGGCGATCACGCCCGATCGCATGGAGGTCGAGCTCTTCGGCACCGAGGCGCCTCCCGGCGTCGAGCGCAAGGTCGGCGCGCTGGAGGAGGCCCATGGCGGCGTCCTGTTCCTCGACGAGGTCGGGGACATGCCGCGCGAAACCCAGAACAAGATCCTGCGGGTGCTGACCGAACAGACCTTCGAGCGGGTCGGCGGCTCGAAGCGCGTGAAGGTCGATGTCCGCATCGTCTCGTCGACGGCCCAGAATCTGGAATCGATGATCGCCGAGGGTGCCTTCCGCGAGGATCTGTACCATCGCCTCGCCGTGGTCCCGGTTCAGGTTCCCCCGCTTGCCGAACGGCGCCAGGACATCCCGCTGCTGATCGAAGCGTTCATGACGCAGATCAGCGAGCAGACCGGCATCAAGCCGCGGGCGATCAGCCCGGAGGCCATGGCGGTGCTGCAGTCCAGCGAGTGGCCGGGCAACGTCCGCCAGCTCCGCAACAATGTCGAGCGGCTGATGATCCTGTCGCGCGAGGGCGACGCCGAGACGACGATCTCGGCCGATATGCTGCCGCGCGAGGTCGGCGAGATGCTGCCGCAGACCCCGAGCCAGTCGGACGGACAGATCCTGGCCCTGCCGCTGCGCGACGCGCGCGAGGTGTTCGAGAAGGAATATCTGGTGGCGCAGATCAATCGCTTCGGCGGCAATATCTCGCGCACCGCGGAATTCGTCGGCATGGAACGCTCGGCACTGCATCGCAAGCTGAAGTCGCTCGGCATCTAGGCTCTCCGCTCCGGCGGTCCGCCCCGCGAGGCCCGTCGATGCCGGACGGGCGGGCAGGGTGCAGCGAGCAGCCTTTGCGCTTGTCTTCGCGAAGCATTAGGAACGCGGCTCTGAAGAGTTCGGCGTTTGAAGGGCGGAACGGATGAGAGTCGTGATCTGTGGTGCAGGCCAGGTCGGGTACGGCATTGCCGAACGGCTGGCCTCCGAGCGCAACGACGTCTCGGTGATCGACACCTCCCGTTCGCTTGTCCAGAACATCCGCGACAATCTCGATGCACGGGGCTTCGTCGGCCACGGCGCCCATCCGGACGTGCTGGCCGAGGCCGGCGCCGAGCAGGCGGACATGATCATCGCCGTGACGCTGCACGACGAGGTGAACATGGTGGCCTGCCAGGTGGCCCACTCGCTGTTCAACGTGCCCACCAAGATCGCCCGCATCCGCTCGCAGAGCTATCTGCGCTCGCACTGGCAGGATCTGTTCTCGACCGACAACATGCCCATCGACGTGATCATTTCGCCGGAAGTCGAGGTCGGCGAGATGGCGCTGCGCCGGATCGCGCTGCCGGGCGCCATGGACGTCGTGCGGTTCGCCGACGACAGCATCGCCATGGTCGCCATCGAGTGCCGGGACGACTGCCCGGTGGTCGACACGCCGCTCGCCCAGCTCACCGATCTGTTTCCCGACCTGAAGGCGACCGTCGTCGGCATCCTGCGCGGCGACAAGCTGTTCGTGCCGGCCTCGTCGGACCAGATGGTGGCCGGCGACATCGCCTATGTCGTGGCGGAGCGCAGCCATGTGAAGCGGACGCTGGGCCTGTTCGGCCACGAGGAGCCGGAAGCCGGGCGCATCGTCATCGTCGGCGGCGGCAATATCGGTTTCTACGTCGCCCAGCAGATGGAAAAGCGCAGCCTTGGCGCCAAGATCCGCGTGCTCGAGACCAAGCACGAGCGGGCGGTGACTATCGCCGACAGCCTGAAGCGCACCATCGTCCTGCATGGCAGCGGCCTCGACCAGACGATCCTCAACGAGGCCGACATCGCCGAGGCCGATCTCCTCGTCGCGCTGACCAATGACGACAAGGTGAACATCCTCTCCAGCGTCATGGCCAAGCGGCTGGGCTGCAAGGGCAATCTCGCGCTGCTGAACGACCCCGACTACCAGACCTTCACCCGCACGCTGGGCATCGATGCCTTCATCAATCCGCGTTCGGTGACGATCTCGCGCGTGCTGCAGCATGTGCGCCGGGGACGCATCCGCGCCGTGCACTCGATCCAGAACGGCCTGGCCGAAGCGATCGAGGCCGAAGCACTGGAAACCTCGCCCCTGGTCGGCACGCCGCTGCGCGACCTGAACCTTCCGCACAATCTGCGGGTCGGCGCGATCTATCGCAACGGCCAGTTCGTGCGCCCGGACGGTCAGACCAAGATCAAGGCGAAGGACCGGGTGGTGATCTTCGCTGCCGCCGGTGCGGTTCGTCATGTCGAGCAGCTCTTCCGGGTCAGCCTCGAATTCTTCTGATCGGCGCAGGACGCCCCCTGTTGCGCGCAGCCGCGCCGACATAAATGTCGGCGTGAGAGCCTGACTGCGCTTGATGTCTGGCCTGAGCCGGTGTCATGTCCGAAGGGAGTTCTCCTTGCGGCAGAGCCGGCCACCGCCGGCTTGTCAGATTCTGCGCGCAGGAGAGGTGAGCATCCGCAGGTCCGGCGGCGAGACTTGCGAGAGACGACAAAGCCGTATTGCCCGGGTCGACGGGTGCAAGACAATGCGCGGAACGACCGGCGAAGACCGGTTCAGCCGACGCCAATAAGAACAGGACAAGGACCACATGGCCGAACGCACGCAGAACCTTCAGGATCTCTTTCTCAACACCGTCCGCAAGCAGAAGATTTCGCTGACGATCTTTTTGGTCAACGGCGTCAAGCTGACCGGCGTCGTCACCTCCTTCGACAATTTCTGCGTGCTGCTGCGCCGCGACGGGCATTCCCAGCTGGTCTACAAGCACGCGATCTCCACCATCATGCCGTCCCAGCCCGTGCACATGTACGATGGCAGCGACGAAGACAGGAAAGACTGATTGGCCGAACATAGAGAAGTGGGGCCGCGAGGCCCGATCGAACACAAGACCGTTCCGACGCGGGCGGCGGTCTACGTCCCCGTGTTCAAGCAATATCCGGTGCAGGACGATGTGGCGGGCGCGGTCGAGGCGCCGCGCCGGAGCCACGACGCGCGCCTCGCCGAGGCCATGGGCCTCGCCGCCGCCATCGGGCTCGACATTGTCGCCAGCGGTATCGTCAGCGGCCAGCGGCCGCGTCCGGCGACGCTGATCGGCACCGGCAAGGTCGAGGAAATGAAAGGCGTGATCGCCGGCGAGGAGATCGGGCTGGTCGTGTTCGACCATCCGCTCACCCCGGTGCAGCAACGCAACCTGGAACGTGAGCTGAACGTCAAGGTTCTCGACCGGACCGGTCTCATTCTCGAGATCTTCGGCGAGCGGGCGCGCACCAAGGAAGGCCGCCTGCAGGTCGAACTCGCGCATCTGAACTATCAGCGCGGCCGGCTCGTGCGCAGCTGGACCCATCTGGAGCGTCAGCGCGGTGGTGCCGGCTTCCTCGGCGGTCCGGGCGAGACCCAGATCGAATCCGACCGGCGGCAGCTTCAGGAGAAGATCAAGCGGCTCGAAAAGGACCTGGAACAGGTCCGGCGGACCCGGCAGCTTCACCGCGCCCAGCGCAAGAAGGCGCCGCATCCCGTTGTCGCCCTCGTCGGCTATACCAACGCCGGCAAGTCGACGCTGTTCAACCGGCTGACCGGCGCCGACGTGATGGCGAAGGATCTGCTCTTCGCCACGCTTGATCCGACCCTCCGTCGCACGACGCTGCCGCACGGCACAGAGATCCTGTTCTCGGACACGGTGGGCTTCGTCTCGGACCTGCCGACGCATCTGGTGGCGGCTTTCCGGGCGACGCTGGAAGAGGTGATCGAGGCCGACATCGTGCTGCATGTGCGCGACGTGGCCGATCCCGACACGCTGGCCCAGGCCGAGGACGTGCGCAAGATCCTGCGCGACCTCGACATCGATGTCGATGACAGCGACCACGTGGTCGATATCTGGAACAAGGTGGACCTGCTCGACGAGGCCGGCCTCCAGCATCTGTCGACGATGCGCGAGAGCCTGCCGGATACGGACGCCGTGCATGTCGTGTCGGCGGTGACCGGCTTCGGCGTGGACACGCTGCTGGTCGATATCGAGCGGCGGATCGGCGGCGGCACGGTGACGCTGACCGTGGACGTGGCGCCCGATGCCATGGGGTTCGTGCCGTGGATCTACGAGAACGCCACGGTGACGGCGCGCGACGACCGCGAGGACGGCGCCGTGTCGCTGACCATGGACATCACCAAGCAGGCCCGGACAGAATTACGCCGGATGAGCGAGCATGCATCCGGCGTTTCGTTTCAGCGCTGAGAGCGGGTCAGGCCGGCACCGTCAGGTGCCGGTCCCGATCAGCATGAAGGCGGGAATATCGTCGCCGAAACCAACGGGCGACTTGCCGTTGTCGTCGTTGCGGCCGCCACGCGGCGCGGCGGGCTTAGCACCACGGGTCCGAGAGGACGATGCGGCGGGGCGCGCCCGATCGCTGGAGGCTGCACGGCTGCGGCTCGGCTTCTGGACCGGTGCCACATCCTCTTCGACGGTTTCGACCGGAGCATCGCGCGTGATCGCCTCGACGGGCACATCCAGCTCGCCGGCTTCGGCGCGAACCACGGCCGGTTCCGCTTCGACCGCCTGTTCCGGCGCCGTCTCGCTTGCCGGCTCCGCTGCAGCAGCAGCACCGCGACGACGCGTCGAGGACCCCGAGCGACGGCCGCTGCCGCTGCGACGGGCCGGCTTCTCGCTGGTCTCGTCGTCGGAAACGGCGCTGACCGGCTCGCCGAGCCATTCGATCTCGTTGCCGATCAGCTTCTCGATGGCGTCGAGATGCTTCTTGTCGGCCTTGGTCGCCAGGGTAAAGGCTGCGCCCGAGCGTCCGGCCCGGCCGGTGCGGCCGATGCGATGGACATAGTCCTCGGCATGGATCGGCACGTCGAAATTGAAGACGTGGCTGACGGCCGGAATGTCGAGGCCGCGCGCGGCGACGTCGGAGGCGACCAGCAGCTGGATCTTGTTGTCGCGGAAGCCCTGCAGCATCGCGGTGCGCGAACGCTGGTCCATGTCGCCATGCAGCGCGCCGGCGGAAAAGCCGTGGCGCTCCAGCGAGCGGAACAGTGTCGCCACGTCCCGCTTGCGGTTGCAAAAGATGATGGCGTTGGTGAGTTCGGTCTGGTCGCGGATGACCCGGCGCAACGTATCGCGCTTCTCGAAGTCGTCCTTCTTGGTGGCGACCAGGCGCTGCGTCACGGTCAGCGCGGCCGAGGCCGGCTTGGCGACTTCGACGCGAACCGGGTTCTGCAGGAACTGCTCGGTGAGGCGGGTGATCTCCGGCGGCATGGTGGCCGAGAAGAACAGGGTCTGACGCGAGACCGGCAACAGCTTGCAGATCCGCTCGATGTCCGGGATGAAGCCCATGTCCAGCATGCGGTCGGCTTCGTCGATGACGAGCACTTCCACCGCGGTCATCAGCAGCTTGCCGCGCTCGAAATGGTCGAGCAGGCGGCCCGGCGTGGCGATCAGGACGTCGGCGCCGCGGTCAATCTTGCGATCCTGATCCGCGAAGGAGACGCCACCGATCAGCAGCGCGACATTGAGCTTCTGGTCGAGACCGTAGCGGGTAAAGGATTCGGCGACCTGTGCAGCGAGTTCGCGCGTCGGCTCGATAATCAGGGTGCGGGGCATGCGGGCCCGCGCGCGACCCTTCTCGAGCATGGTCAACATCGGCAGGACGAAGGACGCGGTCTTGCCGGTTCCCGTCTGCGCAATTCCCAGGACATCGCGGCGCTCAAGCGCATGCGGAATGGCCTGTTCCTGAATCGGCGTCGGTTCATTGTATCCGGCTGCATGTACGGCAGCCAGAACCTTGGCGCTCAGGCCGAGTTCGGAAAAGAGTTTCAAGCTAGCTGTTCTCTTGGGTAAATGGGAGGTTGCGTTCGGTAGCGTTTGAAAGCCCATCTCATGGGGGCGATAGGGCGAGCACGAGCGCGAGTCAACCGATACGCCCCAAATGGGGCTTTTCAACGGGATTTACAGGGCAGAAATCGTGAATTTCGTATCAATTGTCATGATTCCGGGCTTGTTGTGCACCGATGACCTGTATCGCGATCAGATCGCGGCTCTGGCCGGACATCCGATCCGGATTGCCGATACCACGCGCGACGCGTCGGTCACCGCCATGGCGGAGCGGCTCCTGGCCGATGCACCCGACAAGTTCGCGCTCTGCGGTCTCTCCATGGGCGGCTACGTCGCGCTCGAGGTGCTGCGACTGGCGCCGGAGCGCGTGCTGGCCGCGGCGCTGATGGCGACGAGCCACCGCGCCGACACGCCCGAGCAGACCGCCATGCGCCACCAGCTCATCGATACGGCACGGGAGCAGGGGATCGAGCCGGTGGCGCGTCTGCTGTGCGAGCGCCTCGTCGCGCCGGAGACGACGAGCGCGACGCTCAGGGAGCGCATCGTTCAAATGGCCGCGGCGATCGGTGTCGAAGGTTTTGTTCGCCAGCAGCAGGCGATCATCGACCGGCCGGACCAGAGCGACCGGCTTCCGACGATCCATGTTCCGGTGACGGTCGTCGCCGGGGAGGCGGATGCGATCATCCCGCCGGAGCGTGCGCGCGAAATGGCCGCGGCGATCCCGGGCGCGCAGCTGGAGATGCTGCCGGCGACCGGGCACATGGTGACGATGGAGCGGCCGGACCGCACCAGCGAGATCCTTCGGCGCAGCCTCATAATGGCGGCCGCAGGCTGAGCGGGTCGGCTCAGTTGGTCGCCGGGCCGAACATGTAGGGCTGGTCCGGGAAGAAGTGCAGCTCGTAGGTTTCGGCGATCTCGCCATCCGAGGGCAGGAGATCGAAGAACAGCGACAGGCTGTTGGGCTCGGTCTCGCTGGGCTCGTCGGCCCGGTAGCCGACGACGGCGCCCTCAATCTGGTTGAGTTCCCGGATCTCGGTGCTGGAGCGCAGCGTCAGGTTGGTGCCGCTGCCTTCGAGCTGCTGGACGAAGAAATGGTAGTCCGTCTCGTCGGCCGGGGACTGGACCATGATCGTGCGCCAGACGCCCTGGACGTCGCCGTCCGACCACGGACCGACGATCTGCACGTCCTCGATCAGCGGCGAGAGCGCTTCGGCAGCGGCCGCCGGATCGTTGGCGCCGCCAGCTGCCGGTGCAACGGTCGCGGGTGCGGCTTCGCTGGTGGCAGCCGGGGCGGCCTGCTCGGCAGCCGGGGCCGCGGCGGGAGCGGCGTCGGTCGCCTGCGCTAGAGCCGCGCTCTGGACCATCATGAGGGCCGCCAGGCTGACGCCGGCGAAGTTGCTTGCGGAACGAATGACCATCTTCGGACTCCCTGTGCCGGATCTGGTCGCTCTCTTACGGGGCGTGCCCGTCAGATGTCCAGATCCTCGACGAAGGCGGCGCGGTCCTGCAGGAAGCGGAAGCGCGCCTCGGGCTTGTTGCCCATCAGCGCATTGACCGCACCGGAGGTGCCGGCTTCGGGCGTTTCGTCCATGTGGACGCGCAGCAGCGTGCGCTTGCGCGGGTCCATGGTGGTTTCCTTGAGCTGCGCGGGCAGCATCTCGCCGAGACCCTTGAAGCGCGAGATCTCGACCTTGCCGCGGCCCTTGAAGTCGCGGGCGATCAGGCGCTCGCGGTCGGCATCGTCGCGGGCATAGGCGGTCTTACCGCCCTGGGTCAGCTTGTAGAGCGGCGGCACGGCGAGGAAGAGATGACCGCCGCGGATGAGCTCCGGCATCTCCTGGTAGAAGAAGGTGATCAGCAGCGAGGCGATATGCGCGCCGTCGACGTCGGCGTCGGTCATGATGATCACGCGCTCGTAGCGCAGGTCCTCTTCGCGGTATTTCGACCGCGTGCCGCAGCCCAAAGCCTGGATGAGATCGGCGAGCTGCTGGTTGGCGCCGAACTTCTCGCGCCCCGCCGAGGCGACGTTCAGGATCTTGCCGCGCAAAGGCAGGATCGCCTGCACCTTGCGGTCGCGGGCCTGCTTGGCGGAACCGCCAGCGGAATCGCCCTCGACGATGAAGATCTCGGCATTGACCGAACCGCTCTGGGAGCAGTCGGCCAGCTTGCCGGGCAGGCGCAGCTTGCGGGTCGCGCTCTTGCGGCTGACTTCCTTTTCCTGGCGGCGACGCAGGCGTTCGTCGGCACGCTCGACCACCCAGTCGATCAGCCGCGCGGCGTCCTGCGGCGAGGAGGCGAGCCAGATGTCGAAGGAATCGCGCATCGACTGCTCGACGATACGCTGGGCCTCGGCCGTGGCCAGCCGGTCCTTGGTCTGGCCGACGAATTCCGGCTCGCGGATGAAGACCGACAGCATGGCCGACGCCGTCAGCATGATGTCGTCGCCGGTGATCACCGCGGCACGCTTGTTGCCGGACACTTCGGCGAAGGCCTTGAGGCCGCGCAGCAGCACCGAGCGGAGGCCCGCTTCGTGGGTGCCGCCCTCCGGCGTCGGGATGGTGTTGCAGTAGGAGCGGACGAAGCCGTCGTCGGCGGTCCAGCTCACCGCCCATTCGACCGCGCCGTGGCCGGAGACCTTCTCGGTGCGACCGGCGAAGATCTGCGAGGTGACGCGGCCCTGCTTGTCGAGCGTGCCGTCGAGATAGTCCTTCAGGCCGCCGGGGAAGTGGAACGTGTCGCGGGAGGGCACGCTGCCGTCGACCGGCAGGAGCGACGGGTCGCAGGCCCAGCGGATCTCGACGCCGCCGAAGAGATAGGCCTTGGACCGCGCCATCGCGAGCAGCCGTTCGGGACGGAAGCGGGCGCCGGCGCCGAAGATCTCCGGATCGGGCCGGAACCGGATCCGAGTGCCGCGGCGGTTCTGGACGTCGCCGATTTCCTCCAGCCCGGTCTGGGCGTGGCCGCGCGAATAGGTCTGGCGGTAGAGCCTGCGGTTGCGGGCGACCTCGACCTCAAGCGTCTCGGACAGGGCGTTGACGACGGACACGCCGACGCCGTGCAGGCCGCCGGAGGTCTCGTAGACCTTGGAATCGAACTTACCGCCTGCATGCAGCGTCGTCATGATGACTTCGAGCGCCGACTTGTCGCGATATTTGGGGTGCGGATCGATGGGGATGCCGCGCCCGTTGTCGGCGACCGACAGGGTGCCGTCGGCTTCCAGCGCCACCTCGATGAAATTGGCATGCCCCGCGGTCGCCTCGTCCATCGAATTGTCGATGACCTCGGCGAAGAGGTGATGCAGCGCCTTTTCGTCGGTGCCGCCGATATACATGCCGGGACGCCGCCGGACCGGCTCGAGCCCTTCGAGGACCTCGATGTCCGCCGCGGTGTATTCGGCCGGTTCCTGGAGATTGGCTGCCGGGCGCGGCTTGGCGCTGGGCTTCGGCGCTCGCGGCTGGCGCGCGGCGTTGCCGGAAAACAGATCGTCGCTCATCGCGCGGCGAACTCCCTGGCGGATCGCCACATGACGCGCGTCGTTGGGGTCGAGCGCTCGTAAACCATGCCGTGATGCCTATACTTTCACGAAATGTTCTTCAAGCGCCCGGTCCTGCCGCTGGCAGGGAAAGCGCCGATTGTCGGATTTATCCACGGTTTCCGGCGCTGCGGGCGTACGCGGGAAGCCAGAGAGATGGCAACGGGCGCCAGGCGGCGCGCCATGGAAGTCCCACCGCGGTGGCCACCGGTTTCGCCTCAACAAAAAGGGGGCGCCGATGGCACCCCCTCCCGTTCGGTCCGTGAAGACCCGATGGTCGCCGCCGGCAGCCGGCGACCGGTTCGGATCAGACCGAGTAGTACATGTCGAACTCGACCGGATGCGGGGTCATCTCGAAACGCAGGACCTCGGCCATTTTCAGGTCGATGAAGGCGTCGATCTGGTCGTCGTCGAAGACGCCGCCGGCCTTGAGGAAGTCGCGGTCGGTATCCAGCGCTTCCATCGCCTCGCGCAGCGAGCGGCAGACCGTCGGGATTTCCTTCAGCTCTTCCGGCGGCAGGTCGTACAGGTCCTTGTCCATGGCGGAGCCCGGATGGATCTTGTTCTTGATGCCGTCGAGGCCGGCCATCAGCATCGCCGCGAAGGCGAGATACGGATTGGCGGTCGGATCGGGGAAGCGGACCTCGACGCGCTTGGCCTTCGGCGACTGGCCGAACGGGATGCGGCAGGACGCCGAGCGGTTGCGGGCCGAATAGGCCAGCAGCACCGGAGCCTCGTAACCCGGGACCAGGCGCTTGAACGAGTTGGTCGACGGGTTGGTGAAGGCGTTCAGGGCCTTGGCGTGCTTGATGATGCCGCCGATGTAGAACAGCGCGCTCTCCGACAGACCGGCATATTCGTCGCCGGCGAAGGTCGGCTTGCCGTTCTTCCAGATCGACTGGTGGACGTGCATGCCCGAGCCGTTGTCGCCGAAGACCGGCTTCGGCATGAAGGTTGCCGTCTTGCCGTAGGCGTTCGCCACCTGGTGGATGACGTATTTGTAGATCTGCATCTTGTCGGCGTTGCGGGTCAGCGTGTCGAACTTGATGCCAAGCTCGTGCTGGGCCGCGGCGACCTCGTGGTGATGCTTCTCGACCGCGACGCCCATCTCGGCCATGACGGTGAGCATTTCCGAGCGCATGTCCTGGCAGGAATCGATCGGGGGCAGCGGGAAGTAGCCGCCCTTGATGCGCGGACGGTGGCCGAGATTGCCGGTCTCGTACTCGGCGTCGTCATTCGACGGCAGCTCGGTGGAGTCGAGCTTGAAGCCGGTGTTGTACGGGTCGGCCTTGTAGCGGACGTCGTCGAAGATGAAGAACTCGGCTTCCGGACCGAAGAACGCCGTGTCGCCGGTGCCCGACTGGGTCAGATAGGCCTCGGCCTTCTTGGCGGTCGAGCGCGGGTCGCGGTTGTAGGCCTCGCCGGAGACCGGGTCGAGAATGTCGCAGACGATCGCCATGGTCGACTGAGCGAAGAACGGGTCCATGTAGGCCGTCTCGGGATCCGGCATGAGAACCATGTCGGACTCGTTGATCGCCTTCCAGCCGGCGATCGACGAACCGTCGAACATCGTGCCCTCGGAGAACAGGTCCTCGTCGACCAGGGTGACGTCCATGGTCACGTGCTGGGACTTGCCCTTGGGGTCGGTGAAGCGCAGGTCGACGAATTTCACGTCGTTGTCCTTGACCTGCTTCAGGATGTCGTTGGCGCTCGTCATGGCGGTCCTTCCTATTATCGAACTCTGAGACTGTGTGTGGGAAGCTGCTGGATCAGATCGCGTCGGTGCCGGCTTCGCCGGTCCGGATGCGGATCGCTTCCTCGATGTTGGAGACGAAGATCTTGCCATCGCCGATGCGGCCGGTCTGGGCCGCCTTGCGGATGGCTTCCACGGCGGCAGCGACGGTCTCGTCCGCAAGGACGATCTCGACCTTCACCTTCGGCAGAAAATCGACGACGTATTCGGCCCCGCGGTAGAGTTCCGTATGGCCCTTCTGCCGGCCGAATCCCTTGGCCTCTGTGACGGTGATGCCCTGAAGCCCCACTTCCTGCAGGGCCTCCTTCACCTCATCCAGCTTGAAGGGCTTGATGATGGCCTCAACCTTCTTCATCGACATTCCTTCTCGACGTTGTCCCCGTCACGGGCCGCCGGCCCGTCGAACCCGCTGTAGCAGGTCGCGTGCCAAAGACGACCTCCTACGGTGAACGCTTCGAAATAGTCCACCGGAACGATCGGGAAAGCGGAAATTTCGGTTACCGGCGCCCTCCTGTCCTATGATCCACGGCGGATGCCTCCAGGAGCGCCGATTGCTCTGTGCTCGGAATGGCTACACGAGGGCACCTGCCATGTCACCCAGACTGCACATCCCGTGATCAGAATGTCCATTTATTAGGCACACTCCATGACGAAATTTGCTGCACATGATCTGGCGCTGCTCGACCCGGTGCAGATGGCTGAAGCCGACCGTCTGACGATCGCCGGCGGCATGACCGGGATCGCATTGATGGAGCGGGCGGCGGCCGCGGTGGCGGGGGCCATCCGCCGATCCTTCCCGAAGGCGCGGCGCATCGCGGTGCTGGCCGGTCCCGGCAACAATGGCGGCGATGCCTGGGCCGCCGCGCGGCTCTTGAGCGAGGCCGGCTGCGAGCCGACGGTCTACAGCCACGTCGCGCCGGATGCGCTCAACGGCGATGCGGCACTGGCGGCCGCCGGCTATGGCGGCCCGTGGCAGAAGCTCGAGGCCTTTGCCCCGGACGGCGGTTTCGACCTCGTCGTCGACGGTCTGTTCGGCGCCGGGCTGGCGCGCCCCGTGGAGGGGGAAGCGGCGCGGGCCATCGCGGCAGTGAACGCCGCGAAGATACCGCTCGTCGCCATCGATCTGCCGTCCGGTATTTCCGGTGCGAGCGGCGAGCCGCTGGGCACGGCGCTCCGGGCTGATCTTACGGTGACGTTCTTCCGGCGAAAGCCGGGCCATCTGCTGGAGCCGGGCCGGAGCGCCTGCGGCCGCGTGGTCGTTGCCGACATCGGCATCTCCGACGCCGTCCTCGACGTGATCGCGCCGCAGGTTTTTGCCAACGCGCCGGGCCTGTTCCGCAACCCGGCGACATCGCCGCGCGATGCCGGTCATAAATACGATCGCGGCCATGCCGTGGTGTTTTCCGGCGGCATGGTCCGGACCGGGGCGGCCCGGCTGGCCGCCATGGCGGCGCTGCGCGGCGGGGCAGGGCTCGTCACCGTCTATGCGCCGGGCTCGGCGCTGATGGCCCATGCCGCGCATCTGACCGCGATCATGCTGGAACGCTGCAACGACGCCGCGGATCTCGACGCACTCTTAAGCGATGCGCGCACCAATGCCTTCGTGCTCGGACCCGGCTTCGGGATCGGCGAGGACGCGCGCCGCTACGCCAGTGCGGTTCTCGCGGCGGGGCGGCGGCTGGTGCTCGATGCCGACGGGATCACGTCGTTCCAGGACGAACCGGAAACGCTGTTTGCTGCGGCCAAGGAGGCGACGCGCGACGACGGGACGCCGCTGGTGCTGACGCCCCATGCCGGCGAGTTCAAGCGGCTGTTTCCCGACCTTGCGGGCGACGAAAGACTGTCAAAGCTGGAGCGGACGCGGAGCGCGGCCCGACGCGCCGGCGCCGTCATCATCCTGAAGGGGCGCGATACGGTCATCGCGGCCCCGGACGGGCGGGCCGCGATCAATGCCAACGGTACGCCATGGCTGGCGACCGCCGGCAGCGGCGATGTTCTGTCCGGAATCGTCGCCGCGCAACTGGCGCAGGGCGCGCCGAGCTTCGAGGCTGCCTGCGCCGGGGTCTGGATGCATGGCCGCGCGGCCGAGCATTTCGGGCCGGGCCTGATCGCCGAGGATCTGGCGCCGATGCTGCCGCGGGTCCATGCGGAACTGGCGGCGGAACTGTCAGCCTGACGGACCGGAGCGCGTGGCCCTCACGACAACGAAAATGGCGCCTGCCGCGACGGCTCAGTCGTCCAGGCGCTCCTGCAACGCCATCGCGGCCTGCGGCGCGCGGACTTTACCCTCGCGGATGAAATAGAGGAAGACGTCGCGCGGTGTCTCCGCCGCGACCGTCTTCGGATCGTGCCGCGGCAGGTCGGCGGGCTGGCCGCCCGATGCCCATTGCCTGGCGCGCTCCGCCCAGGCGTCGAGCGCGTCCGCCGGATAGCCGGTCGCGATCCCGGCGTCGGCCTTCTGCAGCCGGGCATAGACGAAATCGGCGGTGACGTCAGCGATCTCGGGGTAGTCGGCGCTCTCGGCATAGACGATGGCAACGCCGGCTTCGCGGCACATCTGCACGACCTGCGGGCAGGCAAAGCTCTCGTGACGCAGTTCCACGACATTGCGCAGGGCGATGCCGCCGGCCTTGGCCGGCAGCAGTTTCAGGAAGGCGCCGAAATCGTCCGGGTCGAACTGCTTGGTGGCGGCCAGTTGCCACAGCAGCGGTCCCAGCTTGTCGCCGAGTTCGGCGATGCCTGAGTCCACGAAGCGCTGGATGGAATCGCCGCCCTCGGCCAGGACCTTGCGGTTCACCGCATAGCGCGGCGCCTTCAGCGAGAAGATGAAGCCCTCTGGCGCCTCGCTCGCCCATTTGGCGAAGGTCTCCGGCCTCTGGCTCCGGTAGAAGGTGCCATTGACCTCGATCGTTTTCAGCTTCGATGCGGCATATTCGAGCTGACGCTTCTTCCGCAGGTTGTCCGGGTAGAAGCTTCCTTCCCAGGGCTCGAAGGTCCAGCCGCCGATGCCCGTGCGGATCGTTCCGCGTCCTGCCATGTCGGTCCCCTCTCAGCCGCGGCCGCTATTCGGCCGCCTCGCGCTTGATGCCCGGCCGCCGCTCCAGCAGCTCGCGCAGGAAATGGCCGGTATAGGAGCGCTCGACCTTGACCACGTCCTCGGGCGTGCCGGTGGCGACGATCTCGCCGCCGCCATCGCCGCCCTCGGGTCCGATGTCGACGACCCAGTCGGCGGTCTTGATGACCTCGAGATTGTGCTCGATGACGACGATCGTGTTGCCGCGATCGACGAGGTCGTGCAGCACTTCCAGAAGCTTGGCGACGTCGTGGAAATGCAGACCGGTGGTCGGCTCGTCGAGGATATAGAGCGTGCGGCCGGTCGCCTTGCGCGACAGCTCCTTGGCCAGCTTGACGCGCTGCGCCTCGCCGCCCGACAGGGTGGTCGCCTGCTGGCCGACCTTGATGTAGCCGAGCCCGACCTCCTTCAGTGTCGCCAGCTTGTCGCGCACGACCGGGACAGCGGCGAAGAAGTCGACGCCTTCCTCGACCGTCATGTCGAGAACGTCGGCGATCGACTTCTCCTTGAAGGTGACCTCCAGCGTCTCGCGATTGTAGCGCTTGCCGTGGCAGACGTCGCAGGTGACGTAGACGTCGGGCAGGAAGTGCATCTCGATCTTGATGACGCCGTCGCCCTGGCACGCCTCGCAGCGGCCGCCCTTGACGTTGAACGAAAAGCGGCCGGGCTGGTAGCCGCGGGCCTTGGCTTCGGGCAGGCCGGCGAACCAGTCGCGGATCGGCGTGAAGGCGCCGGTATAGGTCGCCGGGTTCGAGCGCGGCGTCCGGCCGATGGGCGACTGGTCGATGTCGATGACCTTGTCGAGATGCTCCAGCCCCTCGACCCGGTCGTGCTCGGCGGGAATGTCGCGACCGTTGGAAATGCGCCGCGAGGCCGCCTTGTATAGCGTCTCGATCAGGAAGGTGGACTTGCCGCCGCCCGATACGCCGGTGACGCAGTTGAACAGGCCGAGCGGGATCTCGGCCGAGACGTTCTTGAGATTGTTACCGCGCGCGCCGACGACCTTGAGCTGCTTGCCCTTCTGCGGCTTGCGGCGCTTCTCGGGCACCGGCACACCGAGATCGCCCGACAGATAGCGACCGGTCAGCGAGCGCGGATTGGCCATGACCTCGCCGGGCGTGCCGGCGGCAATGATCTCGCCACCATGGACGCCGGCGGCCGGACCGATATCGACGACATGGTCGGCTGTGAGGATCGCGTCCTCGTCATGCTCGACGACGATCACGGTGTTGCCGATGTCGCGCAGATGCTTCAGCGTTTCCAAAAGCCGCGCATTGTCGCGCTGGTGCAGTCCGATCGAGGGCTCGTCCAGGACATAGAGAACGCCGGTCAGTCCAGAGCCGATCTGGGAGGCGAGCCGGATGCGCTGGCTCTCGCCGCCCGACAGCGTGCCCGACGCCCGCGACAGGGTCAGATAGTCGAGGCCGACATCGTTGAGGAAGCGCAGGCGCTCACGGATCTCCTTGAGAATGCGGACGGCGATCTCGTTCTGCTTGTCGGTGAGCTTTGACGGCAGCTCCTCGAACCAGCCGGCGGCCGCGCGGATCGACTGTTCGGTGATCTCGCCGACATGACAGCCGGCGATCTTCACCGCCAGCGCCTCGGGCTTCAGCCGGTAGCCGTTGCAGGCCGGGCAGGGGGTCGCCGACATGAAGCGCTCGATCTCCTCGCGCATCCAGGCCGATTCCGTCTCCTTCCAGCGACGCGCCAGATTGGTGACGACGCCCTCGAAGACCTTGGTGGTCTTGTAGGAGCGCAAACCGTCATTGTAGCGGAACTCGATCTTCTGCTTGCCGGTGCCGTGGAGGATGGCGTTGCGGGCCTCCTCGGACAGGTCGGTCCAGCGATCGGTCTGCTTGAAGCCGTATTGCCGGCCGAGCGCATCGAGGGTCTGGCCGTAATAGGGCGAGGAGGATTTCGCCCAGGGCGCGATGGCGCCGCCCTTCAGCGTCAGGGCGTCGTTCGGCACGACCAGCTTGGGGTCGACGGCCTGCTGCGAGCCGATGCCGTCGCAGCGCGGGCAGGCGCCGAAGGGATTGTTGAAGGAGAACAGCCGCGGCTCGATCTCGGGGATGGTGAAGCCGGAGACCGGGCAGGCGAATTTTTCCGAGAAGACGAGCTGTTTGGCATGGCCGTTCTCGTCGACGCCGTCGGCGAATTCGGCGATCGCCAGACCGTCCGCGAGGCCCAGCGCGGTCTCGATGGAATCGGCCAGCCGCGCCGACAGGTCGTCACGCACGACGATGCGGTCGACCACCACGTCGATGTCGTGCTTGTACTTCTTGTCCAGTGCCGGAGCATCGGCGATGTCGTGGAACTCGCCGTCGATGCGGACGCGCTGGAAACCCTTCTTCTGCAGCTCGGCCAGTTCCTTGCGGTACTCACCCTTGCGGCCGCGCACGATCGGCGCCAGCAAATAGAGCCGCGTGCCTTCCTCCAGCGCCATGACCCGGTCGACCATCTGGCTGACGGTCTGGCTCTCGATCGGCAGGCCGGTGGCCGGCGAATAGGGCACGCCGACACGGGCGAAGAGCAGGCGCAGGTAATCGTAGATCTCGGTGACCGTGCCGACGGTCGAGCGTGGGTTCTTCGAGGTCGTCTTCTGCTCGATGGAGATGGCCGGCGACAGGCCCTCGATCTGGTCGACATCGGGCTTCTGCATCATCTCGAGGAACTGCCGCGCATAGGCGGACAGGCTCTCGACATAGCGGCGCTGGCCTTCGGCATAGATGGTGTCGAAAGCGAGCGACGACTTTCCCGAACCCGACAGGCCGGTCATCACGATCAGCTTGTCGCGCGGAATCTCCAGGTCGACATTCTTGAGATTGTGTTCGCGCGCGCCGCGAATGGAGATCGTCTTGAGTTCGGCCATGACGCGAAATGCAGTCCTTGCGGGTGGGAAACGGACCCTACTTAGGTGCGGGACCGGACTCTTCCAAGGCGGGGTCCGAACCGTTCTGCTTGACTCCGGTCAGATGATGTTCTTTTTTTGTTCCAGTCAAGGCCGAGCCTGCGCAATGGCGCCACCCGAAGATCGCGGTTCAGCGGCGGCGGACAAGGCGGTGGACGACGGGGCCGGGCTGCTTTCGTCCAGCCGCGCGGTCGGATAGGGTCGCGCCGATTTTCAGATTTGGAGTTTCGTCATGGCAGGCAGTGTCAACAAGGTCATTCTGGTGGGCAATCTCGGGGCCGATCCCGAGATCCGCCGCCTGAATTCCGGCGACGCCGTCGTCAATCTGCGGATCGCGACCTCGGAATCCTGGCGCGACCGCCAGTCGGGCGAGCGTCGCGAGCGCACCGAATGGCACAACGTCGTGATCTTCAACGAGAACCTGGTGAAGGTCGCCGAGCAGTTCCTGAAGAAGGGCTCGAAGATCTATATCGAGGGTGCCCTGCAGACCCGCAGCTGGGAAGACCAGTCGGGCCAGAAGCGCTACACCACCGAGGTCGTGCTGCAGAAATTCCGCGGCGAGCTGCAGATGCTCGATGGCCGCAACGAAGGCGGCGGCGGCGGGGGTGGCGCTGCTGGCGGCGGCGGCGGTTATGACCGCGGCGGCGGCGGCGGTGGCCGTATCGAGCAGGGCGGCGGTGGCGGCGGCGACCGTGGCTATGGCGGCGGCGGTGGCGGCTCGTCCCGCGACCTCGACGACGAAATCCCGTTCTGATCGCCAAACCGATCACGGAATGAGAGGGCATCCGGCGAAAGCCGGGTGCCCTTTTTCGTTGTCAGGATGGGGCGGACGGCATGTGGCGACGGTTTGCGGAGCGCTTCACCCGGCATGACGCGCCGGGGCCATGGCGTCCTGCCGGCATCGTGTCGCGATCAGCTCAGGGCCGTCGCGCCTTGCTGGCTGGTGCGGATGAGTTCGGCGGCGCCGTCGGCGACGAACTGAACGGCGAGGGCGGCCAGGAGAACGCCGAGCAGCCGCGAGATCACTGCGCGCCCGGTGACGCCGAGAAACCGGTCGACCCGGTGGGCGAGGGCAAGGAAGGCGAAGCTCACGGTGAGCGCCGTGAAGATTACTCCGACCAGGGCCGCCTGACCACCGAGGCTGGGCAGCGAGCCGGACAGCAGGATCACCGCCGAGATGGCGCCCGGACCGGCGATCAGCGGGATCGCCATCGGGAAGGCGGCGACGTCGGCGGCGTCGGGATCGTCCACGGCCTCGTTGGCGCTGCGCTGCTTGCGCTCATTGCGTTTCTCGAAGACCAGCTCGAAGGCGATCCAGAACAGGAACAGGCCACCGGCGACCCGGAAGGCGCCGAGCGTGATGCCGAGCGTGCGCAGGATACCGAGGCCGAAGAGGGCGAAGATCGTCAGGATCGCGAAGGCGATCAGGCAGGCGCGCAACGCCGTCCGCTGGCGCTCCTTCTCGTTCATCTCCGGCGTCAGGGCGAGGAACAGCGGCACCAGCCCGAGCGGATCGATGATGACGAAGAGGGTGACGAACCCCGACAGGAGAAGATCGAACATGGGTTCCGCGATCCCGTGAAGCCTTCGCCATCGGTAACAGGTGGCGCCAGCCGGTCAAAGGCCGTCGGCCGGAAAACCGCCGAATCGGGTGATTCCTGCCGCGAAGGCGGGTTTTCGGCACCCGCACGCCGGACACGTGTCGCGGTTTCTTTTGGATAGCGCGTAAGCGGCTGGCAACATTGGCCTTTCGAGGCCGCGCAAATGGGCGCTGCAATTGCTCCTGCGGGCTGTTCGGGCTATAGGCAGAACACGAATTTTGAGTCAATCGGGACACAGTCTTGGCCGAAGACGACATCACGACGCCGCCGGAGCGACCCACCGGTATCGATTCCATCTCGATCATCGAGGAAATGCAGCGCAGCTATCTCGATTACGCCATGAGCGTGATCGTCAGCCGTGCGCTTCCCGATGTGCGCGACGGACTGAAGCCGGTGCATCGGCGCATCCTCTACGCGATGCACGGCATGGGCCTGACCTTCAACCGACCGTACCGCAAGTCTGCCGGTGTCGTCGGTGAGGTGATGGGTAAGTACCATCCGCACGGCGATTCCTCGATCTACGACGCCTTGGTCCGCATGGCGCAGGACTGGTCGCTGCGCGCGCCGCTCATCGAGGGGCAGGGCAATTTCGGCTCGATCGACGGCGATCCGCCGGCGGCCATGCGCTACACCGAGACGCGTCTCTACAAGGTGTCGGAAGCGCTGCTCGCCGACATCGACAAGGAAACCGTCAACTTCCAGGACAATTACGACGGTCGCGAGCAGGAGCCGGTCGTCCTGCCGGCGCGGTTCCCGAACCTCCTGGTGAACGGCTCCGGCGGTATCGCCGTTGGCATGGCGACGAACATTCCGCCGCACAATCTCGGCGAGATTGTCGATGGCTGCGTGGCGATGATCGACAATCCGGCGATCACGCTGGAAGAGCTGATGGGCTTCATTCCGGGGCCCGACTTCCCCACTGGCGCCATCGTCCTGGGCCGTGCGGGCATCCTGTCGGCCTATTCGACTGGTCGCGGCTCGATCCTGATGCGCGGCAAGGCGCATGTCGAACCGATGCGCAACGATCGCGAGGCGATCGTCATCACCGAGGTGCCGTTCCAGGTCAACAAGTCGACGATGATCGAGAAGATGGCCGATCTGGTCCGCGAGAAGCGGATCGAGGGCATTTCCGACATTCGCGACGAGAGTGACCGCGACGGCTACCGCGTCGTCGTCGAGCTGAAGCGCGACGCGTCGTCCGACGTCATTCTCAACCAGCTCTACCGCTTCACGCCGTTGCAGACGACCTTCGGCGCCAACATGGTCGCGCTGAATGGCGGCCGGCCCGAGCAGATGACGCTGCCCGACATGCTGTCGGCCTTCATCTCGTTCCGCGAGGAAGTGGTCAACCGGCGCACCAAGTACCTGCTGCGCAAGGCGCGCGAGCGTGCCCATGTCCTCGTCGGCCTCGCCATCGCCGTGGCCAATATCGACGAGGTGATCAAGCTGATCCGGGCCGCGCCCGATCCGGCGACCGCCCGCGAGCAGCTGATGACCCGCGCCTGGGAAGCCAAGGACGTGGCGCCGCTGATCCGGCTGATCGACGATCCGCGCCACCGCATCACCGAAGAGGGCACCTATCGTCTGTCCGAGGCGCAGGCCCGCGCCATTCTCGACCTGCGCCTGCAGCGCCTGACCGCGCTCGGCCGCGACGAGATCGGCGACGAGCTGAACAAGATCGGCGAGGAGATCCGGGAATATCTGGAGATCCTGTCGTCGCGCGTCCGCGTGCGCGAGATCATCAAGGAAGAGCTGATCGCGGTCCGCGACGAATTCGCGACGCCGCGCCGCACCGAGCTCTCCGAGGGCGCGGCGGACATGGACGACGAGGACCTGATCCCGCGCGAGGACATGGTCGTCACGGTCAGCCATGGCGGCTACATCAAGCGCGTGCCGCTGGCCACCTACCGGTCGCAGCGTCGCGGCGGCAAGGGCCGCGCCGGCATGTCGCTGAAGAACGACGAGGATTCGGTCACCCGGCTGTTCGTCGCCAATACCCATACGCCGGTGCTGTTCTTCTCGTCGCGCGGCATCGTCTACAAGGAGAAGGTCTGGCGGCTGCCGCTGGCCTCGCCGCAGTCACGCGGCAAGGCACTGATCAACATGCTGCCGCTGGAAAAGGGCGAGCGGATCACCTCGATCCTGCCGCTGCCGAGCGATCCGGACGCGGCGGCCGAGCTGAACGTCATGTTCGCCACGACCCGCGGCACGGTGCGCCGGAACAAGCTGTCCGACTTCACCCAGGTCAACCGCAACGGCAAGATCGCCATGAAGCTCGACGAGGACGGCGACGAGATCCTCGCCGTCGCGACGTGCTCCGAGGACGACGACGTCCTTCTGACCGCGGCGTCGGGCCAGTGCATCCGCTTCCAGGCGACGGATGTGCGCGTCTTCGCCGGCCGCAATTCGGTCGGCGTGCGCGGCATCTCGCTGGGCGAGGGCGACCGGGTCATTTCCATGGCGATCCTGCGCCATGTGGATGCCACCCCGGCCGAACGCGCCTCCTATCTGAAGATGCGCCGTGCCGTCGAAGGCGCGTCCGACGCCGATCTCACCGCCGAGCCGACGGTCGAGGAAGAGGGCGCCGGCGACGTCGCCATCGATCAGGAGCGCTACGCCTATCTGAGCGCCGCCGAGGAGATGATCCTCACGGTCAGCGAGTTCGGCTACGGCAAGCGGTCGTCGTCCTACGAGTTCCGGGTGATCGGCCGTGGCGGCAAGGGCATCCGTGCCACCGATACGAGCCGGGCCTCCGAGATCGGCCAGCTCATGGCCGGCTTCCCGGTGGAGAGCGGCGACCAGATCCTGCTGGTCACCGATCGCGGCCAGCTCATTCGCGTGCCGGTCGAGGGCATCCGCACCGCCGGCCGCGCCACCCGCGGCGTCACCATCTTCAAGACGGCCGACGGCGAGCGCGTCGTTTCGGTCGAGCGCATTCCCGATCAGGGCGCCGACGAGGCGGGCGAAGCCGAGGCCGACACGATCGACGGGGACATCGAAGACGGTGGCATCGACGGTTCGACGCCGGACGGGGCAGGGCCGGACGACGCCGCGCCCGACGGTGATGTTCCGCCGCAGGAATAGCGCCGCCACCCGCGCAACGAAAAAAGGACTGCCGCGATCTTGTCGCGGCAGTCCTTTTCGCATTCGTGGCACGGTCCAGGCCGACCCGTTCGTCGCCTATTCCGGAACCGGTTCTTCGAAACTCGGCTCCGTCAACGGCCGAACCGGCTCAGCGCATGGTGCGGGTACGATTGGCGGTCACGCGGAGGCGCTGCGCCTGGGATTCATTGTGCAGGGTGATCGCGGTCGCCGTTGCGAGGGTGACGACCATGGCGATGGACAGGGCGAAGACCAGCATCGTGTTTCTCCATTATTCGACTTGACAACGGACCGCGTTGCAATTCGTTCCAGATAGCAGCGTTTCGCTGAACGATGCCGGAAGCTGCGGTTCATCATCCGTTCATCGGCGGGCGGTCCGCGGCGTCTCACCGATGCCGCATGCGAGGGGACAGGACGACATGACACGCGCCTTCTATCCGGGGTCGTTCGACCCGATGACCAACGGCCATCTCGACATTCTCCGCCAGGCGCTGGCGGTCTTCGACACGGTCGTCGTCGGCATCGGGGTGCATCCGGGCAAGACGCCGATGTTCAGCTTCGACGAGCGGGCCCGGCTGATTGCCGATTGCGTTGGCGGCACGTCGAAGGCCGAGCTGCGCGTCGTCGCGTTCGACAACCTGGCCGTCGATGCGGCGGTCGATGCCGGCGCGACGGCGATCGTGCGCGGCCTGCGTGACGGCACCGACCTGAATTACGAGATGCAGATGTCGGGCATGAACGGCGTCATGCGACCGGAGGTGACGACGGTGTTCTTTCCCGCGTCGCCTGCGACGAGGCCCATAACCGCCACATTGGTTCGGCAGATCGCCCGCATGGGAGGGGACGTGACTGCGTTCGTTCCTGCCAATGTCGCCGAGGCGATACGAGGAAAGACCGCCTGACGCCGAGCGCAGGCGCGAGAGCTGGAGTAAGTCCGACATGAAGATTTTCGCATCGCTGGGACTGGCCGTTTCCCTGGCCGCCACCGCCTTTGCCATGCCTGCCACCGCCCAGTCGTCCGATCCGGACAACATGCTGGTGATCACCACCAAGAATGGCGACATCGACATCCAGCTGCGGCCCGACCTCGCCCCCAGCCATGTCGAGCGGATCAAGGAACTCGCCAAGGAAGGCTTCTATGACGGCGTCGTCTTCCACCGCGTCATCGAGGGCTTCATGGCCCAGACCGGCGACCCGACGGGCACCGGCATGGGCGGTTCCGACAAGCCGGACCTGAAGGCGGAGTTCTCGGACGAGACCTTCGACCGCGGCACCGTCGGCATGGCGCGCTCGCAGGACCCGAACTCGGCCAATTCGCAGTTCTTCATCATGCTCGCCGACGGCGACTTCCTCGACGGCCAGTACACCGTGGTCGGCGACGTCGTCTCGGGCATGGAGACCGTCGACGCCATCAAGAAGGGCGATCCGGCCCAGAACGGCTCGGTCGACGACCCCGACGCGATGGTCAAGGTCACCGTCGGCGGCGACGCCGGCTGAGGTTGACGCTCCCGCGGTTCGCCCGAGGCTTGTGCCAACAGGCGAATCCGCCCAAGTAAGGGCATGAATGGCGGTTCCGGTGATCGGAGCCGCCTGTTTTGCATGTTTGAATCGAAGGAGAACGAGATGGCCTACGACAATCCGGAAGATACGCTGGTCCTCGAGACGACCAAGGGCCAGGTGGTCATCAAGCTGCGGCCCGATCTGGCTCCGAACCATGTCGCCCGAGTCAAGGAACTGGCCCGCGAGGGCTTCTACGACGGCGTCGTCTTCCACCGCGTCATCGACGGTTTCATGGCCCAGACCGGCGATCCCACAGGCACCGGTGCCGGCGGCTCCGACAAGCCGGACCTGCGCGCCGAGTTCTCCGCCGAGCCGCACAAGCGTGGCACGGTCTCCGCCGCCCGCACCGCCAACCCGAACTCGGCCAATTCGCAGTTTTACATCTGCTTCGACCGCGCGCCGTGGCTCGACCGCCAGTACAGCGTCTGGGGCGAGGTCATCGAGGGCATGGACAACGTCGACAAGATCAAGAAGGGCGAGCCGGTCCAGGATCCGGACTCCATCACCACCATGCGCGTCGCAGCCGACCTCTAGGCCCGGCCACTCGATCCGGCATGCGCGTCGACCTGTTCGATTTCGAGCTGCCGCCGGAGCGGATCGCGCTCCGGCCGGTCTCTCCGCGTGAGAGCGCGCGCCTGCTCTGCGTCGATCCGGCCGGTGCGCTGGCCGATCAGACGGTCGGCGACCTGCCGTCGCTGCTGACACCGGGCGATGTCCTGGTCTTCAACGACACGAAAGTGATCCCGGCGCAGCTCGAAGGGCTGCGCCGGCGCCCGGGCTCGGTTGAGGGCGAGGGCGTTGCCCAGATCTCTGCCACCCTGCACATGCGCGAGGCGCCGGATCGCTGGCTGGCCTTCGTGCGGCCCGGCAAGCGGGTCAAGATCGGCGACCGCATCGCCTTCGGCCATGGCGGCAATGCGTGCCTCGCCGGCACGCTGGAAGCCACGGTGGAAACCCGCGGCGAGGGCGGCGAAGCCTCGCTGCGCTTCGATCTGTCCGGCCCGGCCCTGGACGAGGCGATCGCCGCCGTCGGGCATATTCCGCTGCCGCCCTATATCGCCTCGAAGCGTCCCGACGATTTCCAGGACCGCACCGACTACCAGACCGTCTACGCCCGCGAGGACGGCGCCGTTGCCGCACCCACGGCGGGACTGCATTTCACCCCCGATCTGTTCGCCCGCCTTGCCGCCCGCGATATCGCCACCGAATATCTGACACTGCATGTGGGCGCGGGCACGTTCCTGCCGGTCAAGGCCGAGGACACCGCCGACCACCGCATGCACAGCGAGATCGGCCGCGTCACCGAGGAGAGCGCCGAGCGCCTGAACGCGGCGCGCCGCGAGGGCCGTCGCATCGTATCCGTCGGCACGACGTCGCTGCGGCTCCTGGAGAGCGCAGCCGACGCCGATGGCACCATCCGGCCCTTTTCCGGCCCCACCGACATCTTCATCACGCCGGGCTACCGCTTCCGGGCCGTCGACCGGCTGATGACCAATTTTCACCTGCCGCGCTCGACCCTGTTCATGCTGGTCAGCGCATTCAGCGGGATCGACACGATGAAATCCGCCTACGCCCACGCCATCGCCAATGAGTATCGCTTCTATTCGTATGGCGACGCCTGCCTGCTCGACCGGGCCGCGGCATGAGCGACACCTTCCAGTTCAAGCTCATCGCCACCGACGGCAAGGCCCGGCGCGGCGTCATCACCATGCCGCGCGGCGAGGTGCGCACGCCGGCCTTCATGCCGGTCGGCACCGCCGGCACGGTCAAGGCGATGTATCTCGACCAGGTGCGGGAGCTCGGCTCCGACATCATTCTCGGCAATGTCTACCATCTGATGCTGCGACCGGGCGCGGAGCGCGTCGCCCGGCTGGGTGGTCTGCATGACTTCGCGCTGTGGCCGCATCCGATCCTGACCGATTCGGGCGGCTTCCAGGTGATGTCGCTCGCCAGCCTGCGCGAGCTCGACGAGACGGGCGTGCGTTTCCGTTCGCATATCGACGGCTCGAAGCATGAACTAACGCCCGAACGCTCGATCGAGATCCAGGGACTTCTGGATTCCGACATCCAGATGCAGCTCGACGAATGCATCCGCCTGCCAGCGGAGCGCGCGGAGATTGAGCGCGCCATGGAAATGTCGCTGCGCTGGGCCGAGCGATCGGCAAAGGCCTTCGGCGACCAGCCGGGCAAGGCGATGTTCGGCATCGTCCAGGGCGGTGACCTGATCGACCTGCGGGTCCGTTCGGCCGAGCGGCTGGCGGCGATGGATCTGGAGGGCTACGCGGTCGGCGGACTGGCGGTCGGCGAGCCACAGGACGTGATGCTGGCGACCCTCGACGAGACGCTGCCGGTGATGCCGGTGGAAAAGCCGCGCTACCTGATGGGCGTCGGCACGCCGGACGACATCCTGCAATCGGTGGCACGGGGCATCGACATGTTCGACTGCGTCATGCCGACCCGGGCGGGTCGCCACGGTCTCGCCTATACGCGCTTCGGCAAGGTCAATCTGAAGAATGCCCGCCATGCCGACGACCCGCGGCCGCTGGACGACGCGTCCGACTGCCCGGCGTCGCGCGATTATTCGCGCGCTTATCTGCACCATCTGGTGCGCTCCAACGAAGCGCTGGCCTCGATGTTGCTGACCTGGAACAACCTGGCCTATTACCAGTCGCTGATGGCCGGCATGCGCGGGGCGATCGAGGCGGGCGGCTTCGAGGACTTTGCCGCCGCCACCAAGGCCGGCTGGGCGCGCGGCGACCTGCCGCCATACGGCTGAGCCGGCGCAGGCGGACGGCTGCCTGTCCGCCCGATGTCAGACGGCCAGATCGTCGCCCTTGCGGATCGTGCAGCCGGTGATCTTCATCGTGCCGTCCGGCTGGCGCTCCAGGGTATAGCTCGCCACCCAGCTTCGCCCGCGCGAATCGGTGAGGTCCACCTCCTGGCGGAAGCCGGCGCCCTCCGGCTTCAACGCGCCGAACACGGCGCTTTGCGACCGGTAAACCGGGTCGTACCCCTGCTTCACCATCGCCATGAAGGATTGCGGCGAGGGGAAGAGGGTCCGGACGTTCGGGGCTGCATGGGAATAGGCTTCGGCACCATCGCCGTTGCGGAAAGCGTCGAGCTGGGCGCCGATCACCGCGCGGATGTCCTCGGCATCGCCGGCCGCGGTCGGCCCGGCAAATGCCGCTGTCCAGACCAATGCCGCCGCTGCGGCCAAAATCACCCGTCGTAGCATCCTGCACTCCTTTCGTGGGACCGAAAGGATCGGCGCGAAGGCCGCAAGGGGAAAGCGGCCGCCATGCAACTTACCGTGAGGCCGGCCACTCCATTGCGTCGGACGACCTCTCAGCCGTCATTGGCCGAGTTGAGGTCGCAGGGACGGCGGCCTTCCTCATGGGTGGCCAGTGCCGCCACGACCCGGACCGGCGCATCGGTCAGGCGGAGATCGATCCGCAATCCGGCGGCTGCGGCGTCTTCGAGGGCACGGTTCAGCGCATCCGCGCCGGTCTGGATCCGGTCGAGAATGTGCTGATGCTCTGGGCTTTGGGGTGCGAGGGTCATCTCCCGTAATTGAGCGCAGACGCGCATCAAGACAAGGAGCGGGCCTTCCGATGCAGATGTCGGGTCACCGCCGGATCAGCCGGCGGGACCAGGGGCGGCGGGCGTCGACGCCCGCCGGAAGACCTCAACGCTGGGTCTTGAGATAATCCTTGCCCGTGCGGGTCGGGCGCCATTTGGAATCGCGGTGCTCGATGAAGCCGAGCTGCTTGAGGTCGGGAATGAGGCCCGTCGCGGGGAGATCGACCGGCTCGCGCTTGAGCTGAACGAGCAGCGCGCGGCTCTCGGGGGTCATGCGTGGCAACGCCATGGAATTCGTCCTTCTTGGGAATATGCACGGTGTCGGCCTTTGCGGCCGCCAAAGCAAGGGGGCGCCATGCCGCGGCGCCGGGCCGAGGCTCGCGGCAACGGAGTGCCACTGACGTGAACGGGCGCTGGCTGTCAGCAGGGCTGGCTGGCTAGCGCAGGACAGATTGCTCATCCGCGCAGGCTTGGCTAGACAATCCTATCGCTCGGCAGCCGGATCGGATGCCGCAAGCTGCTTGGGGGAGCCGGCATTCTTCAGTCCATTTTTCATGTCGCGGCGATCTTCGGGCTGGCTGTGGCGGCCGCCATGCTCGTGCCGGCCCTGGTCGATCTCGGCGACGAGAACGACGACTGGCAGGTGTTCATCGGCTCGGCCTTCCTGATCGGGGCGTTCTGCACCCTCGTGGCGACGGCGACGCGGAGGAAAAGCCAGGCCCGGCTGAGCCAGCGATACGGCTTCCTGCTGGTCACGACCATCTGGGTCTTCGCGCCGACGGTCGCGTCGCTGCCGCTGTATTTCTCGTCGCTGGAGCTGTCTTATGCCGGCGCCTTCTTCGAGGCGATGTCGGGCCTCACCACGACGGGCGGCACGGCGATTTCCGGTCTCGACGTCCTGCCGCGCGGGCTGTTGATGTGGCGCTCGCTGATGCAGTGGATGGGCGGCATCGGCATCATCGGCATGGCGATCCTGATCCTGCCGTCGCTCGGCGCCGGCGGCCTGTCGCTGTTCCAGATGGAGAACTCCGACCGTTCGGACAAGGTTCTGCCGCGGGTGAACCAGCTCGCCGCCGGACTGCTCGGCGCCTATGTGGCGCTGACCATCGCCTGCATGGCGACCTATGTGATGCTCGGCATGGGCGCGTTCGACGCGATCAATCATGCCATGACGACCGTGGCGACGGGCGGCTTCTCCACCCACGACGCCTCGATGGGCTATTTCGAGAGCGACGCCATCCTGATCGCCGCGACGGTCTTCATGATTCTCGGGGCGCTGCCCTTCGTCATCTATATCCGTGCCTTCCTGCCGCGGCGTTTCCAGCGCTGGCGCGATCCGCAGATCCCGGTGTTCCTGGTGATCTGCGCGGTGCTCAGCCTGACGCTGGCTGCCAGCCGGCGGACGATCAACGACACGCCCTTCGGCGAGGCGCTGATCTCGTCCACCTTCAATCTGGTCTCGGTGATCACCACCACCGGCTACGCGTCGGAGGACTATACGCTGTGGTCCAACGCGGCGATCGGCATCTTTTTCACGGCGATGTTCATCGGCGGCTGCGCGGGGTCGACCTCGGGCGGCGTGAAGGCCAATCGGCTGGTGATCCTCTATCTCCTGGTGCGGGCCAGCCTGCACAGGCTGGTGCGCCCGCATGCGGTGCAGCGGCTGCGCTACGGCAACCAGGTGATCTCGACCGACGTCCTGCAGACGGTGACGATCTTCTTCTTCCTGTTCTTCGGCACGCTGCTCACCGGCACGGTGGCGCTGTCGATGTGCGGGCTGGACCTGACCACCGCCTTCACCGGGTCGTTGGCCACCGTCGCCAATGTCGGCCCGGCCTTCGGCCAGATCATCGGGCCGGCCGGCAATTTCGGCAGTCTGCCCGATCCGGCGCTGTGGATTCTTTCCATCAACATGCTGCTCGGCCGCCTCGAACTGGTGACCGTGCTGATCCTGCTGTTCCCGTCGGTCTGGGTGGACTGAGACAGGACGAATTTTTCGCGCGCCCCGCGGCTCTGGTCACTGCCCCGGTTCGGTCGGGGCAGGGGCTGCGGCTCCTGGCTGCAGGCCGTCGGACGGATCGCCGCTGCCTTCGGCGAGGATGAAGGCGCCGATCGCGGCCAGGGTGACGATCACCGCCAGCCATCCGATCGCGGCGTGGTTGCGGCTGCGCTCGCGCGGGCTTTCGTCGCGATTGTCCATGTCGGCTCCCTGTTGGCGAACGATGTCGGGCAACGCCCTGCCGACGGATCCGTCGAACAGGCCGCCGCGGTTCTCGCGCAGCAACGTGCGGGCCGACGTTTCGGGTCCAATGGAAAGCGAGAACAGCGCTCGGGCCGGGCTTGCAATGAAGACCGACGTTGCAGCGCCCGATGAGATATCGCGAAGCGGTCGGCGCTACTCGCCGGCGACTTCGGCCGGCACCTCGCCATGGCGAGTCAGCACGACCGGTTCTTCCAGGACCTCGCCGGTCTCCACGTCGACGGTCTGCTCGACCGCCACGACGCCGACGACATGGCCCAGACGCGTTCCGTCGCGATCGGCACGCTGGCGGGCTTCCTCGGCGGTCTTGAACTGCATCGTCTGGCCGTTGCCGAGGCGGCGGCCCTGCTTGACGAATTGCTGCACGATAAAGAGCTTGCTGGCGGACATGGTCGTTCCCTCGGTGGTGATCACCTTCGACCGTACCGATTACGCCTGTTCGCCCCGGCATGCGACCGGCATTCGTGTAGCTCTAAAATGGGGGAGGTGTGGTGAGCGCGCAGGGACTCGAACCCTGGACCTACAGATTAAAAGTCCGTTGCTCTACCAACTGAGCTACGCGCTCCGACCCCCAGGGCGGTGGCGTCCCGGGAGCAGCGCGCGGACCATAGAAAGGCGCCCCCTCACGGTCAACCGTCTTTCTGACCTCTCGCTGACGGTTTTGCGATTTGCCGCAGGCGGGCGGGACGCCTAGAAGGCGGCGGCGTTGTCGTCCGCCCGCAGGGACAGGGCGGCGCCACCAGGTTGCAGCCTGCGCGCCTAGCATATGGGCGCGCTGGCCGCCGTCGCCGAACGTCTCCCGCAACGAAGGCAGGTCCCTTGTTCGCCGAACTCTCCTATCCGACCGCGGTCTTCGCCGGCGCGCTGTCCTTCCTGTCGCCCTGCGTCCTGCCGCTGGTGCCGCCCTATCTGTGCTACATGGCCGGCGTCTCCGCCGACGAGTTGCGGGCCGGCCGGCAGATGGGAACGACCAGCTACGGCCGGCTGATCGCGACCTCGGTGACCTTCGTCCTCGGCTTCTCGACTGTCTTCATCATGCTCGGGGCCGGCGCCAGCACGATCGGCCAGTTGCTGCGGCAGAACCTCGACTGGCTCGGCATGGTCGCCGGCGTGGCGATCATCGTCATGGGCCTGAACTTCCTCGGTGTCTTCCGCCTGTCCTTCCTGTCGCGCGAGGCGCGGATCAGCGCGCCCGACAAGCCGCGCAGCATTCTCGGCGCCTATCTGATGGGCCTCGCCTTCGCCTTCGGCTGGACGCCCTGCATCGGTCCTGTGCTCGGCGCGATTCTCGGACTGGCGGGTGCGAAGAATACGGTGGGCGAGGGCGCCCTGATGCTGGGCTTCTATTCGGCCGGCCTCGGTATCCCGTTCATCCTGGCCGCCGCCTTTTCCGGAGCCTTCTTCCGCTGGATGCACGGTTTCCGGGCGCATCTGGCGACCGTGGAAAAGGCGATGGGAGGCCTGCTCGTGGTCACCGGCCTTCTGTTCCTGACCGGCGGCATGCAGACCATGTCGTTCTGGCTGCTGGAAACCTTCCCGGCGCTGCAGACCATCGGCTAGCGGCTTAGTGCTCGACCGCCACCGCTGCGTCGCGATGCGTCGCCGGTGGGCATCCTCGTGCCGCGCTTTACCTTGCCGCAACGTTCCCCCTGAACGCGCGCCGGTCCCCGTGCTAAGGCGTGCTGCGAGATTCACGCGAAGAACGCGAGTGCAAGATGGCGAGACGCTGCCTGTCGATCATTCTGGCCGCCGGTGAAGGCACGCGGATGCGGTCGTCGAAATCCAAGGTCCTGCACAAGGTGGCGGGCCTGGAGATGATCCGCCACGTGGTGCGCGCCGCCCGGGCCGCCGGCTCCGACGATGTCGCACTGGTCGTCGGGCGGGACGGGACGAGCGTCGCCGATGCCGCGCGCCGCGAGATCGCCAGCGTCGCCGCCCATGAGCAGACCGAGCGGCTGGGCACCGGCCATGCCGTCTTGGCAGCGCGCGAGGCACTGGCGCAGGGTTTCGACGACATCCTCGTTCTCTTCGGCGACACGCCGCTGATCGGCGCCGACACGCTGGCGCGAGCCCGCGCGACGCTGGCCGACGGGGCCGATGTCTGCGTGGTCGGCTTCCGTCCGGCGGACCCGACCGGCTACGGAAGACTGATCGAGGCCGACGGCGAACTGGTCGCCATTCGCGAGGAGAAGGACGCCGATGCCGATGAGCGTCGGGTCGGCTTCTGCAATGCCGGCGTCATGGCGTTTCGCGGCGACAATGCGCTGGCCATGCTCGACGCGATCGGCAACGCCAATGCCAAGGGCGAATATTACCTGACCGATCTCGTCGCGATCGCCCGCAATGCGGGGCGCCGCGTCCGCGCCATCGAGGCCGACGCCAACGAGGTGCTCGGCGTCAACACCCGCGAGGAGCTGGCGCAGGTTGAAGCCCTGTGGCAGGGCGCGCGACGGCGGCAGGTGATGCTCTCCGGCGTCACCCTCCAGGATCCGGGGAGCGTCTTCTTCAGCCACGACACGGAGCTGGAACCCGACGTCTTCGTCGAGCCGCAGGTGGTCTTCGGTCCGGGCGTCCGGGTCGAGGCCGGCGCCACCATCCACGCCTTCAGCCATCTGGAAGGGTGTCATGTCGGCCAAGGTGCCTCGGTCGGGCCCTTCGCGCGGCTGCGGCCGGGAGCGGACCTTTCGCAAGACGCCAAGGTCGGCAATTTCTGCGAGGTCAAGAACGCCGAGATCGGCGTGGGCGCCAAGGTCAACCATCTCAGCTATATCGGCGACACGAGCGTCGGCGCGGCGGCCAATATTGGCGCCGGCACCATCACCTGCAATTACGACGGCGCGCTGAAGCACCGGACCGAGATCGGCGCGGGCTCGTTCATCGGGTCGAACTCGGCGCTGGTCGCACCGGTGCGCATCGGCGAGGGCGCCTATGTGGGCACCGGCAGCGTCGTCACCGACGACGTGCCGGACGGGGCCCTGGCCATCGCCCGCGAACGCCAGGTGACCAAGCCCGGCCGCGGCCGCGAGATCGCCGAGCGCAACAGGGCGGCCAAGGCCGCAAAGGCCGCCGGCAAGGCCTGACCGCTTCGTAATCTCGCGATACCATTCGTGAATCACCGCAGCGCCGCATTTCGTCTAGGTTGCGCTGCGTAGCCCGCCCTCCGGGCTCCCATATCCACCGCCTCATCCAGCCAATCCGGGAACCAGTCCATGTGCGGAATTATCGGCATCATCAGCCGCGAACAGGTGGCCGACCGTCTCGTCGACGCGCTGAAGCGGCTCGAATATCGCGGCTATGACTCCGCCGGCGTCGCCACGCTGGAAGACGGGGCGCTGACGCGCCTGCGCGCCGAGGGCAAGCTGGTCAACCTCGCCGCACGGCTCGCCGACCATCCGCTGAAGGGCACGATCGGCATCGGCCACACCCGCTGGGCGACCCATGGCGCGGCGACAGAGGCCAATGCCCATCCGCATGCGACGCCGCGGCTGGCGATCGTCCACAACGGCATCATCGAGAACTACCGCGAGCTGCGCACCGAGCTGGAAGCCGAGGGCATCGTCTTCGAGAGCCAGACCGACACGGAGACGGTCGCCCATCTGGTGACGCGCGAGCTGGAGCGCGGCCAGTCGCCCAAGGACGCCGTCCACACGGTGCTGCAGCGCCTGGAGGGCGCCTTCTCGCTGGGCTTCCTGTTCAACGGAAACGAGGACCTTCTGATCTGCGCCCGGCGCGGCAGCCCGCTGGCGATCGGCGAAGGCAAGGGCGAGATGTATCTCGGCTCGGACGCCATCGCGCTGTCGCCCTTCACCGACGACATCCGCTATCTGGAAGAGGGCGACTTCGCCGTCCTCACCCATGACAGCGTCTCGATCTTCGATGAGGACGGGCGCCCGGTGACGCGGCCGATCCGCAAGTCGGTCGGCAAGGCCTTCTATGTCGACAAGGGCAACCACCGGCACTTCATGCAGAAGGAAATCTACGAGCAGCCAGAGGTGCTGTCGCACACGCTCGGCGCCTTCGTGGACATGTCGAGCGGACGCGCGCGGATCCCCGACGGCCAGGATCTCGACTTCTCGAAGATCCGTCGCATCGCGCTGTCGGCCTGCGGCACGGGATTCTACGCGGCGCTCGTCGGCCGCTATTATTTCGAGCGCTTCGCCGGCATTCCCTGCGATCTCGATGTGGCGTCCGAGTTCCGCTACCGGGAGAGTCCGCTTGGCGATGTCGACCTGGCCCTGTTCGTCTCGCAGTCGGGCGAGACCGCCGATACGCTCGCCTCGCTGCGCTACGCCAAGTCGCAGGGGCTGAAGACCTCGGCGATCGTCAACGTCCAGGAATCGACCATCGCGCGGGAATCGGACTTCGTACTGCCGACGCTGGCCGGGCCGGAAATCGGCGTGGCTTCGACCAAAGCCTTCACGTGCCAGCTTATGGCACTGGCCGCGTTGGCAATTCGCGCCGGCGTCGACCGCGGCGTGATTACCCCCGAGCGCGAGCTGGAACTGACCCGCACGCTGACCGAGGCGCCGCGGCTCGCCAACGAGGCGATCCGCCTGGAGGAGACGATCGAGCGGCTGGCACGGGACATGGCGACCAAGTCGCATGCGCTGTTCCTCGGCCGCGGCTTCTCCTATCCGCTCGCGCTGGAAGGCGCGTTGAAGCTCAAGGAAATCAGCTACATCCATGCGGAAGGTTATGCAGCAGGCGAACTGAAGCACGGACCGATCGCGCTGATCGACGAGACCATGCCCGTCGTCGTCGTGGCGCCGCATGATCGCAGCTTCGAGAAGACCATCTCCAACGTGCAGGAAGTGGCGGCCCGCGGCGGCGAGATCATCCTGATCACCGATGCCTCGGGCGCCGCGAGCGGCGCGGTGGAGGGTGCGCAGATGATCGTCCTGCCGGACATGCCGGAGATCCTGACGCCGATCGTCTACGCCATTCCGCTGCAGCTGCTCGCCTATCACACGGCGATCCAGATGGGCACGGATGTCGACCAGCCGCGCAACCTGGCGAAGTCGGTCACCGTGGAGTGACGGTTCGGCACTCTTCGCACCTGCGAAAAGAGTTGCCTTGCATTCGCCATGGGGGCAAGTGAGTCTCGATTGAGCGAGGCGCAGGCCTTTGATGGTGCGCCGCAGCGGCGCTGGAGCAGACAACGGCCATGACGCGGCTTCGAACCTATTTCCTGACCGGCTTCATCGTCTGCGCGCCGCTTGCGATCACCGCCTGGATCACCTGGTCCTTCATGGGCTGGGTCGATGGCTGGGTGAAGCCCTACATCCCGACGCAATACACGCCGGACGCCTATCTGCCCTTCGCCATCCCCGGCTTTGGGCTTCTGGTGGCGCTGTTCCTGATCACCGCAATCGGCTTTCTGACCGCCAACATCATCGGCCGGACCCTGGTGAACTGGAGCGAGCATCTGCTCGGCCGGATGCCGCTGGTGCGCACGGTCTACACCGCCCTTAAGCAGATCTTCGAGACGGTGCTGGCCGACCGGTCGTCGTCCTTCAAGACGGCCGGTCTGGTCGAATATCCGCGCAAGGGCATGTGGGCGATCGTCTTCGTGGCGACCACGGCGACCGGCGAGATCAAGACGGTCCTGTCGGACCAGGGCGAGGAGATGCTGGCGATCTTCCTGCCGCCGACGCCCAACCCGACCTCTGGCTTCCTGCTCTACGTGCCGAGGGCCGACGTGCGCATTCTCAACATGAGCATTGAGGCGGCGCTGAAGCTGGTCGTCTCGGCAGGGCTCGTCTCGCCAGAAGAGGGCGGCGCGGTGCGCGGCAAGCCGATGACGGTGGCCGAGGCGTCCCGGCTGGTGCGGGCCGAGCCGGCCCCCGCCGATCGCCAGGCAGAGCCGGTCGACTGACGCGAATGCGGATCGCCTCCGGCCTCAGCCGGAGCGCAGCAGGCGGATCGCCTCGTCCTTGCCGAACAGATAGAGCAGCGCCCGCAGCGCCTCGCCGCGCGGCGAGGTCAGCTCCGGGTCGCGGGTGAGGATCATCCGCGCGTCGTCGCGCGCGACCTCCATCAGCCGCGCATGGTGTTCCATCGAGGCAATGCGGAAATAGGGCATGCCGGATTGCTGGGTGCCGAGCAGGTCGCCTTCGCCGCGCAGCTTCAGATCCTCCTCGGCGATGCGGAAGCCGTCCTCGGTCTCGCGCATGACCTTGATGCGGGCGCTGGCGGTCTCGCCGAGCGGGGCGCGGTAGAGAAGCACGCAGGACGAGGCCTTCGATCCACGCCCGACCCGGCCGCGGAGCTGGTGGAGCTGCGACAGGCCGAAACGCTCGGCATGCTCGATGACGATGATGGTCGCGTCCGGCACGTCCACCCCGACCTCGATGACCGTGGTGGCGACGACGAGCTGGGTGCGCCCCGCCTTGAAGTCGGCCATGGCGGCGTCCTTCTCCTCGCCGCTCATGCGGCCATGGACGAGGCCGATCCGGTCGCCGAAGTGCGCCTGGAGCTGGCGGAAGCGCTCCTCCGCCGCCATCAGGTCGCTCTTTTCTGATTCCTCGACCAGCGGACACACCCAGTAGAGCCGTTCGCCGGCATCCATCGCACTGCCGGCTCGCCCGACGATGTCGGAAAGGCGCTCCATCGGCACGGCGACGGTGGTGATCGGCTTGCGCCCCGCCGGCTTGCCGCTCAGCCGCGACACATCCATGTCGCCGAAGGCCGCGAGAACGAGGGTGCGCGGGATCGGCGTGGCGGTCATCACCAGGAGGTCGGCGCCGCGTCCCTTGGCTGTAAGGCTGAGGCGCTGGTGGACGCCGAAGCGGTGCTGCTCGTCGACGACGACGAGGCCGAGATCGGCATAGTCGACGCCTTCCTGGAAGAGCGCATGGGTGCCGGCGACGATTTGCACCTCGCCGGCGGCGATGGCGGCGAGCTTGGCAGCACGGGCCCGGCCGGTGTCGCGGCCGGTCAGCAGCACGATCGACAGCCCGGCCGCCTCGCAGAGTTTCGACAGGCCGTCGTGATGCTGGCGGGCGAGGATCTCGGTCGGGGCAAGCAGGGCCGACTGGGCGCCGGCTTCGGCCGCCGCGGCCATCGCCATCAGCGCAACGACGGTCTTGCCGGACCCGACGTCGCCCTGCAGCAGCCGCAGCATGCGGTCCGGCGCGGCCATGTCGGTGTGGATCTCGGCGATCGCCGCTTCCTGCCCCTCCGTGAGCGTGAAGGGCAGGGCCGCGCGCAGGAGCCCGGCCATCCGCCCGGTCCCGACGAGCGGCCGTCCGCGGGCCTTCTTCATGCGCTGGCGCGACAAGGCGAGGGCGAGCTGGCTGGCGAGATATTCGTCATAGGCGAGGCGCGACCACGCCGCGCCCGCCCGGGCGATGTCGGTCTCGTCCTCCGGATCGTGCAGCCGGCGGAGCGCGCTGCCGATGTCCGGATAGCTTTCGCGGGCAACGACTGCCGGATCGATCCATTCGTCGAGCGTCGGCAGCCGGTCCAGCGTCTGGGCGATCGCCTTGCGCAAAAGCTTGGGCGAGAGGCCGGCAGTCATCGGATAGACCGGCTCGACCAGCGACAGGGTCTCGGCTTCTTCGAGGGTGGCGACGAAGTCGGGATGGACCATGGACGGGCGGCCGTTGAACCACTCGACCCGCCCCGAGACGATCATCGTCTCGCCGACCGGCAGCAGCTTTTCCAGCCAGGCCGACTGGCCGCGGAAATAGGTGAGGGCGATCTCGCCGGTCTCGTCCTGGGCAAAGACGCGGTAGGGCACCGATTTCTGCCCGCGGCCCGGTGCCTGGTGGCGGTCGATGCGGACCGTCAGGGTGACGATGCCGCCCTCGGGGGCCGTGGCGATCTCGGCGCGCTTGCGGCGATCGATCAGCCCGCTCGGCAGATGGAACAGGAGATCGCGCACCCGCACCTCGGAGCCATTGCCGACGAGCAGGGTCTGCAACTGGGCCGCGACTTTCGGTCCCACGCCTTCCAGCGTGGTGACGGCGGCAAACAGCGGATCGAGGATCGAAGGGCGCATCGGGCGGCAGGTTTAGCCGCATGGATGCCGATGGCAAGGCTGACAGGCCCGAACGCTCCCTATATAGAGGCCGAATTCACAAAACGGGTTTGCCATGACTGGTATGCAGCGCTCCTCGAGCGATCTCGATGTCCGCCGCCGCAAGGCGTTGTTCCGCTCGTGGCATCGGGGCATCCGCGAGATGGACCTGGTGCTGGGCCGGTTCGCGGATGCGGAGATCGACAAGCTCACCGATGACGAGCTCACCGAGTACGAGCAGCTGATGGAAGCGCCGGACCGCGACCTGTTCCAGTGGCTGACCGGCGAAGCGCCGACCCCGCCGAATCACGACACGCCGGTCTTCCGCCGCATCCGCGACTTCTACAGCACCGGCTGGGAGGATCAGCCATGAGCCTGCCTCCGTCGCTGAAGAAGGCGATCGAGAAGGGTGCCGGTGTCGAGATCGGCAACGTCATCGACGGCTATGAGGCGTTCCTGCTCGCCGACATCGTGCGTCTGCGCGGCGGCAAGACGCCGGTGGTCTTCGTCATGCGCGACGGCAACCGCGTCGCGGCACTGGAAGACGCGCTGCGCTTCGTTGCGCCCGATCTGCCGGTTCTGACCCTGCCGGCCTGGGACTGCCTGCCCTATGACCGCGTCGGCCCGTCGGGCGATGCGGCGGCGCGGCGTCTGTCGGCGATGACAGCGATCAATGCGCTGCGCCTGGCGCCGCACCGGGCGCTGATCCTGACGACGGCCAATGCGCTGCTGCAGAAGATGCCGCCGGCGGACGTGCTGGCCGAGGAGATGATTGCCGCCAAGGCGGGACATCGCATCGCCATGGAAGACATCGTCCGCGCCCTGCAGCGGGGCGGCTTCGAGCGGGTAGCGACCGTGCGCGAACGTGGCGAGTTCGCCGTGCGCGGCGGTATCCTCGACCTGTTCGCGCCCGGCGAGGAAGAGCCGGTGCGGCTCGACTTCTTCGGTGACACGCTGGAGACGATCCGCGCCTTCGATCCGGCCAGCCAGCGCACCATCCGGCAGCTCAAGAGCTTCGAACTGGCGCCGGTCTCCGAGGTGACGCTCCGCGAGGAGACGATCAGCCGGTTCCGGGGCAATTACGTCAAGCGCTTCGGCGCGCCGCTGCGCTCGGATGCGCTCTATTCCTCGATCAGCGAGGGCAAGCGCTTCTCCGGCATGGAGCACTGGCTGCCGCTGTTCTACGAGAAACTCGACACGCTGTTCGACTATTGCGCCGGGTTCCCGATGGTCCTCGACCATCTGACACTGGAATCGGTGGCCGAGCGACGCACGACGATCGAGGATCATTACGACGCCCGCAAGCGCGGCGCCGGCGAATCCAGCGCCGAAGCCGTGCCCTACAATCCGGTCGAACCGGACGATCTCTATCTGTCGCAGGACGAACTGGCGGGCGGCATCGCCAGCAGCGACCCGATCCGCCTGTCGGCCTATGCGGCGAGCGACGCGGCCAACCACGCCGTGTTCAACATCGACATCACCCGCGGCCGCAGTTTCGCGGCCGAGCGCGCCAGCGGCGACGTCAACGTCTTCCAGGCGGCGGTCGACCACATCGGAAGGCTGCGCGCCGGCGGCAAGCGGGTCGTGCTCGCGGCCTGGACCGAGGGGTCGCGCGAGCGCCTGACCCAGGTCGTCGAAGAGCACGGGCTGGAGAACATCAAGGCCGCCGACAGCCTGAAGAAGGTCAACGAGGCGCCGAAGAACCTCGTCATGACGGCGGTGCTGGGCGTCGAGGCCGGCTTCGAGACCCCCGATCTCGCCATTGTCGGCGAGCAGGACATCCTGGGCGACCGCCTGGTGCGTCGTGGCCGCAAGAAGCGCGCCGCCAATTTCATCGCCGAGGCCTCGGGCCTCGACGAGGGCGACATCGTCGTCCATGTCGACCACGGCATTGGCCGCTTCGTCGGCCTGAAGACGATCGAGGCGGCCGGTGCGCCGCATGATTGCCTGGAGCTGCGCTACCAAGGCGACGACCGCCTGTTCCTGCCGGTCGAGAATATCGAGCTTCTGTCGCGCTATGGCGGCAAGGGCTCCGAGGCGATGCTGGACAAGCTGGGCGGCGGCGCCTGGCAGGCCCGCAAGGCCAAGCTGAAGAAGCAGCTTCTGGAGATGGCCGACGGTCTGATCCGCATCGCGGCGGCCCGGCAGATGCGCGGCGCCCCGCGGCTGCTGCCGCCGGAAGGGCTGTGGGACGAGTTCGCCGCCCGCTTCCCCTATGAGGAGACCGAGGACCAGCTCAACGCCATCGACGCGGTCGCCGACGATCTGGCGGCCGGGCGTCCGATGGACCGGCTGATCTGCGGCGATGTCGGCTTCGGCAAGACTGAGGTGGCGCTGCGCTCGGCCTTCATCGGCGCGATGAACGGGCTGCAGGTGGCCGTGGTGGTGCCGACGACGCTGCTGGCACGCCAGCACTACAAGACCTTCTCCGAGCGCTTCCGCGGCCTGCCGCTGAACGTGGCGCAGGCCTCGCGGCTGGTCTCCTCCAAGGAGCTCTCGCAGACCAAGAAAGGTCTCACCGACGGAACCGTCGACATCGTCGTCGGCACCCATGCGCTGCTCGGCAAGGCGGTCGACTTCAAGAATCTCGGCCTGCTGATCATCGACGAGGAGCAGCATTTCGGCGTCAAGCACAAGGAGCGGCTGAAGGAGCTGAAGTCGGACGTCCACGTCCTGACCCTGTCGGCAACGCCGATCCCGCGCACCCTGCAGTTGGCGCTGACCGGCGTGCGGGAATTGTCGCTGATCACCACGGCGCCGGTCGACCGCATGGCGGTGCGCACCTTCGTGTCGCCCTTCGACCCGCTGGTGGTGCGCGAGACCCTGCTGCGCGAGCGCTATCGCGGCGGCCAGAGCTTCTATGTCTGCCCGCGGGTCTCCGACCTCGCCGACGTGAAGGCCTTTCTCGACGCCGAGGTGCCGGAGTTGAAGGTGGCCGTGGCGCACGGCCAGATGGCGGCGACCGAGCTCGACGACATCATGAACGCCTTCTACGAGGGCCAGTACGACGTGCTGCTGTCGACGACGATCGTCGAATCGGGCCTCGACATCCCGTCGGCCAACACGATGATCGTGCACCGCGCCGACATGTTCGGCCTGTCGCAGCTCTACCAGCTGCGCGGCCGCGTCGGCCGGTCCAAGGTCCGCGCCTATGCGCTCCTGACGATCCCGGCGAACAAGACGCCGACCAAGGGCGCCGACCGTCGCCTGAAGGTGCTGCAGTCGCTGGACACGCTCGGGGCCGGATTCCAGCTCGCGTCCCACGATCTCGACCAGCGCGGCGCCGGCAACATCCTCGGCGACGAGCAATCCGGCCACGTCAAGGAAGTCGGCTTCGAGCTCTACCAGCAGATGCTGGAAGAGGCGGTGGCCGAGATGAAGGGCGAGGAGAGCGCCGGCGACGGCCAGTGGTCGCCGCAGATCGCACTGGGCACGTCGGTGATGATCCCCGAGAGCTACGTCCCGGACCTGCAGCTTCGCATGACGCTGTACCGGCGCATCGCCGATCTCTCGGACGCGCGCGAGATCGACGCCTTCGGCGCCGAGATGATCGACCGCTTCGGGCCGATGCCGACGGAAGTGGAGCATCTGTTGAAGGTGGTCTTCATCAAGTCGCTGTGCCGCAAGGCGAATATCGAGAAGCTCGATTCGGGGCCGAAGGGCCTGGTGGTCACCTTCCGCGACAAGAGCTTCCCCAATCCGGGCGCGCTGGTGCGCTATATTTCGGAGCAGGGCGCCTCGGCCAAGATCCGCGCCGACCAGTCGGTGGTGCTGATCCGCGACTGGCCCACACCGGAGAAGCGGCTGAACGGGGCGGCAACCATCGCCACCCAGCTCGCGCGCTTTGCCGAAGAGGGGCAGAAGAAGGCCGCCTGAGGGCGGTCTTCCCGTGGCTCTGCACAACTCCGGCGGCGCTTCAGCCGCTGGGGAGCCTACTCACAATTTTGCCGCGAGACTGTCCTTCAAGCGAGCCATGTCTCGCTTCCCCGCCTCATCACCTCGGCTGCGGCCGATCCGCCTTCTGACATCGGCCCTCATGGTGGTTGCCGTCTCCGGCGCCGTGCCGGCGCAGGCTCAGATGGTCGACGCCGATGCGGTGACGCTGCGGACCATCGAGGGCCGCCTCAACGAGGCCGGCATCTGTACGCCGCTGGCATTCGATCTGAGGGTCGTCTCGGCGCTCGTCGGCATCCCGATCCCCAGCTTCATTCCCATCGACACCAATCTGCGCTGGAACCAGAGCCGCCACACCGTGACCCGGTTTGCGTCGACGCCGACCGAGGTGCGGCTGGATTTCGAGATGGGCTGTCAGCCGGGCAGCAACGGTGCGGTGCTCGAGTTCATCGGCCTTGAGCCAAAGGACGTGCGGCTGGCGGATGCGGTCGCCTGTGCCGGCGCACGGGCCGGCGACGGCAGCCTGGAGACCCTCGTGTGCACGCCGGAGGGCCGGATCGGCCGGTTCCTGTCGAAGACGATGATGGGGCTGTCGGCGAAGGTCGGTCGGCTGCTGCCGATGAACCTCGCGGTGCCGGTCAGCGAGGTCGTGGCGCCCTTCGGTCCGACGCGGCCGGCGGATGCGGCGACGACAGCTCCGGCCGCCGCGGATCCGCTGGCGGAACCAGATTCACCGCCTGTGGTGCCGGAGGGGCCTGATCAGTTGCCGGCTGCTGAGGCCGGCGCCCCAGAGCCCGTAATGGACAACGAGGCGACCGAGACCGAGCCCCGCTGATCGCTTGACGCTCTGGCCGGCTGTCTCGACGGACAGCCGGCGTCGCTATTCGACGCTGGCCGGATCGCGCCAGAAGGCCGGCAGCTGATAGCCGTAGAGCGGTGTCGTCTCGGGATGCTGGATGAACTTCCAGCGCGCCAGCCATTGTTCCGGCAGATGGAACAGCGGCAGGACGTAATAGCCGGAGATCAGCAGCCGGTCGTAGGCCCGCACCGCCGTCACGAAGTCTTCGCGCGAGCGCGCCCCGACGATCTCGCCGATCATGGTGTCGAGCGCCGGATCGGCGGCGCCGGCATAGTTGAACGTGCCGGGTAGATCGCGCGACACCGAACCCCAGCGATAGACCTGTTCGGCACCCGGCGAGAGCGATGCCGAATAGGTGGCGAGGATCATGTCGTAGTCATAGGCGTTCTTGCGCGCCTGATACTGGGCATCGTCCACCTGCCGGATGGTGGCCTGGATGCCGACCCGGTCGAGGGACCGCTTGTAGGCCAGGGCGATGCGCTCCTGTTCCGACGACTGGACGAGGATCTCGAAGGCGAGGGGCTTGCCGTCGGGGCCGATCAGCGAGCGCCCCTCGAACTGGTAGCCGGCATCGCGCAGGGCCGACACGGCCGCCTGCAGCGCCTTCCGGTCGCTGCCGCTGCCATCGGTCTGCATCGGCGCGTAGCTGCCGTCCAGGACCTCCGGATCGACCGCGTCGACATGGTCCCCGAGAAGCGTCCGCTCCTCGTCGGAGGCTGGCCTGCCGAAGCTCGACAGTTCCGAATTCTGGAAGAAGCTGCCGGTACGCGCATAGGCGTCGTAGAAGAGGTTGTGGTTCGCCCATTCGAAATCGAACAGCATCGACAGGCCCTTGCGGACCGCGCGGTCGGCAAAGACGTCACGGCGGGTGTTGAAGACGAAGCCGAGCATGTTGGAGGGGGCGCCGGAGGTGAAGCTCTCCAGCACCACGTCGCCCCTCGTCACCGCCGGGAAGTCATAGGCGGTGCGCCAGTGGTTCGGGTCGCCCTCGATATAGACGTGAGACAGGCCCTTCTTGAAGGCCTCGAACTGGGCGTTGGCGTCGCGGAAATACTCGATCGCGATGGTCTCGTAATTGTCGAAGCCCTGCTTCACCGGCAGGTCCTTGCCCCAATAGTCGGGGTTCTTGCGATAGACGATGCGCTGGCCGGGCTCGACCGTGTCGATCACGTAGGGACCCGAGCCGATCACCGGCACCAGCGTCGTCTGCTCGAAGGTGTCGCGGTCGAAGGCGTGTTCGGGCAGGACCGGCAGGCCCGAGATCAGCATCGGCGTCTCGCGGTCGGCCGTGTCGTCGAAGGTGAAGCGGACGCCGTTCTCGCCGATCTTCTCGATCTCGACCGCCGGGCGCAGCCAGTTGGCGTACATCGGGCGGCCGTGCTCGCGCAGCATCTCGACGGTGAAGAGAACGTCCTCCGGGCGCACGGGCTTGCCGTCCGAGAAGGTCGCTTCGGGATTGAGCTGGAACTCGACGAAGCTGCGCGCGTCGTCGGTCTCGATGGTCTCGGCCAGGAGACCGTACATGGTGAAGGGCTCGTCCATCGAGCGCTGCATCAGCGGCTCGAAGACGAGATTGCCGAACTGCTTGTCGAACCAGAGCCCACGGGCCGTGGTCAGCGCACCGCGGACGATGACGGGGTTCAGATTGTCGAAGGTGCCGAAGACGCCGTAACGCATGGTGCCGCCCTGCGGCGCGTCCGAATTGGCGTAGGGCAGATGTTCGAAATCCGCCGGCAAGGCCGGGTCACCCTGCATGGCGATGGCATGGGCCGGTTCGGCAATGGCCGGTGACGTGGCGCCGAGCGCGACCGCGATGCAGAACGGGGCGAGAAGCGCGCTGAGGCCTGTGGCGGCAGAAATGATCCGCATACGGTTCGATCGACTCCTGAAGTTCTGTAGGGCCGCGATTCTAGCGGGAAAGCATCAGCTTGCCTACCGGCGGGACGCGCGGCTCATTCGGCCGGGAGTCTTCAAACTGCCGTATTTGCGAAAGAGGTCGGGCCTCGTTAAGGAACGCATGTTTCCGCACCATTCATGCCGAAAGGAATTGAGGCCTGTGACGCACCGTCTGATGAACGCCACCACCGGGATGCTCGCCGCCGGGCTGCTCGGATTTGCGACGCTCGGCGCCGGCGTATCCGGCGCGATCGCCCAAACCGCTGCTCCTTCGGGGGCCGCCCCCGCTGCCGGGCAGCGTCCGCAAGCCGTACCCGCCGAATGGTTCAAGGTCTGCTCGACCCAGGGCGAGAACGAGATCTGCAACACGCAGTACACGCTGATCGCCGACACGCGGCAGCTGATCACGGCCGTCAACCTGATCAACGTCAAAGGCAAGGTGAACCAGAAGGTTCTCCAGGCCGTGGTCCCGACCGGCCGGGTGATCCCCGCCGGCGTGCAGGTGAAGGTCGACGACAAGGCACCGCAGACGCTCAACTATTCGGTCTGCTTCCAGGACCGCTGCATCGCCGAGGCTGAGCTGACCGATGCGATGGTCGCCTCGATGAAGGCCGGCAAGCAGATGAACGTCACCTCGATCAACTTCCAGCGCCAGGCCAATCCGGTTCCGATCACGCTGTCGGGCTTCACGGATGCCTATGACGGCGCGCCGAAGGCCCAGCCGGAACTGGCCCAGCGCCAGCAGGAGCTCAACGAGGCCCTGCAGAAGCAGGCCGAGGAGCGCCGCAAGAAGTTCGAGGAAGCGCAGAACGCAGCCAAGAGCGGCGCCGCCGCCCAGTAAGGCTCTCGCGACTGTAGCCAGACATGCAGACGGCGGCCCTTGGGCCGCCGTCTTGCGTTTTGACGTCAGTGTCGGCGCCGCTGCTGCCGGATGGTCCGGACAGCCGGCTCGGCGGGCGTCAGTTCCGGTGGGCGCCCTTCAGTTGATAGGCGCCGTCGACAGGGCCGTCGAACAATTCGCTGATCTGCGGATGCCGCACCGGGGTGCCGCTCTCGTCGGGCAGGAGGTTCTGCTCCGAGACATAGGCGATGTATTCGCTCTCGGCGTTCTCCGCGAATAGATGGTAGAAAGGCTGGTCCTTGCGCGGCCGCACGTCGGCGGGAATGGATTCGTACCACTCGTCGCTGTTGTCGAATTCCGGATCGACGTCGAAGATCACGCCGCGAAACGGAAATACGCGGTGCTTGACGACCTGTCCGATAAAGAAGCGAGCAGTTTGCATAGACGTGAAGTCTCCCTTAAGGCACGGGAAATAGCCAATCTGACCGGTGCAGCGCAAGCGCGCAGGTCCGGCCGAGACGAACGTCCCCGCATGTTTTCCAGTTTCACTGCCAGGCCGAGACCGTGATCGAGATCATCGGGCTCATCTCGCCATTCTTCGTCCTGATCGGCCTCGGCTTCGGGGCGGGACGAATCGTCGACAGGCCGCTCGAAGGCCTCGCCTGGCTGAACGTCTTCGTCATCTACATTGCGCTGCCGGCGCTGTTCTTCCAGCTTCTCGCACGCACGCCTGTCGAGAAACTGGCCAGCATCGGCTTCATCGCCGCGACGACCCTTGCGACCTTCGTCATCTTCGTCGTCGGCTTCGTCCTGGCGCTGGTGCGGTCCCGCGCCGACATCCCGGTCGCCACCATCCAGGGGCTGGCGGGCGCCTATGGCAATATCGGCTACATGGGGCCGGGGATCGCGATGGCCGCCTTCGGTCCGGCCGCCGCCGTGCCGGTGGCGCTGATCTTCTGCTTCGACAACATCCTGCATTTCGTCATAGCGCCGTTGATGATGGCGGTCGGCGGCGACCGCAGCCGGCCGACCAGCGTCGTGGCGCGGGAGGTGCTCGTGAAGATTTTCACCCACCCGTTCATCCTGGCGACGATCGTCGGCGTCGCGGCGGCCATCGTGCAGTTTCGCCCGCCCGAGCCGATCGAACGGCTGCTGGAGCTTCTGGCGAATGCCGCCGCGCCCTGCGCGCTCTTCGCCATGGGCGTGACCCTGGCGCTGCGTCCGCTGAAGCGCGTTCCCATGGAACTGAGCACGATCGTGCCGATGAAGCTCTTGGTGCAGCCGGTGGTCGCCTGGCTGCTCCTAGGCGTCTTCGGGGATTTCGACCCGATCTGGGTGCAGACCGCGATCCTCCTGGCCTGCCTGCCGACCGCCACCAACGTCTTCGTCATGGCGCAGCAATACGGGGTCTGGGTCGAGCGCGCCTCGGCCACGGTGCTGGTGACCACCGTCCTGTCGGTGGGGACGGTGACGCTGCTGCTGTTCCTCTTGTCCTCAGGTCTCGTGCCGACCGATCCGTTCCCGCAGTGAGCGGGGAATGCCGGTCAGGCCGGCGCCGGGGCTGAGACCCTCGCGCATGGCGAACTGGCGCAGGAGCGGCAGGGCGCGCATGGCGCCGAGCCCGACCGAGCGGGCCATCTGGCTGGGCAGGAAATCGGCCAGCAGCGACCGGTTGAGAAGATCGACACCGATGGTGCGCGAACGCACGTCCGAGCGCCGCGAGGCGTCGTAGCGCAGGAGCGTGACCTGTGCGCCGGGATCGTCGCGGCTCTCGCAGGCGAGGCGCACGATGTCCTCGCAATCGCGCAGCCCGAGATTGAGCCCCTGCGCGCCGATCGGCGGAAACACATGGGCGGCTTCCCCGACCAGCGCCAACCGGTCGCCGGTGAAGCGATCCACCGAGGCGCCGGAGAGCGGAAAGCGCTGGATCGGCTCCTCCACAGTGACCTCGCCGAGGATCGACTGCATCCGGTCCTCGATCATCCGCGACAGCTTGTCGGGCGCAAGCTCGGCATAGAGCTCGGCGAGCTTCGGCTCCTCCACCCAGACGAGCGACGAGTGCCGGCCCGGTAGCGGCACCTGGGTGAACGGGCCGGAGCGGGTATGGAACTCCGTCGAGATCGACCGATGGTCGATCCGGTGGCCGAAATTCAGGACGATGGCGCTTTGCGGGTAGGACCATTCGCGCAGGCCGACGCCGGCGGCTTCGCGCATCGGCGAGCGACGGCCATCGGCGGCGACGACGAGATCGACGGCCAGGCTGCTGCCGTCGGCCAGTTCGACGACGGCGCGCTCGCCCTCGATGCGGTAGCTGCGCGCGACCGTGTCGCGACGCTCGAGTTGCGGTGCGTCCGCCGCCTGTGCCTGCAACGCGGCCAGGAGATCGCTGTTGAGAACGTTGTAGCCGAAGGCCGACAGGCCGATCTCGCTGGCGCGGAACTCGACGGTCGGCGCCCGCAGCAGCCGGCGGGTGTCGTCGATCAACCGCATCACGGCGAGCGGCTCGGCCTTGCTGCCCAGCGCCTCGAAGATTCCGAGATCGGACAGGAAGGCGACCGAGCGGCCGATCAGCGCCGTGCTCCGCCGGTCCGCCGGTGCGTCCGGCGCGACCAGCACCGTGTCGAAGCCGGCCTTTGCCAGCGCGAGCGCGGTGGCGGTGCCGGCCAGTCCGCCGCCGATGACGGCTATTTCTCTACGTTCCATGCCTGCGGTCCAGATCCGGTGCCAGATGCGGCCAAAAACCGCCGATCGAGGCCGTTGTCGTTCGTTTCGCTTGGAATTCGCACATACGCCCGTTACAGCGGATGACAATGGCCGCGTGCTGCGGCACGCCGCCATGCGACGAATCGATCCGGACATTTGATGGCAGACGCAGTCAGAAATATCGACAAGTGGCGCGCTTTCGGCGTGCATCTCCTGACCGCCAGCGGCGCCTTCCTGGCGTTCATGTCGCTGATCGCCGCCGGGGAGGGGCGCTGGGTGGCCATGTTCGGCTGGCTGGGCCTGGCGCTGTTCGTCGACGGCATCGACGGGCCGATGGCGCGCAAGATCGAGATCAAGCGGATCCTGCCGAACTGGTCCGGCGACGTGCTCGACGCGGTGATCGACTATGCGACCTTCGTGATGATCCCCGCGGTCGGGCTCTATCTGTCCGGCCTGATCGGTGAGCCATGGTCCGGCGTCGCGGCGGCGCTGATCGTGATCTCCAGCGCGATCTACTACGCCGACACGCGCATGAAGACGAAGGCCAATTACTTCCGCGGCTTTCCCGTCGCGTGGAACATGGTGGTCTTCACCTTCTTCGCGGTGCAGCCGAGCCAGGCGGTCGCCTTCGGCTTCGTCGTCCTGTGCACCGTGGCAACGTTCCTGCCCATCCAGTTCCTGCATCCGGTGCGCGTCGCGCGGCTGCGCCTCGTCAATCTGTCGATCTTCGCGGTCTGGTCGGTGCTGGGCCTGATCGCCCTGTTCAACAATTTCGCCAGTCCGGACTGGGTGCGCTGGGGACTTGTGCTCAGCGGCCTCTATCTGTTCGCCATCGGCGGCGTCGTCCAGCTTCTGGATCGCAAACGCCGCTGAGCGAACGCATCAGGGAGACAGGGATGAGCAAGGCGATCATGGTCCACGAGGTGGGCGGACCGGACGTGATGAAGTGGGAAGAGCACGATCCCGGCCGGCCGGGTGAGGGCGAGGTCCGGGTCCGGCAGACGGCCGCGGGCGTCAACTTCATCGACGTCTATTTCCGGACCGGCGTCTACAAGGCGCCGCAGATGCCCTTCGCTCTCGGCAAGGAGGGCGCCGGCGTCGTCACCGCCGTCGGGCCCGGTACGGACCGGTTCAAGGTCGGCGACCGCATTGCCTATAACGGCGTTGCCGGCAGCTATGCCGAAGAGGTCGTGGTCGCGGCGGACAAGGCCGTGAAGATCCCCGACACGATCGACGACCACACCGCGGCGGCGATCATGCTGAAGGGCATGACGGCGGAATATCTCCTGCGCCGGACGTTCAAGGTCGGACCGGAGACGGTGCTGCTGTTCCATGCCGCCGCCGGCGGGGTGGGCCTGATCGCCGGCCAGTGGGCCAAGCATCTGGGCGCGACGGTGATCGGCACGGCCGGGTCGCCGGAGAAATGCGAACTCGCGCTGCAGAACGGCTACGATCACGTCATCAACTACCGCGACGCGGATTTCGTCGAGAAGGTCCGCGAGATCACCGACGGCCGCAAATGCGACGTGGTCTATGATTCCGTCGGCAAGGACACGTTCCCCGGCAGCCTCGACTGCCTGAAGGCACGCGGCCTGTGGGTGAGCTTCGGCCAGTCCTCGGGCAACGTCCCGCCGTTCGACATCGGAATCCTGAACCAGAAGGGCTCGCTCTTCGCCACCCGGCCGAGCCTGTTCGGCTACAACACCAGCCGCGACGAGCTCGACGCCTCGGCGAAGGCGCTGTTCGACGTGGTCGGATCGGGTGCGGTGAGGATCACCATCGGCCAGACCTATCCGGTCGCAGAAGCCGCTCAGGCGCATCGCGATCTGGAAGCGCGCAAGACCACCGGGGCGACCATCCTGACGATGTGATGGGCACGGAGCTCTTCCGCCGGTCGGTTCAGGCCGGCGGAAGAGCTCGCGGCATCAGGGCGCGTCGCCGAGAACGATGGCGCGCGCCTCGGCATATTTCCCGAGGCGGCGTTCGTCGTCTTCGGTCACCGTGCCCAGGCGGGTCCGGTCGGAATTGTCGGCCAGATCAGCCAGCTTGACGATGCGCGCCAGATCATTGTCCCGGGCGCGCCGGACCGCGTCGAAATAATCCTCGTCTTCGCGGTGCGTGAGTGCGTCGACGGCATCCACGACGGCATCCGAAAATCCTTCCTGGCGCAGCCCCTCCAGCGTCCAGTCGCTGTCCTCCACGACGTAGTGGAGCAGTGCGACGATCTTGGCCTGCTCGCCGGTGACCGTGTCACAGACCCGCAGCGGATGGGTGATGTAATCGGCGCCGGCCTTGTCGACCTGCCCGGCATGGGCACTCTCGGCAATGGCGCGGGCCCGCTCGATCGTTGCCATGGGTACACTCTCCACGCCTGCCGCGGGGACGCGGCAGGTCTCGTTGCTGCAAAGAAAAAGGCAGTTGGAAAGGGGGGAGGACCCCTTCCAACTGCCTTACTGCAATCAGCGGCGCGGGAAGATTTGGGAGGGAGAACGTGCCGCCGATATCTGACCAATGCACGCGAACAGATTCCGATCCTTCGCCAGGCCCGACTTTTTGTAGCCGTCTATTGTTCCGCACTCAGTGCCGGGCGTTCCGCCGGTTCGCGACAAGCGTCGCGATGACCATGCCGGCCAGCATCATCGGCAGGAAGACCAGCGTTCCCGGCGCGCCGAGGACCAGTGTAGTCCAGGCCGGACCCGGACAGAAACCGCCGATGCCCCAGCCAATGCCGAAGATCGCCGCTCCGACGACGAGATTGCGATCGATGTCGCTCCGTGTCGGAAGCTGGAACTCCGAGAGGAGATAAGGGTGGCCGCGCGGCAGGACGATCCGGTAGCCGATGAAGGTGGTCAGCGCGGCGCCGCCCATGACGAAGGCGAGGCTCGGATCCCAGGTGCCTGCGACATCGAGGAAGTTCAGGACCTTGGCGGGGTCGGACATGCCGGCGACGATGAGGCCGACGCCGAAGAGCAGGCCTGCGAGAAAGCCGAAGAGAGGGCGCATGATGATCCTCCTCAAACGAGGTGACGCAGGACGAAGACCGTCCCGGCGGCGAAGGCCATGAAGGTGGCGACGGCAACCAGCGAGCGGCCGGACAGGCGGGCCAGCCCGCAGACGCCGTGGCCGCTGGTGCAGCCCGAACCGGTGACGGTGCCGTAACCGACGAGGAGGCCGGCAATGCCCATGGCGACGAGGCTGGTCGGCACGGTCTGGGCGACGGGTTCGCCGCTGACCATGAAGACGAGCAGCGGTGCGGCGACGAGGCCGAGAATGAAGGCCAGACGCCAGATCCAGTCGTCACGGCGACCGGGAAGCGCCCCGGCGGTGATCCCGGCAATGCCGGCGATGCGTCCGAACAGCGCCATGACCATCACGGCGGACAGGCCGATCAGGACGCCGCCGGCGAGCGACGCGAAGGGCGTATAGGGGGTGATGGTCTCGAGCGGCACGGATCGGCTCCTCAGGTTGGGTGGCGTGGGGGCCGGGAAGCGGTCAGGCGAGAAAGGCCAGTCCGCTCTTCACCAGCATGTAGATGGCGACCAGCATGATGAGGCCGGCGAAGGCGATATCGAGCGCCGCTTTGCGGCCGGACAGCCAGCGCGCGATGTAGGCGCCGGCAACGCCGCCGGCGAGGCCGCCCGCAATGAAGACCAGCGCCAGCGGCCAGTCGACATAGCCGGACAGGGCGTAGTTCAACGCCGTCGTCAGTCCGAAGGCGGTGATCGCGACAAGTGACGTGCCGATGGCGTTCAGCATCGTCATGCCCGTCGCGGCGACGAGGCTCGGCACAATCAGGAAGCCGCCGCCGATCCCGAAGAAGCCGGAGAACGCCCCCGTTCCGGCGCCATAGCCGACCACCTTCGGTGCGTTCTGCCGGTTGCACTCGATATCGTGGTCACCGCCATGGCCGCGGTGGCGGAACATCATGACGCCGACCCCGATCATCAGAAGGGCGAAGGCGAAGAGCAGTTGCTCGCCATCGATCAGCTTGCCGAGGGTCGATCCGGCGAGCGCCCCGACGATGCCAGCCGCGCTGTAGACGAAGGCACAGCGCCATTTCACATGGCCAAGCCGGGCATGGGTGACGAGATTGCCGGCGGCGTTCGCGGCCACGGCGAAGGCGCTGGTCCCGATCGCCATATGGGCGCCGGGCACGCCGACAAGATAGACCATGAGCGGGACGGCGAGGATCGACCCGCCACCGCCGAACAGCCCGAGCGACAGCCCGACCAGCGAACCGGAGAAGGCGCCGAGGAGATACTGGACGAGGGTGAGGGTCATGGCGAAGGGCTCGATGGGCGCGGGGGCCGCGCGGGCGCTGGCGGGCGGTGATCATGGGTCCGCCGGACGTTCATCCGTCCGGCGGACCTGGCCGGCTGTCGCTCAGTCCTTGAGCGGCAGGCCGCAATCGCACCAGGACTTCAGCCCGCCCTCGATCGGCTTGGCCTCGTAGCCCATCTCGGTCAGCGTCTTGGCGGCAAGCGCGGCGCGGGCGCCGGACGCGCAGAGCACGTAGACGGGCGTCTCGCCACCATGGGCCCTGGTCAGCGGCGGATGGGCGCTCTGCGCCGTCGGATCGGCCTTGGCTTCCAGAAAGCCGCGCGGGATATGAACGGCGTCGGCGACCTCGCCGCTCTCGGCCAGTTCATGGGCCTCGCGCACGTCGAGGATCACGCCGCCCGAGGCATGGGCCTCGGTCGGCGCAATGGTTCCGGTGGCGGCCTTCGCATCGGCGACATAGTCCTGCATGGTCTTGTGCATAACGGGGCTCCTCAGAAACGGTTGGCCGGGATCTTGAAATAATGGTTGCCGTCGCTCTCGGCAGGCGGCAGGCGTCCGCCGCGCAGATTGACCTGCAAGGCGTGCAGCATCCGGTCGGGCAGATCGAGCGTGGCATCGCGCGTGTCGCGTGTCTCGACAAATTCGGCTTCGCTCGTTCCGTCACCGACATGGGCGTTGTCGCGGCGGTGCTCGTCCACCGTCGCTTCCCACTGGATCTCGTCGCGGGAGTCGGTGCCATAGTCGTGGCCGACAAAGAGGCGCGTGTCGCCGGGCAGCGACAGGATCTCGCGGATGCTCGCCCACAGCGTGCGGGACGAACCGCCAGGGAAGTCGGCGCGGCTTGAGCCCATGTCGGGGTACATCAGTGTGTCGTGGACGAAAGCCGCGTCGCCGACGACATAGGTGATCGAGCCCAGCGTATGGCCGGGGGACAGCATCACGCGGACGTCGATGTTGCCGATGGTGAAGGTGTCGCCGTCATTCCAGAGCCGGTCGAAGTCGCGGGCGGGGTCGAAGGCCTCGGGCAGATTGTAGAGGCCGCGCCACAACTCGGCGATCTCGATGACCTTGCTGCCGATGGCGGTCGGCGCACCGAGCTTCTCCTTCAGATAGGCGGAGGCCATCATGTGGTCGGCGTGGGGATGGGTGTCGAGAATCCACTCGATCTCGAGGCCCTCCCGCGCGACATGGGCGAGGATCTCGTCGGCGCTCTCGGTCGAGGTCCGGGCCTCGGCAGGATTGAAGTTCAGAACGACGTCGATCAGAGCGGCCTTGCGCGTCGCCGGATCGGCACAGACATACTGAACGGAGCCGGTATCCTCTTCGTAGAATCCCCAGATGTCCGGGGAGCCTGCGCCGCGAGATGGGCTGTGTCGGGTCAACATGCGGACGTCTCCTCTAGCGTCTTGTGGTCGGGCCGTGGCACGGGGCGATGGCCGTACGGGCCGTGCCCGACCGTATTGAAATGAGGCAAATCGCTTTGGGTTTCGCCGTTGCCAGTGTATATATGCGCCATGCCTAAATTAGACAAGCCTAATATTGAGATTCCGGACGGGCGATCGCCGATGGCGCGGGCGCTCGACGAAAAGGCCGCGGACGTCGCCGCCATGCTGTCGCTGATGGCGAACCCGCATCGGTTGCGCATCCTGTGCCGCCTGGCGGAAGGCGAAGCGTCGGTCGGGGCGCTCGGGCAGGAGGCGGGGCTGAGCCAATCGGCGCTGTCGCAGCATCTGGCCCGGCTGCGTACGGGCGGACTCGTCACCACGCGGCGGGAAGCCCAGACGATTTTCTATTCGCTGGCGAATGACGAGACCCGCGCGATCATGGAGGCGATGTACCGCGTCTTCTGCGCACCCGAGTTCGACCAGGCGGGCTGACAGCGACGCCCAAATAACCGGCGCGCCGGATCTGACCTCATCACGTTCATATCATTCACCGATCGCGATGGTTGCAGGCCTTGCCGCGAGGTCCAGATCCTCGGGCAACGGGCCGCGGAACCGCGGCCTTCTGCCAGTATCGGAGGTTTTCATGCGCCATTTCGCAATCGTTCTCGCCACCACCACCATGCTCTCCGGGGGGCAGGCGCTGGCGCAAAGCGGCGACTCGTCCGCCAGTGGCGATGCCTCCACGCGGCCGCCAGTCGCGACCGGGGCGCCGCATGGCGCTGACCAGTCGCCGGCCTTCGAGGGTCAGACCCGGGCGCCACAGCCGGCGACCGACGTCGCGGTGACGACGGAGATCGTCGCCGACGATCTGCCGAAGCTCTGGTCGATGGAATTCCTGGCCGATGGCCGCATGCTCGTCGCGGCCAAGGACGGCGCGATGCATATCGTCGGCACCGACGGCAATGTCGGTGAGCCGGTGGCCGGCGTGCCCGATGTCGACGCGCGCGGGCAGGGTGGTCTCCTGGATATCGCACTGGCGCCCGACTTCGCCGACAGCCGGACGATCTTCTTCTCCTTCTCCGAACCACGCGATGGCGGTGTGAACGGCACCAGCGTGGCGGCGGCCGAACTGCGCACCGACGACGCGGGTTCGGGCACGCTCGAAAATGTCCGCGTGATCTTCCGGCAGACGCCGGGCTATGCCGGCACCAAGCATTTCGGCTCGCGCCTCGCCTTCGCGCCGAATGGTGACCTTTTCGTCACCGTCGGCGAGCGCTCCGACACGCCGATCCGCGATCAGGCGCAGGATGTCACCTCCGGTCTCGGCAAGATCTTCCGCATCCGCCCGGACGGCTCGCCCGCCGACGGCAGCCCGTTCGTCGATGCGGCCGACGCGCTGCCGGAGATCTGGTCCTACGGGCACCGCAACCTGCAATCGGCAGTGGTCGACGATGCGGGCCAGCTCTGGACGGTGGAACACGGTCCGAAGGGCGGCGACGAACTGAACCGGCCGGAGCAGGGACTCAATTACGGCTGGCCGGTCATCACCTACGGCATCGACTACAGCGGCGCCCCGATCGGCGAGGGCATCACCGCGCAGGATGGCATGGAGCAGCCGGTCTATTACTGGGACCCGGTGATCGGCCCATCCGGCATGGCGCAGTATCAGGGCGACGAATTCCCCGAATGGCAGGGCGCTCTTCTGATCGGCGGTCTGGTGAGCCAGGGCCTCGTCGTGCTGCAGATCGAGGAAGGCCGGGTGGCGACCGAGGCGCGGGTTCCGCTCGACGCCCGTATCCGTGACGTGAAGGTCGGGCCGGACGGCGCCGTCTACGCGGTCACCGAGACGCGCCGCGGCGGCTCCAGCTCGATCCTGCGGCTGACTGCCGGTCAGGGCGGCTGAGCCGAGCCAACTGCCACTGGGGGCAAGGCGCCGACGCGCCTCGTCTCGTCCCATGCAGAACGGACTGCCAAACGTAAAACGGGCCGCCTCCGAAGGAAGCGGCCCGTTCTAGTTTGATGATGTCATCGGCCGACGAGTCAGCCGGACAGATCGGTCAGGCGGCGTCCCGCAGGCCGGTCTCGGAGCCCGGAGCATCCTGCCCCATCGCCTCGATGTCGCTCTCCACCAGGGCGGCATGCAGCGTGCGCAGCGTGCCGTCATAGTCCTTGTCGTCGATGACGAACTGCAGGTCGACGCGGCGCGTCAGATCCTGCATGCCGAGCGGCGCGATGCCCGCCTCCGACAGGGCCTGCAGCGCGCGCAGGGTCAGGCCCGGCGCCGTCAGGTTGCGGCCGATCACCGAGACGATGGCGACGCGCTCGATCTCGATCTCGGAGGCCGGGAAGCGCTCGGCCAGATCGCGCTCGACGCGCTTCAGCGACTTCATCGAACCGTCGATGAAATGGGTAATCGTATTGGCGTTGCAGGTCTTGGTGACGATCCGCATCTTGTGGCGCGTCAAGACTTCCAGGATCGCCGCGTCGTAGCCTTTCACACCGACCATGTCCTGCTCGAAGAACTGCAGGGCGAAGACGCCGCGCAGGCCGGCGATCATGTCGACCCGCGGCTTCGGCGCGCCGCGCTCGTCGAGGATCAGCGTGCCGGAATCCTGCGGCCGGAAGGCATTGCGGACGCGCAGCGGGATGCCGGCCTGGCGCAGGCCCTTGGCGGCGCGGGGATGGATCGCCTCCATGCCCATGTTGGAGAGCTGGTCGGCCACATCGTAATTGGTGCGGCCGATGACGCGGACCTTGTCGAGGCCGACCGTCTTCGGATCGGCGCTGCAGAGGTGGAACTCCTTGTGAATCACCGCCTCGCGCGCCTCGGTCAGCGCTGCGACGCGGGCGAAGGTCACCTCGGTGTAGCCGCGGTCGTGGCTCTTCACCAGCGACTCCTTGCACTGGGCATAGCCCGGCAGGATCGGCATCTCGGTGGCGAAGTCGACGTCTTCGAGCGCGGTGCAGATGCGTTCGTCGAGCGACGGCTGGCTGTCGTCGCGCCAGCCCGTCAGGTCGACGAAGCGGGCATTGACGCCGCGATTGCGCAGGAGGAGCGCCGTGACCATCGCCGAATGGGCCTCGCCAAGCGCCGAGACCATCTCGCGGACGGTCATCAGATGCTCTTCGAGACGGAACTGGCCGAAGGAGCAGAGACGGCTCAGATCGATAAGGCAGCTGCGGACCCCCTCGATCCGCTCGCGCACGAAATCGTCCGCCGCACGGCGATCACCGGTGTCGTCGAGGACCTTGGCGTTGATCGCCTGCATGTCGCGGCCGACGGCGGTCAGCGCGTCGCCCCAGGCCCATTCGGAATCGGTGCTGGCGAACAGCGCGTGCACGCCCGGCTCGCCGGTCTTCTTGTGCTCGAGCAGCTTGTCGGTGATGCCGCCATAGGCGGAGACGACGAAAATCCGGTTGTAGAGATCGTCACCCTTGCGGCTGCCGATCAGAACGTTCTCCAGCAATTCCTCATGCCGAAGCATGGATGTTCCGCCGATTTTCTCGACTGTATGGTTGGTCATGGGTCTCTCTCCGGGCAATGCCTGGGATGCGTGTGCCGGGTGGGACGGGCCTTTGGCCGCATCGCGGTTCGGCTTGTGGCCCCGCGCCGGCTGGCAACCAGCGCGCAGGGCTCTGAACGGATCGGGCGGCGCAAGGCCGCCCGGATCGCAGGTCCTAGATCGCCTCGCCTTCAAGAGCGTATGCGCCGGTCTCGTCGTGCACTTCCTTGCCGTTCAGCGGCGGATTGAACACGCAGGCGACCGACATCTCGGTCTTCGGGCGGACGATGTGCCGGTCGTGCTTGTCGAGGACGTACATCACGCCCGGACGCAGGTCGTGGACCTCGCCGGTCGCTTTGTCCTCGATCGTGCCTTCGCCGGACACAACGTAAACCGACTCATAGTGGTTCTTGTAATGGAAGTGGTTCTCACCACCGGCGTAGAGCGTGGTGATGTGGAACGAGAAGCCGACATTGTCGGACTTCAGGAGAAGGCGGGTGGAATCCCACCCTTCCGACTTGACGAGGCGTTCGGTCTTGCGGGCTTCTGCGAGATCTCTGACGATCATGTGGATACTCCAATTCGGTGAAATGTGCGGGGTGGTGGTGTCTGCAGCCTATTCGGCTGCGACACGCGCCGGCGCACGAAGAACGGTCTCGAAGGCCTCGGCGACGATATCGAGGCCCCGGGCGAACGTCTCATCGGAAATCGTCAGCGGTGCCAGCACCTTGACGATCTCGTCGGACGAACCGGCGGTCTCGATGACGAGGCCTCGCTCGAAGGCGGCGGCACAGATCTCGGCGGCCTTGTCGCCGGACCCGGTGTCGATGCCGCGCATCATGCCGCGACCCTTGACCCGGAAGCCGTAGCTCTCGGCGATGGCGCCGAGGCGCTGGTTCAGATAGTCGGCCTTGCGGCGAATATCCTTGGCGAAGGCATCGTCGGCCCAGAACTTCTCCAGGGCGGCGCGGGCCGTCACGAAGGCATGGTTATTGCCGCGGAACGTGCCGTTGTGCTCGGCCGGGGTGAAGACGTCGTATTCCGGCTTCACCAGAACCATCGACATCGGCAGGCCGAAGCCCGACAGCGACTTCGCCATGGTGATGATGTCCGGCTGAATGCCGGCGAACTCGAAGGCGAAGAAGTCACCGCTACGGCCGCAACCGGCCTGGATGTCGTCGATGATCAGCAGCGCGCCGTGCTTCTTGGCGATCGCGCTGAGGCGCTGCAGGAACTCCTTCGACGCGACGTTGAGGCCGCCTTCGCCCTGGATGCACTCCAGGAGGATCGCCGCGGGGGCGTCGATGCCGCTGGACGTATCGCCGAGCATGTCGTCGAGCATCTGCGCGCTGTCGACGCCTTCGCCATGGAAGCCGTCATAGGCCATGCGGGTAACGCCGGTGAGCTGGCTGCGCGAGCCGGCCCGCTGCGAACCGTTGCCGGTAGCAGCGAGCGCACCGGTGGTGACGCCGTGATAGCCGTTGGTGAAGGCAATGACGTTCTCGCGGCCGGTGGCCTTGCGGGCGAGCTTCAGCGCCGCCTCGACGGCGTTGGCGCCGGTCGGGCCCTGGAACATCATGCGATGGTCCATGCCGCGCGGCTTCAGGATACGCTCGCTGAACGAGATCAGGAACGCTTCCTTGGCCTCGGTGAACATGTCGAGGCCATGGGTCACGCCATCCGACATGATGTAGTCGACCAGTGCGGACTTCATGTCCGGGTCGTTATGGCCGTAGTTCAGCGACGCGCAGCCGGCGAGGAAATCGATATATTCGCGGCCCTCGATGTCGGTCAGCGTGGCGTTGTGCGCCTTCCTGAAGACCGTCGGGAAGCTGCGGCAATAGCTGCGGACCTCGGATTCGAGGCGTGCAAAGGTGGCGGCGCCCGTCGTGGCGGGCGTTTCGGTGTGGTTCAGCATGTGTCAATCCGTGTTGTTACGAACGGAGCCCGCGGCACGGCGGGCATCAACGTTCTGTCCAGGTTCCGGTCGCGCCCGCAGTCTGCTGCGGGGGCTGGCTGTCAGGCAGCCTGTGCCGTCTGTTCCGGCATGTCGTCGGTCTCGGTGGCGCTCGCGTCGATCGGCGCGATCGTCAGCATGTGCTCGCTGTCGTGATCGCCCGAGAAGTGCTCGTCGCCGCACAGCCAGACCTTGTCGGTGATCTTGGCATCGAACTCGTCGGCGACGCCCTCGAACATGCGCCAGGAGGACTTGTTGTCCGGCGTGATCGTGGTCTTCAGGCGCTCGACACCCTCGCAGGACTCGCTGGTGAGCAGGTTCGCGATCAGGCGGCGCGCCAGACGGCGGCCACGGGCCGCTTCTGCCACGGCCACCTGCCAGACGAACAGGGCCTCCGGCTCTTCCGGGGGACGGTAGGCGGACACCCAGCCGACGATCTCGCCATCCAGCTCGGCCAGCATGCAGGTGCTGGCGAAATGGGTGCACTGCAGGAAGTTGCAGTACAGCGAATTGTCGTCCAGCGTCTCGCAGGAGTCGATCAGGTCGTGCACCGCCTGTCCATCCTCACGGACGGGATGGCGGAACGTCAAAGGGCTAGAAACGCTGGCCAATTGGGGACGGTGACCTTTATCGGACTTCTGCATGGACGCGCCTCGTGCGTTATTTCGTTGAGGCGGAATATTTATACGGTCGAAGCGATAGTCAACCGCCGCGGCGCGCTCGCGGGCGATATGCGCGGGGATTCGGCACCCGCCTCATCAAGGGTTCATCGCGTTATATCAGTGGTTTGAGCACCTTCCGACAGGGCTCGGAAAAAATATTGATGACGGAATGGGCGGTCGGAGGTCATTTGCTGGTCAAATGATTTCTGCCTCGACCCCAAAGAATCGGTTTGATCGTCGAAGGATCCCTCGCTTATATGGCCCCGCCGCCAGGATGCGGCGGAGGCAAAGGGCCTCGCGGACGATCTCATCGGGGTAAACGGAACATGGAGGATCGGGGACGGCAGGCGTTGATCGCGCTCAGGCGGATCATTCGCGCCATGGAATTCAGCGCGCGGCGGCTGGCCAAGGAAACCGGCCTGACGAGTTCGCAATTGACGGTGCTGCGGATCCTCAGCCAGGGCGAGATGACGCCCAGCGCCATCGCCGCGCAGATCGGCCTGACGCAGGCCACGGTGACGACGCTGATCGACCGGCTGGTCGAGCGCAAACTGGTGCAGCGCCGCCGCGGCGAGAGCGACCGGCGGCATATCTGGATCGATCTGACGGAAGAGGGCCACGCCATGCTCGCCAGCATGCCGCCCGATCTCCAGGTCAGCTTCCAGAGCGAATTCGACCGCATGAAGGACTGGGAGCAGGCGATGGTAGTCGCCAGCCTCGAGCGGATCGCGGGGCTCCTGAACGCCGAGCGCATCGACGCCGGTCCGGTGCTCGAATTCGGCGAGATCGCGACGCCCCGGCCGTAGTCGCGCGGTGGTAGCGGGCCGCCGTCCGATTCTGCATTTGCGACGATTTACCAACGAAAAAGGGCGACCACCGGGGTCGCCCTTTTTCGTTCCGCTCGTTGCCGAGCCGACGTGTCGGCTCGGCGGCGCCGTCGTCAGCGCGTGACGATCTCCGGGCCCATCAGACTGTAGGGCAGGAAGGTCGAGAGCGCCGGCACGTAGGTCACCAGGATCAGGAACAGGAACAGGACGCCCACGAAGGGCAGTGCGGCCTTCACCACCTGGACGAGGCTCATGCCGGTGATGCCGGACGTCACGAACAGGTTGAGCCCGATCGGCGGCGTGATCATGCCGATCTCCATGTTCACCACCATGATGATGCCGAGATGGACCGGGTCGACGCCGAGCTCCATGGCGATCGGGAACACGACCGGTGCGACGATCAGCAGAAGGCCCGACGGCTCCATGAACTGCCCGCCGATCAGCAGCAGGATGTTCACGGCGATCAGGAAGGTGAACCAGTCGAAGCCGGCGCCCAGCATCATGTCGGTGATCGCCTGCGGGATGCGCTCGGCGGTCAGGACATGGGCGAAGAGCAGCGCGTTGACGATGATGAACATCAGCATCACCGTGGTGCGCGACGCCTCCACCATGACCTTGCGCGTGTCCTCGTTGAAGAAGGCGCGGCCGATATTGCGGAACGAGAGCGCGAGGTTGCGCCCCCAGACCGGCAGGCCGGCGCCCAGATGGCCGAGGACGCCCATTACGCCCGTCCGCTCGCCCCGCCACAGCGTGTAGGCGATGACGAGGATCAGCGAGATGATGCCGCCGACCGTGGCGCGCTCGGCAAAGCTCATCGAGGCCCCGCCAGGCGCGTCGGTGGCGAAGAAGGACAGGATCATCCAGACGAAGAAGAAGGCGACGCCATAGACCAGTCCCGAGAAGCCGACGCGGGCCTTGCGGCTGTCGGTGGGCAGCACCCAGGGAATGCCCTTCATCGGGCCCATGTCGCGATAGACGAAGATCGCGACGAAGAAGGCGTAGACGGCGGCGACGGCGGCCGCCTCGGTCGGCGTGAAGACGCCGCCATAGATCCCGCCGAGGATGATGACGATCAGGAACAGGCCCCAGCCCGCATCCTTGCCGTGATGAATGATGTTGCCGAAGCCATGCCAAGGCTCTGCCGGCAGGTTCTTGATCCGCGCCATGACGTAGATGGCGATCATCAGCATCAGGCCGGCGACGGCGCCGGGAATGACACCGGCGAGGAACATACGGCCGACCGAGACGTCGGTGGCGGCCGAATAGACCACCATGACGATCGAGGGCGGGATCAGGATGCCGAGCGTGCCGGCATTGGCGATGATGCCGGCGGCGAAGTCCTTGCTGTAGCCGACCTTCTGCATGCCGGCGATGGCGATGGTGCCGATCGCCACCACGGTGGCCGGGGACGAGCCCGACAGCGCCGCGAACAGCATGCAGGCCAGCACCGAGGCCATGGCGAGGCCGCCGCGGAAATGACCCACGGTGGCGATGGCAAAGTTGATCAGGCGCCGGGCGACGCCGCCGGTCGACATGAAGGCCGAGGCCAAGATGAAGAAGGGGATCGCCAGGAGGGTGTAGTTCTGCGACGCGGTGAACAGCTGCAATGCGACCGAGGACATGGAGTCGGTCGAGAAGAAGGCGATCAGGATCACCGACGACAGGCCGAGCGAGATCGCCACGGGCACGCCGAGGAACAGCAGGCTCAGGACGAGGATGAAGAGAAGGGTGGTTTCCATCCGTCGTCAGTCCTTCAAGAGGTCTTTGTTTTCCGCCACGAGGTCTTCCGCCTCGTGTCCGGCGATGATCAGTTCACGCTCACCGTTCCAGATCATCACCAGCCCCTGCAGGGCGCGGAACGCCAGAAGGGCGAGGCCGATCGGCAGGATGAGATAGGCGATCCAGCGCTGCACCCGCTCCTGCATGCCGAAGGCTTCCTGGATGAAGACCGGGTAGCGCAGATCGTCGAGGCCGAGACCGATGTCGAAGAAGCGCTTCCAGTAGAAGATCGCGCCGCCTGACGAATTGGCGCCGAAGACCGACAGCCAGTCGGCCGACAGCAGCATGATCGCATAGAGCGCGGTGCAGAAGGCGCCGAACAGCGCCGCGGCGCGGAACAGCGGCTTGGGGAAGGTGCGGATCAGCGCGTCGACGCCGAGATGGATGCCCTGCTTCAGGCCGTAGCTCATGCCGAACAGGATCATCCAGGCAAACAGGATGCGGGTCAGTTCCAGCGCGCCGGTCCAGCCGCTGTTGAAGCCGTAGCGGGCGACGACCTGTGAGAAGGAGACGAAGGTGATCGCCGCGAGGATGGTGGCGAGAATGTTCTCCTCGATGCGGGTGACCCGGTCGGGCCAGCGCCGTTCGACGAAGAACAGGAGGACGATGAGCGCCAGAATGGCGAGAAACGGCCAGTACGCGCTCATGAATCTCCTCCCGAAACGGCCGATGTCGGCCATGCTGTCCAGTCGACGGTGGCGGCTACTATATCGGACCGCAAAGGGGAAGAGACCCGCCGTCGATACCGTGCATTATTGCGTGGATCGCCTGAATATCCGGGGCGTCAGCCGGGCCTGCAGGTGGGGACCGGACGCCGATGGGCGCCCGGTCGTTCGTCAGGCGATCAGTTGGCCGGGTTCGATGCCTGCGCGGCGTCGATCACGTCCTGGCCGACGTCCTCGCGGAAGCGATCCCAGACCGGCTTCATGGTGGAGACCCACTGCTCGCGCTGCTCGTCCGACAGCTCGCGGATGGTGGAGCCGCTGTCGACGATGTTCTGACGGTTCTTCGCCTCGGTGTCGGCGACAGCGTCGTTGGCGGCCTTGGTCGTCTCGTTGACGATGGTCAGGAACTGCTCGCGAACCTTGGGCTCCAGGCCGTCCAGCCATTCGGTGGAGGTGACCAGCAGATAGGCGAGGGCGGCGTGGTTGGTCTCGGTGATGCCGTCCTGCACCTCGAAGAACTTCTGGGTGTAGATATTCGACCAGGAGTTCTCCTGTCCGTCCACGACGCCCGTCTGCAGCGCCTGATAGACTTCCGAGAAGGCGAGCTTCTGGGCCGAGGCGCCCATGGCGCTGATCATCGCCTCGGCGACGTCGGAGGTCTGGATGCGGAACTTCAGGCCGTTGGCGTCGCTCGGCACTTCCAGCGGCTTGTTGGCCGAGAACTGCTTCATGCCCGACAGCCAGTAGCCAAGGCCGGTATAGCCGACGTCTTCCATGACGGTCAGCAGTTCCTTGCCGGTGTCGGAGTTGTTGAAGGTCTGGACGGCCGACAGGTCGGAGAACAGGAACGGCAGATCGTAGAGGCGGTACTTCTTGGTGTAGGCCTCGAATTTCGACAGCGACGGCGCGGCCAGCTGCACGTCGCCGAGCAGCAGCGCTTCCAGCACCTTGTCGTCGTCGAACAGGGTCGAGTTCGGGAAGACCTCCATGCAGGCGGTGCCGTTCATCTCCTCGTTGACGCGGTTGGCCAGCAGCGTGGCGGCGTCACCCTTGGGGTGACCGGTCGCGGCAACGACATGCGCGAACTTGATGACCATTTCGCCATCGTCGCAGCCTGCCGACTGCGCCATGGCGGCGGAGGCCGTCAGGCCGAGAGCGAGAGAGGAGACGGCGCCCAGAAGCAGATTCTTCATCGTGGAAACTCCGGTGTGGTCCAGATCGGACCCGAGTGTAACGAGCGATGCGGCCGCCAGGGCAGCGCGCATCCATTGTCGCAAGTCGGGTGGGAATTCGGCCGGATCCGCGTCACCCGGCCGCCGCGTCGCGACGCTGGCCGAGGCAGCGTGTGTCTCCCGGCAACGGCCTCCCACCGTTGCAATGCGCAGAGGGAAGCAAATGGGACCGGGCTTGGCAAGCACCGCCATGGTAGCACCCCTGGATTGCAGGGGAGAGCCAGGCCGATAGGCGCGAAAACGCCTAGCCGGCGGAGCCGAACGCCTTGAAGGCGACGGTGGTGAAGGTGTCGGCGACGCCGTCGAGCACCTGCAGCTTCTCCGTGACGAAGTGGCCGAGATCGCGGCCGTCGTCGAGGTAGAACTTGGCGATCAGATCGTAATGGCCGGAGGTCGAATAGACCTCCGACATTTCCTCGACCGATTCCTGGAGATCGTTGGCGACCGTATAGGCGGCGCCCGGCCGGCACTTGAACTGGACGAAGATGGTCTGCATCGCGGGTCTCCGGCGGTTGCTGTCGCGGCTCAGAAGAAGGCCTGGAGGCCGGTCTGGGCCTTGCCGAGGATCAGCGCATGGACGTCGTGCGTGCCCTCGTAGGTGTTGACGGTCTCCAGGTTCTGGGCGTGGCGCATGACATGGTACTCGCCCATGATGCCGTTGCCGCCATGCATGTCGCGGGCAGTGCGGGCGATGTCCAGCGCCTTGCCGCAATTGTTGCGCTTGACCAGGCTGATCATCTCCGGCGCCATGGCGCCCTCGTCGAACAGGCGGCCGACCCGAAGCGAGGCCTGCAGCCCCAGCGCGATCTCCGTCTGCATGTCGGCGAGCTTCTTCTGGACCAGCTGGGTCTGGGCCAGCGGGCGTCCGAACTGGGTGCGCTCCATGGTGTAGTCGCGCGCCCGCTTCCAGCAATCCTCGGCCGCCCCCATGGCGCCCCAGGAGATGCCGTAGCGGGCCCGGTTGAGGCAGCCGAAGGGGCCGCCGAGCCCCGACACGTTCGGCAGCAGCGCGTCTTCGCCGACCTCGACACCGTCCATGACGATCTCGCCGGTGATCGAGGCGCGCAGGGAGAGCTTGCCCTCGATCTTCGGCGCCGAGAGGCCCTTCATGCCCTTGTCCAGGATGAAGCCGCGGATCTTGTTGTCATGGGCGGCGGATTTCGCCCAGACGACGAAGACGTCGGCGATGGGCGAATTGGAAATCCACATCTTGGCGCCCGACAGGCGGTAGCCGCCGTCGATCTTCTCGGCCCGCGTGGTCATGCCGCCGGGATCGGAGCCGGCATCGGGCTCGGTCAGGCCGAAGCAGCCGACATATTCGCCGGTGGCGAGCTTCGGCAGGTACTTGCGGCGCTGGGCCTCGTCGCCATAGGCGAAGATCGGATACATCACCAAAGAGGACTGGACGCTCATCATCGAGCGATAGCCCGAATCCACCGCCTCGACCGCCCGGGCGACGAGGCCGTAGGAAACATAGGACGCGCCGGCGCAGCCATAATCCTCGGGCAGGGTCAGGCCGAGCAGGCCGAGTTCGCCCATCTCGTTGAAGATCGACCGGTCGGTGGTCTCGTTGCGATAGGCCTCGACGATGCGCGGCCGCAGCTTCTCCTCCGCATAGGACCGGGCGGTCTCGAAGATCAGCCGCTCGTCCTCGGACAGCTGGTCCTCGAGCCGGAACGGATCGGCCCAGTCGAAACCGGCGGACGGGGACGCAGACGGCGAAGGCGCGGCGGCCGAAGCGTTGGACATGGCGGGGTTCCTCTTGAACGGATGGCGGCCGGGCCGGGCATCGGACGGCCGCTGGAAAGGGCGGCGCGCCGAATCTGGATCCCGGATACGGCGCGCACTCGCGATCCGTTCTATCGCCCGGCGCCATGGGGGAGCAATGGCACGGGGCGGGGCCAGCGACACTTCGCCGGCCCCGCCCACATTATGCCGCCATCAGCCCTGCAGTCACTTGCCGCCGAGAAGATCGGCGAAGCGGTCCCGCAGGATGTTCTTCTGCACCTTGCCCATGGTGTTGCGCGGCAGTTCGTCGACGAAGACGATGCGCTTGGGCTGCTTGAAGCGGGCGAGCCGTTCGGCCAGCGCGCCCGTCAGCTCGGCCTCGTCCAGCGCCCGCTCGGACACGACGACGCCGACGACGCCCTCGCCGAAATCGGGATGCGGCACGCCGATCACGGCGCTTTCGACGACACCCGGCAGTTCGTCGAGCGCCAGCTCGACTTCCTTGGGATAGATGTTGAAGCCGCCGGAGATGATCAGGTCCTTGCCGCGGCCGACGATCGTCACATAGCCCTGCGGATCGATCAGGCCGAGGTCGCCGGTGATGAAGAAACCGTCGGCGCGAAATTCGGCGGCGGTCTTCTCCGGCATCTGCCAGTAGCCGCAGAAGACGTTGGGGCCCTTGACCTCGATGACGCCGATCTCGCCATCGGGCAGCGGCCTGGCGGTGTCCGCATCGACGATCCGGAGCTCGACGCCGGGAAGCGGGAAGCCGACGGTTCCGGCGCGGCGCTCGCCGTCATAGGGATTGGACGTCGACATGTTGGTCTCGGTCATGCCGTAGCGCTCGAGAATGCGCTGGCCGGTCCGCTCCTCGAAGGCACGGTGGGTCTCGGCCAGGAGCGGCGCGGAGCCCGAGGTGAACAGCCGCATATGGGCGGTGCGCTCGCGGTTCAGCCGCTCGTCGGCGAGAAGGCGGGTGTAGAAGGTCGGCACGCCCATCATCGCGGTCGCCTGGGGCAGGTACTTGAACACCTGCTCGACGTCGAATTTCGGCAGGAAGATCATCGTGCCGCCGGCGATCATCGCGGTGTTGGACGCGACGAACAGGCCGTGGGTGTGGAAGATCGGCAGGAGATGCAGCAGCACATCGTCCGCGGTGAATCGCCAGTACTCGCGCAGCACTTCGGCGTTGGACAGGAGATTGTCCTGGGTGAGCATGGCGCCCTTGGAGCGACCGGTCGTCCCCGAAGTGTAGAGGATCGCGGCAAGGTCGCTCGGCTGGCGCGCGACCGTGGCGAATTCACCCGAGGCCGCATCGGCCTGCGCGTTGAGGCTGCCGGCGTCTGTGGCGCGGGCGCCGAGCGTCTCGAGGCGCGCGCCTGCGCCCTCGGCCGTCGCGGCCAGCCCGTCGCGCTTTGCGGGGTCGCAGACGAAGACGCGCGGCTTGGCGTCGTTGAGGAAGTAGTCGATCTCGGTCGGCGTATAGGCGGTGTTGAGCGGCAGGAAGACGCCGCCGGCGCGCACCGTGCCGAGATAAAGCATCAACGCTTCGATCGACTTGTCGGCCTGCACGGCCACCCGGTCGCCCGGCTCCACGCCCAGCGCGACGAGGGCATTGGCAAAGCGCGCCGAGGCCGCCTCGACATCGGCATAGGTGAATTCGCGGCCGTCGGGCAGGATCGCGAAACACTTGTCCGGCGTCGTGCGTCCCGTGGCGAGGAGGCCGTCGAAGAGCGGGTTTGTCATGCTACGTCCTTCATGGAATCGACTTCGCCGCGCTTGGGGAGCAGCGACGTCACGGCCCGGCTGGCGGCGATGTCGCCATCCGCCGCATAGGCCTCGTGACGCTGCTCGACGCGCGGCAGGTCGTACAGATAATTGACCATCAGCCCGTGGGCCTGGGCGAGGCCGCCCGGCGACACGTCGCCCAGATGCATGATGCGGTTGAGCATCGCGCCATTGCCGAGATGGAAGCGGGCGACCGGATCGACCGGTCCGCCGCGCGGGCGCCGGGCGCGCAGGAAATAGCGGGCGCCGAGCGACAGCAATCCGGGACGGGCGGCTTCGGCCTTCGCCGGATCGCCGGCCCAGCCGGGCTCGCCGACGATCTCGATCGCGCGCTTTTCCGGCGCTTCCAGCCGGTCGATCGTGATGGGCGGCAGTGCGGCGAGCCAGCCAGCAAAGCCGGGGACGGGCGACAGCGTCACGAAGGTGCGTAGGTTCGGCACCGCGTCCTTCAGATCCTGCGCCACCTGCTTGATCAGGAACGAGCCGAAGGACACGCCGGCCAGGCCCTTGTGGCAATTGGAGATCGAATAGAACACCGCGGTCTGCGCGTCCTGCGGCGACAGGGCCGTGCGCTGCGGGTCGAGCACCGAGGCGATGGACGCCGGGATCTCCGCGGTCAGCGCCACCTCGACGAAGATCAGCGGATCGTCCGGGATCGAGGGGTGGAAGAAGGCGAAGCAGCGCCGGTCCGGCGGGGCGAGCCGCTGGCGCAGCTCGTCCCAATTGCCAATGGCGTGGACCGCCTCGTAGCGGATGATCTTTTCCAGGATGCTGGCGGGGGTGTTCCAGTCGATCGGCCGCAGCAGCAGGAAGCCGCGATTGAACCAGGACTGGAACAGATGGCAGAGATCGGCATCGACCGGGCCGTAGCGCTTGCGGTCGGCCTTTAGGAGCGGCAGCAGGCGCTCGCGTAGCGTGACCAGTTCGGCGGTGCCGCCCGGCGCAAGGTTCAGGCGCCGGAACAGTTCCTGGCGCGGCGCCTCGGCATGGTGCTGGAGCCGCGCCAGGGTCTCGGCGTCGGGCGTGTCGAGAAACGCGGCGGCCGCATCGGTGAGGGCCGCCTGGTCCGGCGTGAACTCATCCGCCAGCATCTGGAAGAAGCGTTCGGCCTCGGCGTCGCTGAGGCCGCGGAAGCCGCGCAGGATCTCGGCCGCAAGGCGCACGCCGGAGGCTTCGCCCCGCGAGGAGACGAGCTCGTGGCAGAGCGCCGCCAGCTGGCCGACGCCGATCGTCCGGTTGGCGTTGTCGCCGAGAAACCAGGACCGGGCGCCGATCGAATCGAGCAGGTCGGACAGAAGGGAGACTCGGCTCATAGCTCTGGCCCCATGACGAGTTCGGGCAGGAGGAGGGCGATCTGCGGAAACAGGCACAGGGTGATGATGCCGAGGATCATGCAGACGACGTAGGGCAGGGACCCCCGCAGGATCTGGCCGAGCGTGATGTCGGGCGCGATGCCGTTGATGACATAGAGGTTCAGGCCGACCGGCGGGGTGATCAGGCCGATCTCCATGTTGATCGTCAGGATGACGGCGAACCAGTAGGGGTCGAAGCCGGCACCGGTGATGATCGGCAGCAGGATCGGCGCCGTCATCAGAATGACCGCGACCGGCGGCAGGAAGAAGCCGGCGACCAGCAGGAAGAGGTTGACCACGCCCATCAGCACCCAGCGGTTCACGTCCATGTCGGCGATGAAGGCGGCGATCGACTGGGTGATGAACAGCGAGGACAGCGCAAAGGCGAAGAGTTCTGATGCGCCGATGATCAGCATGATCATCACGCTCTCCTTGAGCGTGTCGCGGAAGATCACCGTCATCTGCGAGAAGCGCCAGGTGCGCGAGATCATGCCGTAGATCACCGCGACGAGGATCAGGCAGAAGAGCGCCCCGACACCGGCCGCCTCGGATGGCGTGGCGACGCCGCCATACAAAACGAAGAGCACGGCGACGATGATTGCCAGGAAGGGGAGCACCCGCGGCAGCGCGGCGAAGCGCTCGCGCATGGAGAAGCGCTGCGACAGTTCGGTGAGACCCAGACCCTGCCGCTTGCAGGCATAGATGGTCCAGATCATGAAGAACACGGTCAGCATGATGCCGGGCCCGACACCGGCCAGGAACAGGCGGCCGATCGAGGTTTCGGTGGCGATGCCGTAGACGATCATCGTCACCGAGGGCGGGATCAGGATGCCGAGGGTGCCGCCGGCGGCGATGGAACCGGCCGCGATCTCAGGCGGATAGCCGCGCTGGCGCATCTCGGGAATGCCCATCTTGCCGATCGCCGCACAGGTGGCGGGCGACGAGCCGGACAGGGCGGCGAAGATCGAGCAGGCGCCGAGATTGGACAGGACGAGGCCGCCGGGCACCCGGTTGAGCCAGCGGTCGAGTGCCTCGTAGAGGTCCTTGCCGGCCGGCGAGGAGGCGACGGCGGCGCCCATCAGGATGAACATCGGGATGGCGACGAGGCCGAAGGACGCCATGCCGCCGAAGAACTGCTCACCGAGCGTTTCGAGGAAGAACGGCCCGTAGACGACGAACAGCGCGCCCATGGAGACGAGGCCGAGGGCGAAGGCGATGGGCGTGCCGATGGCAAGCAGCACCAGCAGGACGCCCAGCATGGCGAAACCGGAGACGGTCGGGCTCATCGATCAGGCTTTCTTGACGGTATCGGAGAACAGGGCGTCCTGATTGGCGAGGTGCGGATCGGCACCATCGAGCCACAGGCGCATCAGTTCGGCGATGTATTGAACGGCGAGCCAGACGGTGCCGACCAGCATGGGCAGGACCGGGATCCAGAGCGGGATGGCCCAGACCGATTCGGTCATCCAGCCATTCGTCCAGCTCTCGTGGAAATGGTACCAGGAGGCGTAGGCGATCAGCCCGACGAAGACGAGCGAGGCGAGCCCCGACAGCGCCTGCAGGATGGCGCGGACCCGCGGCCCGGCGGCGATCTGCAGGATGTCGACATTCACGTGGCCGCGCTCGATGAGCACCCAGGGTGCCCCGAGGAAGGTGGCGGCGACGATGGCGAAGATCGTGAACTCGGTCTGCCAGACGGTCGACTGCACGAGAACGTAGCGCACGAAGACCATGTGCGAGACGGCGAAGATCGCCGCGAGCAGCAACAGGGCACCGATGACGCCGAGGAGGCGCGAGACCGCCGAAACGGCGCGGATGAAGGACCGCATGTCAGTTTCCGAGCTTGAGGCCTGGGATACGGGAGCCGGCCCGGCCGGCTCCCGTTGTCGCTTTGTCGGCGTTACGGGCTATTCGACGGCCAGCGCCGCGTCGATCAGCGCCTGACCGTTCGGGACCTTCTCGGCGAACTCCTTGTAGGAGGTCTCCTTGGCGATCGCGAGCCAGGCGTCGTAGTTCTCCTTGGTCATCTCGGTGACCTCGACGCCGTTCTTCTTGTAGACCTCGATCAGCTCGGCATCGAGCTTGGACGCTTCCTCGGCGAAGTAGGCCTCGGCCTTCTCACCGGCGGCCATCAGCGCATCCTGCTGTTCCTTGTTCAGCTTCTCGAAGGAGCGCTTCGACATCAGGATCGGCTCGTACATGAACCACAGGGCGTTCTCGCCCGGTGCGGTCAGGCAGGTCGAGACCTCGTAGATGCGGTAGGACACCAGCGAACCGGACGAGGTGTTGGCGCCCTGCAGGACGTTCTGCTGCATGCCGGTGTAGATTTCCGAGGACGGCATCGACGAGATCGACGCGCCGGCTCCGACCAGCATCTGCTCGAAGGCCGGGCCGGCGGCGCGCAGGGTCTGGCCCTTGGCGCTTTCCGGGCTGGTGATGCAGGTCTTGGATGACACGAAGCCGCCGGCGAGCCACGCATCCGACAGGACGAGGGCGCCGGCCTCATCGATCGACTTCTTGATCTCGTCCATGAAGGGCGAATCGTTCAGCCGCTGGGCACGGTCGTGGTTGCCGACCAGGCCGGGCATGAGCGTCGCGGAATACTCAGGATGACGGCCGGACGCGTAGTCGAGCGGGAAGGCGGTGATGTCCACCTGGCCCTTGGTCACGGCGCCCCACTGGTCGCGCGGCTTGAACAGCGAGCCGTTCGGGAAGACCTGGACCTTCAGCCCGACATTGGCGGCCTCGACCTCCTTGCCGATCATCTGGACCATTTCGTCGCGCACGTCGCCCTTGCCACCCGGCCACTGGTGCGAGGCGCGCAACGTCACGTCCTGCGCCAGGGCGGAAGCTGTCAGTGCAAGGCCGCATACGGCCGTCAGCAACATCGTCTTCATGGAATTCTCCTCCCGTTGATTGTTCTGCCGCGCCTCCCGACGCGTTAGGGCAAGCCAATACTCTCTTGCATGCCTTGTCAATTGGATTGTATACGATCTGGATGAGCGTATCGGATGTTCCCGCAGCGACGATCATGCCTCCCGCCGGGGATGGCAAGTCCGCTGCCGTCTCGAAGGGCGAGCTCGCCCCGGCGCGGCCCAAGGCCAGCGAGATCCGCGACGCGCTCGAACAGGAAATCGTCACCAATGCCCGCAGTGCCGGCGAGCGTCTCGACGAGCAGGCGATCGCCCGCCGCTTTGCGGTGTCGCGCACCCCGGTCCGGGAGGCGATCAACCAGCTGGCATCGGCTGGACTGATCGAACAGCTGCCCAATCGCGGCGCCTTCGTGCGGCAGGTCGGCCTCGGCGAACTGGTGGAGATGTTCGAGGTGATGGCCGAGCTCGAGGGCATGGCCGGACGCCTGGCCGCGCGCCGTGCGGCGCCGCAGGCCCTGGCGGCTTTGCAGGCGGCACTCGTCGCCTGCAGCGCAGCGGCAGCCCAGCAGGATACCGACGCCTATTATTACGAGAACGAGCGGTTCCACCACGCGATCTACGACGCCTGCGGCAATGCGTTCCTCGCGGCCGAGGCGAAACGGCTGCACATGCGGCTGAAGGCCTATCGCCGCCTGCAGCTGCGGGTGTCGCAGCGCATGAAGCAGTCGCTGCAGGAGCATGAGCGCATCGTCGCCGCGATCGCTGCCGGCGACGGCGAGACGGCCGAGCGGGAACTGCGGGCGCATATCGCCGTGCAGGGCGAACGCTTCGCCGATCTAGTGGCCAGCGTCGGCGCAGCGGCGCGATAGACGCCGCAGCGGCTCAGACGACAACCGACCGATCCGGCTCGTTGCGGCAGGCACGAAAAAGCCCGGCGCGCTGTCGCGGCCGGGCCTGATCGTCGATGAACGAGACGCGTCGCGGGGACGGTCCTACGTGTTCATTTCCTTCAGCGTGTTGATGTAGTTCTCCGGGAATAGCATGTGGTTGGGCGCCTTGAGGCCCATATGCTCGGCGATGTCGCCGACGAAGGAACTGCAATTGTAGAGCACCGCGTGCCAGACCGGCGAAGAGTCCTGCAGACTGCGGATATAGCCGACGACGTCGCGATACTCTTCCTCGGTCAGGTCGATCCGGTAGTTCGCGGTCATGTAGGCGATCTCGGTGTCGCCGTCGCTGGGGCCGGTCTCGGACGGCACCGGCAGGAAGTGACCGATCGTATAGGGCACGTTGCTGGTCGACGCCGGATGCAGGCCGGCAACCTCGGTCACGCCGGGAATCAGCACGCCCTTCGAGTCGGTCGGGACACGGCCGTTCTGGTCCAGCTTCCCGAAGACCACGAAGGTGTGGCCATAGCTCATTGCGTTGCGGGCGCGGAAGTCGATGAAATAGGGCTTGGAGAGCTGCTGCGCGGCGCCGGACTGTCCGGGAGGCGGAGCGAAGGCGGCAGGCGCGACGAGCGCGGCGCTGGAGTTCACAGGCGCACCGGCCGACATGGTATTGGCCGAGTTCGAGGTACAGCCCGTCACGAGGGCGCCGAGAGCCGCGGCGAACGCGATTCGCAGGAATTTCGAAGACATTGTCGGCCTTTCAAGTCGAAGACGGCCAGGGGCCATTCGACGGGGACAAGACATAGAAGCGCCCCCCGATGTCGAGCATCGCGGAACGCGTAGCGTGGGCCAGTGATTGGTCGGCGCTTGGAGGGAGCGCCGGAGCGACTCCCTCCAAGAAACCAAGGTCAGCCCTTGGTGACGTAGGTCTGCTCGACGACCATCGGCTCAGCAACCGGTGCCTTGCCCTTGCCCTTGCCGATGCCCTTGCCCATGCAGCCAGCGAAGGATGCGAGGGCGACGACCGCGACCGATGCGATGACGATTTTCTTCATTTTGAACTACCTATCAATGTGACGGTTGGTGCCGCAGCTTGAATATTCCGACGCCTTTTTGCGGCCGGTGCGACAAGAACCTGTTGCGTTTGGGTGGTACGGGCAAGTGCGGAAATGCCACACATCGCAGGCAACGTGACGGAATAGAAGCGTTTGGCTCCGACGTGTGACTGCGGATTATGAAAAACCCTTCATAAGCGCCTGAAACTCCGTGTTCGTCCCTCTGCTCTCTCAATCCGAAAACGGTCCCGTTTGCAAGGGCCGCCAGGGCTCAAGATTCGTTAAATCCTGCAACAGAGTGCTGCATTTACCGCACTGCACCGCGTTGCTCTTCAAGCCGCATGTCGCGACCCCTCAGTTTGCCGCGACATTGGTCGGCGGACCCTGGATCACCGCCCGCGATTCGCGGATTGCGGCGACGTTCTGATCGATGACGGTCGGGCGTTCGGCAGCCGTGAAAGCGAAGCCGTCGACCCCCGTCGTCGTGACGATTTCCTCCTGCAGGCGCTCCCGGGTGGTGCCGCAACTGGCATACGCGATCTCGGCGAGAGACAGCTCGTCCTGCACCTCGATCGACGCCTTCACGGCCTCGTCGTAATTGCAGAAGGCGTCGGCCCGCAGCGCCTGGTCCAGCCGTTCGTCGAGCATGCCGTATTGCTGCTGGATCGCGATTTTGCGGGCGTTGTAATTGTTCAGATAGGTCTTGCGCAGCGCCAGCCGGCACTGGGCATAGACCAGTTCGCCGGGGATGATCAGCAGGCTTCGGCAATGGGCGTCGTCCTGCGGGGCCGAGAGGTCGAGCGCAGCCATGTCCATGTCGTCTCCCACGCAGCCGGCGAGGAGTACGGCGAGAGCCGCAACAGGAGCGAGGGCGGGAATGCGCATGACCATCTTCGTCTTTCTACGGTTCCGTAGAACCCGGCTGTCTGTCGGATCGGCACCGCGACGTTGGCGCGGCACCATATGATCGCAAGGAAATTAAGGATCTGTTGCCCACGTCTGACGATCGTCTCGCCAGACTGCACGACCCCGGTTCGCACGCTGGACCGGACGGACCGGCGCAACCTGATCGGACGCGAGACGCGCACGAAACGGGTCACGCTGCGGGCGAGAACGACAGAAGGTTCAATTCCGGCGAAGGTGTGACGCAGGTGGGGCTTTCAGGACGCAGTACGCATGAAAGCTGCCCCTCGGGAGCATAGCGTACAGCGACCGGTGATGGCGGCAGGCGTGGCCGCCTATTCCTGCGCGGTCCCGGCCTCGATTCCGCGGCGTACCTCGTCGCGCAGTTCATCGGTCATTTCCTTCGCCGCGCAGGTCCGCGTCGGGCTGATGACCTCCTGTTGCGCGAGGTCCTCTCGCGAGATCGGGCAGACCTTGCCGGCGAGTTCCGGCGTCACCGAGATGGTCAGTGGCAGCTCGGAGACCTTGATGCCGAGATCCGTCGCCAGCGCGGTCTTCAAATCCCAGTCGCCGAGCGACACTTCGACGAATTCCGAACCGGGTTCGCCATCGATCGCGGGCGCCTCGGTCTGCGCGGCGGCGGGATATTGCAGCGCGGTCGCCATCGCGCCTGCCAGAAGCAGGGCCAGGGGTGTCGACGCGATCCGGTGATACATTTCGTTGGCTCCAAGACTGCTGCAAGCGGTCGGGCCGCATGCCTGATTTCCCGCAATCATAGGGTCCGACCGTGACTTTGCCATGGCGGAGGCGTCGCGCTCGGACAGCAGTTCGCCACAGGCGCCGCGATAGACATCGGCAATCGCCCGATTTTGGTATGCGGTCCGACAATATTTCATGGCTGCCATGCCGTTGTGCGTTGCAGCAAAGACGCCTAGCTGTCGGGGCAGGGAGGTCCAATTCTTCTTCAGAGGGACCAAAGACATGAAGACTGCAATCGCAACCGCCGCCATCGCCCTGTTCGCATTCGGCGTCGCACAGGCCGAAGAACTGAAGCCGCTGGCCGGCAAGACCATCGATCTCGGCGGCGTCAAGGGCGCGGCCTATTACACGGTCGAGGGCGAAGATTTCCGCGTCGTGACCACGCTGCAGGCCGGCGAGACGGGCAGCCCGCTGCGTTTCGTCTCGACGCTGTCGGACGGTGAAACGCTGACCGTTCAGGTTCCGTCCCGCAATGGCGGCACCACCGAGGACCTGATGATCACCCGCACGGGCGACGTCCTCGACGTCTCGCCGAAGGCCGATCTGCGCGCCGCTGCCAGCCTTCGCTGACACCGCCAGACCGTACGACCGAGTTTCAGACGCAACGGCCATGCCGGGGAGATCCCGGCATGGCCGTTGCCGTTCGGGCTCGCTGAATGCGCCGCCGGGTGCCGTTGCTGCGCCTGCGGACTTTCCTCGCGGCGAACGAACTGTCAGGTTCGGGTCATGGCGAATATCGATATCAAGCATGACGATGCGCTGATCATCGTCGACGTACAGAACGACTTCTGCCGGGGCGGCGCCCTGGCGGTGCTCGACGGCGACAGCGTCGTGGCGCCGATCAACGCGCTGGCGCCGTATTTTCCGGTCGTCGTCCAGACCCAGGACTGGCATACGCCGGACCACGTCTCCTTTGCGTCCAGCCATCGGCGCAACGCGTTCGAGATGATTACCTTGCCCTATGGGCCGCAGGTGCTGTGGCCCGATCATTGCGTCATGGGCACAAGCGGCGCGGACTTCCATCCGGCCCTGCATGTCCCCGACGTTCAGATGATCGTCCGCAAGGGCTTCCATCCGTCCGTCGACAGCTATTCCGCCTTCGTGGAAGCTGACCACGCCACCCGGACGGGGCTGGCCGGCTATCTGCGAGAGCGCGGTGTCGGCCGCGTCTTCGTCGCGGGCCTGGCGACGGATTTCTGCGTGGCGTGGACCGCGCTGGACGGACGGCGGGCCGGCTTTGAGGTGGTCGTCGTGGAGGATGCCTGCCGGTCGATCGACCTCGACGGCTCGCTGGCGCGGGCCTGGCGGGACCTCGAGGCTGCGGGCGTCGGGCGCTGCCAGTCCGACGAGATTCGCCCGGGTTCGCCGGCGCGCGTGGGTGCCGATCGCGCTTCATCAGCCTGACTTGGCATTTGATCGCGCCGCGACTTGCGGTATCGATGGCCACCGTCATCAGCAGGAAGCGTGTTCCGTGAGCCAAACCTCGACCAACGAAGTCTTTCGCAAGATCGCCACCGCGACGATCACCACGATCCTCCTGAAGAAGGGTCTGCGCAATGTCTGGCTGCGCGGCCCGATGCCGATGGAAGACGGCATGGAGCGGATCGTCGGCCGTGCCTTCACGCTGCGCTTCGTGCCGGCGCGCGAGGATCTGGCGACACCGGAATCCTGGTCGTCGCCCAATTCCACCCGTGGCGCCATCGAAGCGATGCCGGACGGCTGCATCGCCGTCGTCGATGCCATGAGCGTCGATGACGCCGGCATCTTTGGCGACATCCTGTGTGCCCGCATGGTCAAGAAGGGCGTCGCCGCCCTCGTCACCGACGGCGTCGTGCGCGATCTCGCCGGCGTGCGTGGCACCGGTCTGCCGGTGTGGTGCGCGGGCGTCGCCGCGCCGCCTTCGGTGGCCGGGCTGACCTTCGTCGGGTGGCAGGAGCCGATCGCCTGCGGCGGCGTCGCGGTGTTCCCGGACGATCTGATCGTGGCGGACGACGATGGCGCCGTGGTGATTCCGGCCGCGCTGGTCGACGAGGTGCGCGATGCCTGCGTCGAGCAGGAAGAGCTGGAAGCCTGGATCATGACCGAGGTCGATCGCGGCGTTGCGCTGCCGGGCCTCTATCCGCCGAATGCGGAAACCCGCGAGCGCTACGAGAAGAGCCGCGGCCGCTAAGGCTCAGCGCGACTCGTCAGAACGCGAAAGGGCGGCGCCGCAGCGCCGCCCTTTATCATGTCCGATCTGTCCGGTCGGCCTAGGTGTCGTCAGCCGTGCCATCGCCCTCGACCGTCTCGGCGGGGCGCCGCTCGATCTCGCCGCCCAGCCGGTCGACGCTGCCCGGCCGATCGAAGGCGTTGTCCTGCGAGGGCCGCGCCTTCGGCGCGTTCTGGCGGTAGCTGACGTCCTGGTCGCGATCCTGGGCGTCGGGATTGTTCTGCTGGTTGTCGAACCTGTCCGGTACATTGCTCATCTGACACTCCCGTGCGTTGCGGCGGCAGCGCCCCTATATGGGAGCCAGCCGATCCGTTCGGGGGGCAATCCGCTGCGGCGGGCTTCGTTCCCGAAGGACCGGAACAGACACGGAAGGATACCGACATGGACGCCAAGACCTACCCCGTCACACGCACCGATGCCGAGTGGCGCGCGATGCTGTCGCCGGAGCAGTATCAGGTGATGCGCGGCCACGGGACGGAGCGCCCGGGCAGCTGTGCCCTGCTGCACGAGAAGCGGCCGGGGACCTTCACCTGCGCCGGCTGCGGGCAGCCGCTGTTCATCGCCGGCCAGAAATTCGAGAGCGGCACCGGCTGGCCGTCCTTCGACACGCCGGTCGAAGGCGCCGTCGAAACCACCGAGGATCGCAGCCACGGCATGGTCCGCACCGAGTGCCATTGCAGCCAGTGCGGCAGCCATCTCGGCCATGTCTTCCCGGATGGCCCGCCGCCGACGGGTCTGCGCTACTGCATCAACGGCGTCGCCATGGATTTCGAGCCCGACGACGCCTGATCACGACCGCCACGCACCGGCGATCCCGGTGCGTGGCGTCACCTGTCGCCCGGTTGCGTGTCGTCATCGGCGAGAATGCGCCATGCCGCGCCGTCGAGATCCTCGTACTGGCGGGTGCGCACGGTCCACAGGAAGGCCGCGAGGCCGACCAGCCCGAGCAGCAGCGCGATCGGCACGAGGATCAGCAAGATATTCATGCCGTTGCCTCGGCAGCGGGCTCGAACGCCGATGATCGGGCTTCCGCGACCGGCTGCGTCGACGTCCCAGCCTTGCCGTCGAAACCGCCTCCCGTCAGTCGCAGGCTGTTGGCCACCACGACGATCGAGGACGCCGACATGGCGATCGCCGCCACGAGCGGTGTGACCAGACCCGCCATGGCCAGCGGCACGGCGATGCAATTATAGGCGATCGCCAGTCCGAAATTCTGTCGCACCAGCCGCTTCGCGCGCAGCGCGATGTCATGGGCAAAGGGCACGCTGCGCAGGCTGTCGCGCGTGAAGACGAAGTCGGCGGCGAGCCGCCCGGCATCGCAGGCCGAGGCCGGCGCCATGGAGACATCGGCGGCGGCCAGGCTCGGCGCGTCGTTGAGGCCGTCACCCACCATCAGGACATGGGCACCGCCTGCCTGTAGCGCGCAGATCCGTTCGATCTTCGCCGCCGGCGACTGGCCGGCTGCCGCATGCCCGATCTCCAGTTCGCCGGCCACCCTGCGCACCGCCACCTCGCCGTCGCCCGACAGCAGTTCGGTGTTGAGCCCGGCCGATCGCAGGGCTTCGAGAGCCTCATGCGCGCCGGTCCGCAGCGATTCCCCGAGCGCGAAATTCGCCGTTGTCTGCCCCTCGATGGCGAAGCTGACACCCTCGGTCGCAGGCGCTGCCTGGCCCGCGATCTCGGCGACCCAGTCCGGGCGTCCGAGCCGCACGTGGCGGCCCTGCCAGACAGCGGCGATACCGCATCCCGGCCATTCCCGGATATCGTCGAGCTCCGCCATAGAACCGCTTCCCAGATAGTGGCGGATGGCGAGCGCGGCGGGGTGGTTCGAGCGGCCGGCGAGAGCGCGCGCCACGTCGCGGCCGGTTGCGAGCATGTTCGACGCCGTGACATGGGGCGTGCCGGTCGTCAGGGTCCCGGTCTTGTCGAACAGCACCGTGTCGATCTCGGCCAACCGCTCGAGCCCCGTGCCATCCTTCATCAGGATGCCGGCCTCGAAGAGGCGCGCGGCGCCGATGACATGGACCACCGGAACGGCAAGGCCGAGCGCGCAGGGGCAGGTGACGATCAGAACCGCAATCGCCGCATAGAGCGCCTGATACCAGTCGCCGCCCGTCGCGATCAGCCAGAGCAGGAACGTCGCCGCAGAGAGGAGATGGACCGCCGGCGCGTAGATCCGCGCCATACGGTCGGCGACGCGGACATAGCGCCCGCGACCGGTCTCGGCCGCTTCCATCATGCGGACGATCTCGGCGAGGAAGGAATCGTCCGCGCTCGTCAGCGCCTCGACCTCCAGGGCGCCCGACAGGTTGAGGGTGCCCGCCTCGACCCGGGCGCCCGGCGCCACGGCGAAGGGCGCGCTCTCGCCGGTGACGAGCGAGCGGTCGAGTTCGCTCCGGCCCGTGAGGACCATCGCATCGACCGGCATCCGCTCGCCGGCGGCGACGCGCAGGACCATGCCGGGCTGCACCTCGTCGAGGGGCACGTAGCGCGTCTCCCCATCGGCGAGCAGCGTCGCGCCGCGTGCGGCCAGTCGCGAGATGGCGACGACGGCGCTGCGGGCGCGCTCGCGCATGCGCTGGTCGAGATACCGGCCCACCAGCAGGAAGAAGATCAGCGTCACGGCCGCGTCGAAATAGGCTTCGGCGCCGCCGTTCAGGCTCTCGTAGAGACTCATGGCCAGGGCCAGGAGGACGGCCAGCGAGATCGGGACATCCATGTTCAGGCGCCCGACCCTGAGCGCCGAGACCGCCGAGCGGAAGAAGGGCTGGCCGGCGAAGGCCACGGTCGGCACCGCAATCAGGGCCGAGACGAGATGGAAGAGGTCCCGCGTCGCCGCATCGGCCCCGGACCAGACGGAGACCGACAGGAGCATGATGTTGGCCGCCCCGAAGCCGGCGATGGCCAGCGCCGTCAGCAGGCGTGTCGATTCGCGCCGGGCGCCCAGGGTTTCGAGGTCGCCGAGATCGACGGGCGTGCCGGGATAGCCGAGCGCGTCCAGTGCGCTGGTGATGACGCCCGGTGAGATTTCGGCGGAGCGTGTGACCACGGTCACCCGGCGCAGGGTGAGGTTGACCCGAACCGAGACGATGCCAGGCAGGGGCTTCAGGGCGGTTTCGATGGCCGACAGGCAGGCACCGCAGCGAATGCCGGGCACCGACAGGACATAGGTCACCGTGCCGTCCGGGGCCTGCCGCCCGGCATGGCGCAGTTCCTCGGTCCGTGCATCGACGGGACCGGCGACGTCGCTCAGGTCAGCGGGGAGCGTGAAGGCGGTGCCGCAGCAGCTCATGATCGTGCGCTCACTTGACCACGAAGCGGATGGCGCTTTGCCAGGGCTTTTCGCCGGTCGCCTCGACCCGGACCTGTGCCTCCCAGATCCCCGGCGCGAGATCGGTGGTCACGCCGTAGCCACCGGAGCGCAGCGGCGCGAGGCGCACGGTCCGGTCGTCGCGCTCGGTGGCGGGGCGTCCAATGGTGGCCGCCACCATCGCGCCCGGCAGGGGGCGGGACGCGGCATCGCGCAGATCGACCTGGAAGATACCCTCGGAATAAGCCGTCGTCGCCGTCCAGCCGCGCCCGGCCTGAGCGGTGCGCTCGGCCGTCAGCTCGTTGAAGTGCTGGCTGGCGATATAGCTGTTCTTGACGACAAGGCCGCTCCAACTCGTGCTGGCGAAGATGGCCAGGGTGAGATTGACCGAGATGATGGTGCCGAAGAACAGCGCCATGACGCCGATCATGTGCAGGCCGGTGAATTTGTCAGGACGAAACACGCGACGCAGCATGGGTCAGTTCCCCGTCTCGAAAGTTGCGGAATAGCTGTCGGTCTCGCCCACGACCGGATCGGTGACCACGAAGCGAAAGCTGGTCTCGCCCGCCTGCAGCGCGCTCGCCGGCTGGGCGACGAAGACCCGCAGGGCACGCAGCTGATCCGGCGCGACGGGAATGTCGAAGCTTCGCGCGGCCGGCGCATCGATGTCGGCGATGGTCATCGTCGCCTCCGGCAGGCCTTCGAGCGCCAGCCCGATGGTGCGCGGCTGCGGCAGCATGTTGAGCAGTTTCACGGTGTAGCCGTTGCGGATGGACCCGTCGGCGAGGGTGACGGCGACCGGGTTGCGGTCGTGCTGGACGTTGATCTCCAGACGGTCGCGGGCCAGCAGCGCGATGGTCAGCCCGACGCCGATCGCCGACCACATGGCCAGGTAGATCAAGGTGCGGGTGCGCAGGATGATGCGCCAGTCGAAATGCCTCAGCCCCGCGATGAAGCGGCCCGCATGGTCGCGCACGCGGGACGGGTCGATGGCGCCGGTCGCAGGATCCGTGGCGGCGGCCATGTTGGCGTTGTAGTCGCTGAGCGTCGCGTAGGAGATCAAGCCGCGCTCGCGGCCGAGCTTGTCCATGACGCCGTCGCAGGCGTCGATGCACAGGGCGCAGGTGATGCAGGCCATCTGCTGGCCGTCACGGATGTCGATGCCCATCGGGCAGACGGCGACACAGGCGTTGCAGTCGACGCAGTCGCCGGCCGGCACGCCCGCCGCCGCGGCCTTCTTGGCGCCGCGGGTCCGCGGCTCGCCGCGCCAGTCATTGTAGGTGACGGTGAGCGAATCCTCGTCGAGCATAGCCGCCTGGATGCGCGGCCAGGGACACATGTAGATGCAGACCTGCTCGCGCATCAGCCCGCCGAAAACGTAGGTGGTGGCGGTCAGGAGAGCGACGGTGGCATAGGCGATGAACGGCGCCTCGCCGGTGACGAAGCTCATCAGCAGGCTCGGGGCGTCGGCAAAGTAGAAGATCCAGGCGCCGCCGGTCGCCACGGCGACGACGATCCAGGTGGCGTGCTTCAGGACCCGCTTGCGCAGCTTGTCGACGCTCCAGGGCGCCTTGTCGAGCTTGATGCGGGCGTTGCGATCGCCCTCGAAAAAGCGCTCGATGACGAGGAAGAGGTCGGTCCAGACCGTCTGCGGGCAGGTGTAGCCGCACCAGGCCCGGCCGACGACGGAGGTGACCAGGAACAGGCCGACGCCGGCCATGACCAGAAGCCCGGCGACGAAGAAGAATTCCTGCGGCCAGATCTCGATGAAGAAGAAATAGAATCGCCGGTTGGCCATGTCGATCAGGACGGCCTGATCGGGCGCGTAGGGACCACGATCCCAGCGCAGCCACGGGGTCACGTAGTAGATGCCGAGGGTGATCGCCATGATCAGCCATTTCAGCTGGCGAAACTGCCCCTCGGTGCGCTTGGGGAAGATCTTCTCGCGCTTGGCGTAGAGCGGCTGGTCCTGGCGACTGGCGGCGTTGACGGCTTCGACGTCGAGGCGTTCGATGTCGGGCTGATGCAGCATGGTCTCTCTCGACGTTCGGCGGGCACCGCAGGGCGGCATCCGTGTCGATAGACCCGCCCCGGCGGACCGGCCTTGATCTGCATCAACGCCCGGCGGTGCGCGGGTGCGTCGCAGGAGCGCACCATTGTGAACGGGCCTTGCCGGCAAGACGAAGCCCCCGGCTGGCGGGCCGGGGGCTGTGGTCGCGACCTCCCTCGCGACCGGGCGACGGGATCCTATTCGCCGCCGCCGAGACTGTGGACATAGACCGCGAGTTCCTTGATCGCGGTGTCGCCGAGGCGCTCGCCCCAGGCCGGCATGACGCCATGGCGCGGGCGGCTGATCTGCGTCGCGATGGCGGTCGCGTCACGTCCGTAGAGCCAGATCGCGTCGTTGAGCGCGGGCGCGCCGACCTCCTTCATGCCTTCGCCCGACTCGCCATGGCAGAAGACGCAGTTCTGCGCGTAGATGTCGGCACCGCGCGTTGCGGCGTCGGGCCGGTCGTCGCGGCCGGTCAGCGACAGGACATATTGCGAGACGTCGGCGATCTGGTCGCGGTCGAGAATGCCGTCGCGACCGAAGGCCGGCATGTCGGCGACCCGGGTGTCGGGGTCCGGCGCATAGCGGATGCCGTGCTGCAGCGTGACGGCAATCTCCTCCAGCGAACCGCCCCAGATCCAGGCGTCGTCGTTGAGGTTCGGATAGCCCGGGCTGCCAGCGGCGCCGGAGCCATGGCACTGGACGCAATTGACCTTGTAGGACGCTTCGCCGGCGGCGATCGCGAAGGGGCGCAGCTCCGGATCGGCGGCGATGGTCGCCACGTCCGACGTGCGGATGGCCGCGATGCGGTCGGCATTCGCCATCTCCAGCGTCGACATCTCGGTGCGCAGATCCGCACGGCTCGACCAGCCGAGCAGGCCCGTCGTCGCCGAATTGACCAGCGGCCAGGCCGGATAGAGCACCGTATAGACCGCCGCGAAGGCGATCGAGGCGTAGAAGGTCCACAGCCACCAGCGCGGCAGCGGGTTGTTGAGCTCCTTGATGCCGTCCCAGGAATGGCCGGTCGTCTCGATGCCGCTGACGTCGTCGATATCCTTGTGATCGCTCATCGGTCAGTCCTCCTTGAAGGGGATGCTGGCGGCATCGTCGGCGGCGCGCTTGGCGCCCGGCCGCAGGACCCAGGCGAGAACGCCGAGGAAGAACAGCGTCAGGGCGAGGAGCGCCCAGCTGTCGGCGAAGGCACGCATGCTGTGGTAGTCGAAATCCATCCGGAGGCTCCTAGCGATCGTTGCGTTCCGGCTCGTAGACGGAGAAGTCCACGAGGGTGCCGAGCATCTGCAGGTAGGCGATCAGCGCATCCATCTCGGTGAGACGCTGGCTGTTGCCGTCGAAGGTTCCGACGACCGCCTTGGGGTAGCGGGCGAGAAGACCGGTCGCGTCGCCATTGGCGGTCGCCTGGACCATCAGGTCGGCCTTCGCGTTCTCGATCATCTCATCGCTGTAGGGCACGCCGACCGCGCGATTGGCCCGCAGGTGACCGGCCGGATCGCGCATGTCGAGATCGGTGGTCGCCAGGAAGCCGTAGGACGGCATCACCGATTCCGGCACGACCGAGCGCGGCTCGATCATGTGCTGGACATGCCATTCGTCGCTGTAGCGACCGCCGACACGGGCGAGATCGGGGCCCGTGCGCTTCGACCCCCACTGGAACGGATGGTCGAACATGGATTCGGCCGCGAGGCTGTAATGGCCGTAGCGCTCGACCTCGTCCCGGAACGGCCGGATCATCTGGCTGTGGCAGGTGTAGCAGCCCTCGCGGATGTAGATGTTGCGCCCGGCGAGCTCGAGCGGCGAGTAGGGCCGCATGCCCTCCACCTTCTCGATGGTGTTCTCCAGGTAGAACAGCGGCGCGATCTCGACGATGCCGCCGACGCTGACCACCAGCAGGGACAGGACGAGAAGCAGCGTGGCGTTGCGCTCGACCCGGCCATGCTTGGCGAGAATGCCCCGGGCGACCGGGTCGGCCTTCACTTCCGGCAGGGCGCCGTCGAGGGTGGGACGTTCGGTTTCCTTGCTCATGTCTGGCCCCTTACCCTGCCATCTGGATTGCGGGCGTCTGGCCGCCCATCGGTACTTCCGACCGGATCTCGCCGCGGATGGTCTTGTAGACGTTGAAGGCCATGATCAGCGCGCCGGCGAGGTACATCAGGCCGCCGAGCATGCGCAGCACGTAGTAGGGATGCATGGCCGCGACGGTCTCGGCGAAGGAGTAGACGAGGTAGCCGTCGGCTCCGTATTCGCGCCACATCAGGCCCTGCATGATGCCCGAGACCCACATCACCGCTGCGTAGACGACGATGCCGAGCGTCGCGAGCCAGAAGTGCCAGTTGACCAGGCGCAGGCTGTAGAGCCGCTCGCGGTGCCAGAGCTTGGGCACCAGATGATAGACCGCGCCGAAGGAGATCATGCCGACCCAGCCGAGCGCGCCGGAATGGACGTGGCCGATGGTCCAGTCGGTGTAATGGCTCAGCGAGTTCACCGCCTTGATCGACATCACCGGACCCTCGAAGGTCGACATGCCGTAGAAGGCGACGGAAATGACCATCATGCGCAGGATCGGATCGGTGCGCAGCTTGTCCCAGGCGCCCTGGAGCGTCATCAGGCCGTTGATCATGCCACCCCAGGAGGGCATCCACAGCATGATCGAGAAGACCATGCCGAGCGTCTGCGCCCAGTCGGGCAGGGCGGTATAGTGGAGGTGGTGGGGCCCGGCCCAGATGTAGAGGAAGATCAGCGACCAGAAGTGGATGATCGACAGGCGGTAGGAATAGACCGGCCGGTTCGCCTGCTTCGGGATGAAATAGTACATCATGCCGAGGAAGCCGGCGGTGAGGAAGAAGCCGACGGCGTTGTGGCCGTACCACCACTGGGTCAGCGCATCCTGGACGCCGGAGAAGGCCGAATAGCTCTTGGCGCCCATGAAGGAGACGGGCATCGAGAGATTGTTGACCACATGCAGCATCGCGATGGTCACGATGAAGGCCAGGTAGAACCAGTTGGCGACGTAGATGTGGGGTTCCTTGCGGCGGATCAGCGTGCCGAGGAACACCGCCAGATAGGCGAGCCAGACCACCGTCAGCCACAGATCGACATACCATTCCGGCTCGGCATATTCGCGGCTCTGGGTGATGCCGAGAAGATAGCCAGTCGCCGCCAGGACGATGAAGAGCTGGTAGCCCCAGAACACGAACCAGGCGAGGTTGCCGCCCCACAGGGTCGCCCGGCAGGTGCGCTGGACGACGTAGAAGGAGGTGGCGATCAGCGCGTTGCCGCCGAAGGCGAAGACCACGGCCGAGGTGTGCAGCGGACGCACGCGGCCGAAATTGAACCAGGGCTCGATGTTGAGATCGGGCCAGGCGAGCTGCGCGGCGGCGAGCACGCCGACGAGGAAGCCGACAATGCCCCAGGCGACCGTGGCAATGACGCCGTAGCGCACCACCTCGTCGGCATATTCGGTGCCGTTGGTCTTCAGCGGGATCTGCGCGGCATCGGCGAATTCGATGCGCCGCAGCAGCACCACCGTCGCGCCCGCCAGGATGAAGAACAGGACATAGGCATGCGCGGCGAACTGCGCATCCCTGGCAAAGCCGGCCCCGAGCAGCGCGACCAGCGCCGCGCCGCCGATGAACATCGCCTCGGTTTGGTATTTCACGTCAGGAACCCCCTCGGTCACATGCCCGCCGGACGCCGATTCGATCAGGCGGTCGCAATTGCGGGATGGGGGTGGTGTGGCAGCGGCGAGTGTCCGGCGCTTTGATGTCGATCAAGCGGGGTCGCGGGAGGCGGCGTTCTGCGCTGGCGGCGGGTGTTGCGGGCGCAGGCGCGTGGGCTCGGCCGGTGCGGGGTGTGACGGATGCGGCGTGGATTGTCAGCGGGAGCAGCGGTTGCCGCGGCGCGGCGGAGCCCATGCCCGCGAGGCGGTAGGCGGCTGCCAGGATTTGGCATGGGTCCTCGGGTCGAGCCCGAGGATGACGACCTCGTTCGGGAGTATGGCGCGTAAGCGCACTGGACGGCGCGTGCTGGCCGATGCAGAGCGGCGACGATGACGGCCCCGACGGTGGGTGATGGTGGCGATAGCGAAGCCGGGAGCTGGAAGCCGACGCTGGACAGAACGCGGCACAGTCTCGCCGCCTCGGCCATCGCCGGCACCAAGCGCGACCTCCACAGGAGCAGAAGCTGAAGCGGCCGCAGAGGCGAATGACGGCTGGGCGCCACATCCGCCGGGCGTCATCCTCGGGCTTGACCCGAGGACCCATGCCTCGGCGGTGGCGGTATCAGAGACGCTGCAGAACGGCCGTCATCGACGTGCCGCCACCCGCCGTCGCCCGTGCAGCGCCACGGCTCACTCGAACGCCTTGCCGTTCCACTTCACCGAGACCGACTGGCCGCCATGCCCGTGCATGGAGATGGGCGGGCGGCGGCCCTGGCCGATCGTGACGCCGCCGCCGAGCACCTCGCCGACCTTCTTCAGGAGGCCGCCGCGGCGGACATAGAAGATCACCGAGCAGACCTGCGCACCGCAAAACCCGCTGCGACCGAACCGGCCGTCGCTGCAGAAGATCGCGTCATGGGAGAGGATGAGGTCCGATTTGCCATCGCCGTCGAGGTCGCGCTCGATCACACCGACCGGATCGATCGTTCCCCGCCCGCCATCGCAGGCCTCGGCGATCTGTTCCTTCACCACCCAGGCGGCCGCCTTGGTCCGGGCCTCGACCGGCGTCCACGCCAGGGCGAGGGTCAGGATCGTCAACAAAGCGCTCTTCATCTCGGCACCTCCCGTTGCGTCACCCGACCAAGCTGCCGGGGGAGTCGGCGCAAGGCAAGCGCAGGCGGGTGCCTCCGGGACGCGGTAACGGACCTCCGTCGCGGGTCATGGCGCGGCAAAAGGGCCGTTCTGGCTCGCCGCGCCGTGCAGGGTTGCTGCCAATCCGTTTGCGGCGGCAGGCCGGCCCGCACGCGCCCCGTCGCCCGAAACGGGGGGCGAGATCCGACGACGCTTCAGGTCAAACTCTTTTCGCCAAACGAAAAAGCCCCGGAAGCAGGGCTTCCGGGGCTTTTTGACGGTCTTTGGGTCGGATCAGCTGCAGCCGCTGGTCGAGCCGCAGGTGTCGCATTTCAGGCAGGTGCCGTTGCGGACCATCGAGTAGTTGCCGCATTCGGTGCAGCTGTCGCCGGTGTAGCCCTTCATCATGGCGATGGAGCGCCGTTCGGCGGTCGACGGTGCCGCCGCCACATTGGCTGTGTCCTTCGCGCTCGCCTCATAGGCCAGCGGCTGGTCGAACAGGCCCTGGGCCGGCGTCGTGTCCGACGTCGGGGCCGGATCGGCAAGCGGCGCCTGCTCGTAGTCGCGCTTGAAGGCGGTCGCCGGCGTGCCGAGTGCCGTCGGCGACAAAGCCGTCGCCGTAGCGGCCGCCGTTGCCGGACGACCGGTGACGCGGGCAGGGGATCCGCCGGCGGTGTTGGCCGCCGTCCGCGCGGCGGTCGTCACCGGCTTGGTGCCGGCCGGGGCGTTCGCCGCGTTGCCCTGGGGCTCGGCCGAGGAGATCAGCCGGAACTTCGACGTCTGACCGCGGACCATGCCGTGGGAGACCGGCAGCGGCTGCGGCTTGTCGCCCTCGACACCGCGACCGAGGGTCGAGGCGCCGAAATCTTCCGGCTGGACATGGGCGAGATCGTGCCGGTCCAGATAGGAGACCGCCAGCTCGCGGAAGACGTAGTCGAGGATCGACGTGGCGTTCTTGATCGCCTCGTTGCCCTGGACCATGCCCGCCGGCTCGAAGCGGGTGAACGTGAAGGCCTCGACATATTCGTCCAGCGGCACGCCGAACTGCAGGCCCAGCGAGATGGCAATGGCGAAATTGTTCATCATTGCCCGGAAGGCCGCGCCCTCCTTGTGCATGTCGATGAAGATCTCGCCGATGCGGCCGTCATCGAACTCGCCGGTGCGCAGATACACCTTGTGGCCGCCAACAATGGCCTTCTGGGTGTAACCCTTGCGCCGGTTCGGCAGCTTCTCGCGGTCACGCACCACCTTCTCGACGATGCGCTCGACGATGCGCTCGGCGACTTCCGCGGCCTGGGCCGGCTTGGTCGCGGAGGCCAGCGCCGCGGTCGCCATCTCGACGGCGTCCTCGTCCTCGTCGTCCTCGTCGGCGATCAGCGAGGCGTTGAGCGGCTGCGACAGCTTGGAGCCGTCGCGGTAGAGGGCGTTGGCCTTCAGGGCCAGCTTCCACGACAGCATGTAGGCCGCGTTGCAATCCTCGACCGTCGCCTCGTTCGGCATGTTGATGGTCTTGGAGATGGCTCCCGAGATGAAGGGCTGCGCCGCCGCCATCATGCGGATGTGGGATTCCACCGACAGGTAACGCTTGCCGATGCGCCCGCAGGGCGTCGCGCAGTCGAACACCGCCAGGTGCTCGGGCTTAAGGTGCGGCGCGCCCTCGAGGGTCATGGCACCGCAGACATGGACGTTGGCCGCGTCGATGTCCTTCTTCGAGAAGCCGAGGAACGGCAGCAGCTCGAAGGCGAAGTCGGCGAGCTGCTCGTCGGAGACGCCCAGCGTCTCCTTCATGAACGCCTCGCCGAGGGTCCATTTGTTGAAGACGAACTTGATGTCGAAGGCCGAGCCGAGCGCGGCGTTGAGCGCGGCGATGTGCTCGTCGGTGAAGCCCTTGGCCTTGAGCGAGCCCGGATTGATCGCCGGTGCCTGGTTCAGATTGCCGTGGCCGACCGCATAGGCCTCCATCTCGGCGATCTGGGCCTCGGTGTAGCCGAGCGAGCGCAGGGCCTCCGGCGCGGCGCGGTTGATGATCTTGAAATAGCCGCCGCCGGCGAGCTTCTTGAACTTCACCAGCGCGAAGTCGGGCTCGATGCCGGTGGTGTCGCAATCCATCACGAGGCCGATCGTGCCGGTGGGCGCGATCACCGAGACCTGGGCGTTGCGGTAGCCGTTCTTCTTGCCGAGCTCGACGGCATCGGTCCAGGCGGTCTTGGCCCGGGCAGAAAGGCGCTTGTCGGGCAGCGAGGCATGGTCGAGCGGGACCGGGTCGACCGACAGGCCCTCATAGCCATTGGCGATGCCATGGGCGGCGCGGCCATGATTGCGCATGACGCGCAGCATGTGCTCGGAATTGCGCTCGTAGTCCGGGAAGGCGCCCAGATGCCCGGCCATTTCGGCCGAGGTCTTGTAGGCGACGCCGGTCATCAGCGCCGCGATGGCGCCGCAGATCGCCCGACCCTCGTCGGAATCATAGGGGATGCCGGCGGTCATCAGCAGGCCGCCGATATTGGCGAAGCCGAGGCCCAGCGTGCGGTAGTCGTAGGACAGCCGCGCGATCTCCTTGGACGGGAACTGCGCCATCATCACCGAAATCTCGAGAACGACGGTCCACAGGCGGGTGGCATGCTCGAAGGCGTCGGTGTCGAAGCGCTTGATGCCCTCCGGGCCGTCGAGGCCTTCCTCGCGGAACTGGATGAGGTTCAGCGACGCCAGGTTACAGGCTGTGTCGTCGAGGAACATGTACTCCGAGCACGGATTGGAGGCGCGGATTGGGCCGGCCGCCGGGCAGGTGTGCCAGTCGTTCATGGTGGTGTTGTAGTGCAGGCCGGGATCGGCCGAGGCCCAGGCGGCATAGCCGATCTGGTCCCAGAGCTCGCGCGCCTTCAGGGTCTTGGCGACCTTGCCGTCGGTGCGACGGATCAGGTCCCAGGTGCCGTCCTCCTCGACCGCGCGCAGGAAGTCGTCCTTCAGCGAGACCGAATTGTTGGAGTTCTGGCCGGAGACGGTGAGATAGGCTTCGGAATCCCAGTCGGTGTCGTAGACCGGGAATTCGATGTCGGTGTAGCCCTGCCGCGCGAACTGGATGACGCGCTTGACGTAGTTCTCCGGAACCTGGGCGCGCTTGGCGTCCTTGACCGCGCGCTTGAGCGCCGGGTTCTTCATCGGCTCGAAGCAGTCGCCGTCCGGGCCCTCGCAGTTCACGCAGGCCGACAGGATCGCCTTGAGGTGCTTGGACACGGTCTTGGAGCCGGTGACGAGCGCGGCGACCTTCTCTTCCTCGCGGACCTTCCACGAGATGTAGTTTTCGATATCGGGATGGTCGATGTCGACAACGACCATCTTGGCGGCGCGGCGGGTGGTGCCGCCCGACTTGATGGCGCCCGCCGCGCGGTCGCCGATCTTCAGGAAGCTCATCAGGCCCGACGACTTGCCGCCGCCGGCCAGGGTTTCGCCTTCGCCGCGCAGATAGGAGAAGTTGGAGCCGGTGCCGGAGCCGTATTTGAACAGGCGCGCCTCGCGGACCCACAGATCCATGATGCCGCCGTCATTGACCAGATCGTCGGCGACGGACTGGATGAAGCAGGCATGCGGCTGCGGATGCTCGTAGGACGAGGTCGAGCGGGTCAGTTCGCCGGTGCGGTAGTCGACGTAGTAATGGCCCTGGCCGGGACCGTCGATGCCGTAGGCCCAGTGCAGGCCGGTGTTGAACCACTGCGGCGAGTTCGGCGCGACCTTCTGGGTGGCGAGCATGTAGGCGAGCTCGTCCTTGAACGCGGCGGCGTCCTCTTCCGACGCGAAATAGCCGCCCTTCCAGCCCCAGTAGGTCCAGGTGCCGGCGAGCCGGTCGAAGACCTGGCGTGCGTCCATCTCCGAGCCGGTGCGCTCGGCCTCGGGCAGCTTGGCCAGCGCCTCCTCGTCGGCGACCGAGCGCCAGAGGAAGGAGGGAACGTCGTTCTCCTCAACCTTCTTCAGCGCCTTCGGCACGCCCGCCTTGCGGAAATATTTCTGCGCCAGGATGTCGCTGGCGACCTGGCTGAACTGGGCCGGCACGTCGATGCCGGCGAGGCGGAAGACCACCGAACCGTCGGGGTTCTTGATCTCGCTCGTCGCCTTGCGGAACTCGACCGAATGGTAGGCGCTCTCGCCAGCCTTCGTGTACCGGCGTTCGATCTTCATGCCCATGACGGTCCTCGTCTATTCCGTGTTTGCCGCAACGAATCGCGCCAGCGGGCGAGGGAAACCCCTTCGCGCGGCGCGTTGTCCTCGAAAAATCGCCGCCGGGCGCATGTGGTATGGGTCCCGGCTGGCGACACTAGATATAGTATATTCGGGGTGGTTAAGCGACTCTGAATCGGGCGTTCCGGACCGGAGGCGGCAGCTTATCCACCTATTCCCGATGGGCCTGTGGACAGCGGTTAACGCCTTGGCGCCAAGCGGCCGATTCCGCCCTGCCGGGCCGACGTTCCAGCCGGCGCCGGATCGCTCTCGGGCGGGCCCGCAGCTTCGCGGCCAACCTCGCAGGGGGAGGCTGGCGAGCGCAAGTGTGGACAGCGGTTGAAAGCGGGGACAAGTCCGCGAAGGCGCCGGAGCCCGGCCATTTCGTCGGACGCTTAAAGTCGTACCGGTGCGGTCCAGCAACGGTGCGAAGGCGGGCGGAGGACGCCCGGACCAGATCTGCCGGAAGCGGCGGCCGAATCGGTGCCTGGCTACGAAGATCGACGCCCGGACGCGTCTCGCCGCTTCAGCCGGACAGCGAACCGAGCCGGCGAGAAGCTTATTGCCGAGTGGGTGTCAGCCGAGGGTGCTCTTGCTGATCGGCGCCTGGAAGGTGAGGCCGAGATCCCAGGGGAAGAAGATCCAGGTGTCCTGCGACACTTCGGTGATGAAGGTGTCGACCAGCGGCCGGCCCTTCGGCTTGGCGTAGACGGTGGCGAAATGCGCCTTGGGGAGCATGGTGCGCACCAGACCGGCGGTCTTGCCGGTGTCGGTCAGGTCGTCGACGATCAGGATGCCGTCGCCCTCGTCCTTCAGGAGTTCCGGCGAGATCTCCTTGAGAACCCTGAGCTCTCCCTGCTCGCTGTACTCGTGGTAGGAGGCGATGCAGACCGTCTCGATCAGGCGCGTGCCGATCTCGCGGGCGATGATGGCCGCCGGCACGAGGCCGCCACGGGTGATGCAGACGATGGCGCGCCAGTCGTCGCGCTGGCTCGCCAGCCGCCAGGCCAGCGCCCGTGCATCGCGGTGAAACTGGTCCCAGGAGACGGGGAAGGATTTCTCGACCGTGGACATGACGCGCTTCCGGGCTGCTGGAGGGAGCGGTTGCGATAGATCGAATCATCCCGCCGATGCAAGCCAAGTTGCCCACAGACGCGGCACGGACGCCGGTTTCCACGCATAAAACAGCCGAGCGCCGCAGCACTGCGGCAAAACGGACACGTTGCCGGCGTCGGATCGGAAAGAGATCGCCGGTCCGCCGGGCTCGGTCCTACCCCTTGGTACGCGCCCGTCCAAGATCCTCGAGCATCGCCGTGACGGCGGCTGCGGCGTTCTTCAGGGCCGCATCGTCGCGCGAACGCACGACGATCTCGGTGGAGTAGCGGTCACCGTCGAATTTCGGATAGGAGCCGATCTTCACCGCCGGGTGCGCTTTCGACAGGGTCCGCAGCGGATCGCCGATGTCGCCTTCGCCGTACGGGCAGGGGATGGCGAGGCTGGCGATGGCCTGGCCGGCCGGCAGCGTCGACAGGACATTGCTCAGCATGGCCTGGAAGATCTGCGGGACACCGGCCATGACGAAGACATTGTCGATGCGAAAGCCCGGGGCCTTCGACACCGGATTGTCGATGAGCGTCGCGCCCTCCGGGGTGCGAGTCATGCGGCGGCGGGCGTCGGTGAACTCGAGGCCACGGCCAGCATAATAGTCCGCCAGGAGTTCGACCGCCTCGGGATGCTCGCCGATGGGCAGCCCGAAGGCGGCGGCGACCGCATCGGCGGTCAGGTCGTCATGGGTGGGGCCGATCCCGCCCGAGGTGAAAACGTAGTCGTAGCTGCGCCTGAGCGTATTGAGCGTGTCCGCGATGAAATGCGGCTCGTCGCCGATGATGCGGACTTCCTTGAGATCAATGCCGGCGAGCGTCAGGAATTCCGCCAGATGGCCGATATTCTTGTCCTTGGTGCGCCCGGACAGGAGCTCGTCGCCGATGGCGAGCATCGCGGCGGTCGCGGCGGGTTGGGCACTCATGGCGAAGCTCCGGCACTGCGCTGGGACCACGGCACGGACTGCGTCCGCGACCCTCCACAGCTCGATCGATTCTCAGCGGTACCACCCGGTCCGGACGGCGCTGCAGCACCGCTAATGAGGGCGTTCGGCGCCGCAAGGCAAGGCCCGGCGCAAAATGGCAAGACGCCCGCTTCGCTTCTGCGGGGTGACGGTGCGTTGCAACATTACCCCCTCTCGGATGCCGGCAAGCCGACTAGGTAAGGCCCCGAGCCCATGCGGCGTCAGACTTCACGACATTTCCTGAAAGGAAGCGAACCGATGGCGAAAGTCCTCGTACTCTACTACTCCAGCTACGGACATATCGAGGCGATGGCAGAGGCTGTGGCCGAGGGCGCGAACAGCGCCGGCGCCACGGTAGACATCAAGCGCGTCCCCGAGACGGCCCCGCAGGAAGTTGTGGCGGCGGCACATTTCAAGACGGATTACGCCCATCCGGAATGCGACCCGATGGATCTGCCCAACTACGACGCCATCATCGTCGGCGTGCCGACCCGCTTCGGCAACATGGCCTCGCAGATGCAGGCGTTCTGGGATCGCACCGGCCCGCTGTGGGCGAAGGGCGCGCTCGTCGGCAAGGTCGGCGGCGCCTTCACTTCATCCGCGTCCCAGCATGGCGGCAACGAGACGACGCTGATCTCGGTGATCAAGACGCTGCTGCATCACGGGCTGATGGCCGTCGGTCTGCCCTATGCCTTCGCCGGACAGATGGACATGGACGAGATTGTCGGCGGCACGCCCTATGGTGCTTCCACCATGGCCAGGGGTGACGGTTCGCGCATGCCGAGCCAGATCGAGCTCGACGGCGCCCGTTTCCAGGGTCGGCACATCGCCGAGATTGCCGCGAAGGTCGCGGCCTGAACCATGCCGGAATTCTCGGGAAGGCGAGGGGGACGATAGGTCCCTAGAGGGTGGTCGTCCGATATTGCTCGGGCGACCGCTACACCGATAGACAGCGCAAAGACATGATTCCGATCGCCTGCGTCACCTATGCGGGCTGACGGCCTGCATGATCGGGGTGCCGAAATGCGCGCGTCTCAGTTGTTCGGCGTCTCCTGAAGCGAGCCGCTGCCTTCGAAATTGAGCGCATCGAGCAGGCGCGTCAGGGCCGCATTCTGCTTCTTCAACCGGACGAGGAAACCCTGCGCTTCGCGAGCATCGGTACTGGCGCTGTCGACACTCTCCACGCGGGCAATGCGCGCGGATCGGGTGGTGTCTCCGAAACGGCTGGAGTGCTCCGTCATGCGTCGGTCTCCCATGCTCGTGTGGTCCGGCTTCTGGCCCGCCGGTTACGCAACGTTACTCATTTCCGCCGCAATTCGCGATGGCTTTTTGTTTCAGTGTGACATTCGGTCCACGAATCTTGACACGGATACCCCGTTTGGTTGAGGTCGCCGCGGCGCGGGCGTGGCGGAATGGTAGACGCAAGGGACTTAAAATCCCTCGGGCTTCGTCCCGTGCGGGTTCGAGTCCCGCCGCCCGCACCAGCAGACAGAACGACTTAGTGCCGGTTCTTGCTGCAATTCGCGAACGATGGCTCCATGAGCGAGCCATCAGTGGCACTGATCACCACAAAGTGTGACCGCCGATCCCGGACTGGCAGCGGCGGCCGGGCTCTCTCCACGGGGACTTTCCATGACCGATCTACCCACCAGCGTGCCCCCGTTCGAGGCCGTGGCGCCGCAACTCGTCGATGTTGCGATGGGGCGGACCCATGCGGATCTGGTCGTGCGCAATGCGCGCTGGGTCAATGTCCATTCCGGCGAGATCATCCGGCAGACGGATGTCGCGGTCGCAGCGGGGCGCTTTGCCTATTGCGGGCCCGACGCCGGCTACATGATCGGGCCGGATACCGAGGTGGTGGACGCTGCCGGGCGCTTCATCATGCCGGGGCTTTGCGACGCGCACATGCATGTCGAGAGCGGCATGGTGACGGTTACCGAGTTCTGCCGCGCAGTGATTCCGCACGGCACGACCTCGATGTTCATCGACCCGCACGAGATCGCCAATGTGCTGGGCCTGCCGGGCGTCCGGCTGATGCATGACGAGGCGCTGGCCCAGCCGGTCAATGTCTGGGTGCAGATGCCGTCCTGCGTGCCGTCGGCGCCGGGCCTGGAGGAAGGCGGCGCGATCCTCGGCCCGCGGGATGTCGCGGAGGCGATGGGCTGGCCGGCGATCATCGGCCTCGGCGAGGTCATGAATTTCCCCGGCGTGGCGGCGAACGACCCGACGATGGTCGGCGAGATCGCGGCAACCCGGAAGGCCGGACGCACGGTCGGCGGACACTATGCCTCGCCCGATCTCGGCCGCGCCTTCCACGCCTATGTCGCCGGCGGTCCCGAGGACGACCACGAGGGCACCCGCATGGAAGATGCCGCCGCGCGGGTGCGCCAGGGCATGAAGGCGATGCTGCGGCTGGGCTCGGCCTGGTACGATGTCGCCGAACAGGTGCGGGCCATCACCGAGATGGGTCTCGACTCGCGGCACTTCATCCTGTGCACCGACGACTGCCATTCCGGCACGCTGGTCCGCGAGGGCCACATGGACCGCGTCGTGCGGCATGCCATCTCGCGTGGCCTGAAGCCGATGACGGCGATCCAGATGGCGACGATCAACACCGCCGAGCATTTCAAGCTGGAGCGCGAGATCGGCTCGGTCACGCCGGGGCGCCGCGCGGACTTCCTGATCGTCTCGGATCTGAGCGATCTGACCATCGACGCCGTCTATGGCCGTGGCGTGCGGCTGGCGTCGGGCGGCAAGCTGGAAGCCGACATGCCGGCCCATGCCTATCCGGAGAGCGCCATCGACACGGTGAAGCTCGGCCGGGCACTGACGGCGGATGACTTCCGCGTCGCCGCGCCGAAGGGCGCCGGCGCGACGGTCGAGGCGCGGGTCATCGGGGTGGTCGAGAACCAGGCGCCGACCCGGGCCCTGACCGCACGTGTCCCGGTGCAGGGCGGGATCGCCATGCCCGATCCGGACAACGACGTCTGCCGCATCGCGCTGGTCGAGCGGCACCGGGCAAGCGGCGACGTGGTCAACGGCTTCGTGTCCGGCTTCGGCTACACGGGGCGCTGCGCCATGGCCTCCACCGTGGCCCATGACAGCCACCACATGATCGTCGTCGGCACGTCCGAGGACGACATGGCGCTGGCCGCCAACCGGCTGGGCGAGGTCGGCGGCGGCGTGGTCTTCTTCGCCGATGGCAAGGAGCAGGCGCTGGTCGAGATGCCGATCGCCGGCCTGATGTCGAGCGAACGCGCCGAGATCGTCGCGGAAAAGGCCGACCGGCTGATCGCGGCCATGCGGGCGGCCGGCTGCACGCTCAACAACGCCTACATGCAGCATTCACTGCTGGCGCTTGTGGTCATTCCCAGCCTGCGCATCTCCGACAAGGGTATCGTCGACGTCGAACGCTTCGAACTGGTCGACCTCTTCGTCTGACGCCTTGGACCGCCAGACGGCCCGGTCCCGCCGTTCCGATCAGGCCGAGACCGGGTTCCGCGCATCCGACATGATCTTCAGCCCGATCGCGACGAAGCAGGCGCCGGCCAGCCGCTCGATACGGTGACGGGCATCGCGGAACCGGGCCATGATCGGCGGCGAGGCCATGAACAGGCTGACGGCGGAATACCCGGCCAGTGAACTCGCGACGACCAGGCCGATCATCAGCACCATGACCCACCACGGCATGGCGCCGGACGCGGCCGTCGCAAAGACGCTGGCGAACAGCACGATCGCCTTGGGATTGGTGAGGGTGACGACGAAGCCGAACAGAAGCGCACTGCGCTCGCGCGGCGCCTCGCCGGCGATCTCCACTTGATCGGGCCGCTTGATGATCAACCGCAGCCCGAGGAAAACGAGATAGGCGCCGCCGAGGATGCGGACGAACCAGGCCAGCCATTGATACTGGGTCAGGATCGCCGACAGGCCGATCAGGCTCAGGGCGGCGTAGAAGCCGAGACCGAGCGAGACGCCCAGCGCCGTCGCCAGGCCGGCCCGCGATCCCCGCGTCATGGCAGAGCGCACGACCGCCACGAAATCGGGCCCCGGCAGCATCAATGCCGGGATGAAAACCGCGAACACGCTGCCGACTGCCATGACGAGGTCCATCGGGCATTCTCCCGCGCAGGCTTGAGAGCGATGATTATCGCCCCGGCTTTCAACCCGTGCAACGACAGCGACGCCGGTGACGCGGATCGGCCGCGCGGCTTTACAAATTCGCGCGGATGGCCGATGGCTGGCGCAACGGCAATCGAGCAGAGAAAGGGGCGCGCGATGGCATGGAACATCACGATCGGCGGAGCCACGTCCCTGATTATCGGCGCCGGCATGTCTGGCGCTCCTGCTGCACTGCAGCCATCCGGCGCCCAGACATGTCCGGCCCGCGGCGGCGTCGTCTAGACAGCTTCCGCCTATCCGGCCGCCACATGTGACGGCCGTGCATTCCTTCGGAGCCGGAGCCGGCTCCACAAGAGCTAAGTCTGTGATCCATGTCCGATAACGAGTTTTCCCGCCGCGTCGCTGTCGCGGAAGAGGCCCTGCGTGCCCTGTTTCCGGCGACGCCCCTGCAGCTCAACGAGCATCTTTCCGCGAGATACGATGCGCGCATCTTCCTGAAGCGCGAGGATCTGACGCCGGTGCGCTCCTACAAGATCCGCGGCGCCTTCAACTTCATGCGCAAGCGGATCGCCAACGGCTCGGCCACCGGGCGGTTCTGTTGCGCTTCGGCCGGCAACCACGCCCAGGGCTTCGCCTTTGCCTGCCGGCATTTCGGCCTCGAGGGCCGGGTCTACATGCCGGTGACGACGCCGCAGCAGAAGATCGACAAGACCCGTGTCTTCGGTGGCGATGCCGTCGAGATCGAGCTGATCGGCGACTTCTTCGACGATTGCTACGCGGCGGCCAAGGCCTATTCTGCCGAGACCGGCGCGGCGATGGTGCCGCCCTTCGACCATGAAGACATCGTCGAAGGCCAGGCGACGGTCGGCCAGGAGATCGCCGCGCAGCTCGACGGCGAGCGCCCCGACATGCTGGTGCTGCCGGTCGGCGGCGGCGGACTGGCCTCGGGCCTTGCGCGCTACTACGCCGGCGAAGCCAGCCCCGACTTCCGCTTCGTCGAACCGCTCGGGGCGCCCAGCCTGCGCACCAGCCTGGAAAAGGGCGAGCGCACGCGTCTGCCGCAGCTCGACGGATTCGTCGACGGTGCGGCCGTCGCCGAGATCGGCGCGCTGCCCTACGAGACGCTGTCGCGCTTTGCGCCGGACAACGTGCTGCTGTCGCCGGAAGGACGGCTCTGCCAGACCATGCTGGAGATGCTCAATCTGGAGGGCATCGTCCTGGAACCGGCCGGCGCGCTGGCCATCGACGCACTGCGCGACCTGAAGGACGAGATCCGCGGGAAGACCGTCGTGCTGGTGGTCTCGGGCGGCAATTTCGACTTCGAGCGCCTGCCGGACGTGAAGGAGCGGGCGCTGCGCTTCGAGGGGCTGAAGAAGTACTTCATCCTGCGGCTGGCCCAGCGCCCCGGCGCGCTGAAGGATTTCCTCGACTATCTCGGCCCGGACGACGACATCGCCCGCTTCGAGTATCTGAAGAAATCGGCCCGCGACTTCGCCTCGATCCTGATCGGCATCGAGACCAAGGACCCGGCGAATTTCGAGGGGCTGCTGGCCCGCTTCGCCGAGAACGGCGTCAGCTACCAGGACATCACCGACAACAACATCCTCGCCGACTTGCTGATCTGATCCTCAAGCGATCCGCGTGATCACGACCGCCGCGGCTCCTGCCAGCGGCGGTCGCCTTGTCAGTCCTGCGGGACCGGCGCATCAGTGCGCAGCAGCCCTTCGGACTTCAGGTCCGACCAGAGGCCGGCCGGAATCGTCTGCCCGATCAGTTGCAGATTGCGCTGCAGATGGTTGCGGGACGACATGCCGGGGATGACCGCGGCGACACTCGGATGCGTGAGGGGAAAGCGCAGGGCCGCAGCGGCCAGCGGCACGCCATGGGCCTCGCAGACGCTCTCGATCCGCCGCACCCGCTCCAGGATTGCGGCCGGCGCCGGCTCGTAGTCGTAGGTGGCGCCAGCCACGGGCCCCGTCGCCAGAATGCCGGAATTGAACGGCCCGCCGATGACGATCGAGGCGTTCTCACGCTGACAGCGCGGCAGGAAGCTGTCGAGTGCGGTCTGTTCGAGAAGCGTGTAGCGGCCGGCCAGCAGGAACACGTCCCAGCGTCCGTGATCCATCGCCTCCTCGCAGACCTGCCACTCGTTGACGCCGAGCCCGATCGCCTTGACGTCGCCATTGCGGCGCAATTCGTCGAGCGCCCGGTAGCCGCCTTCCATGGCCTGCCTGAACAGCGCCGGATGCGCCGCGGCGCCATGGGTGACCGGACCGATGTCATGCAGGAAGAGGATGTCGACCCGGTCGATGCCCAGCCGCTGCAGGCTGTCCTCGTGGGAGCGCATGACGCCGTCGTAGGAATAGTCGTAGTCGGAGCGGAAGGGCGCCGCGTCGACGAACTTCTCCCGGTCCGGATTGGGCCCGCGATCCGGCCGGATCAGCCGCCCCACCTTGGTGGAGACGACCGCCTCCTGCCAGGGCAACCCGCGCAGCGCGTCACCGAAACGGCGCTCCGACAGGCCGAAACCGTAATAGGGAGCCGTGTCGAAATAGCGAAAGCCCGCCTCCCACGCGTCGGTCAGGAGGCCGCGTGCCTCGTCCTCGGCGATCGGGGCGTAGAGATTGCCCAGCGGCGCGCCGCCGAAGCCGTATTCGGTGACCTGGACGCCGGTGCGCCCGATCTCGCGTTTGCCGAACTGCATGGGTGATCCTCCCTGTTCGTTCAGACGGAGCCTCGTTGCGGCCGCCGATCTAGTTTGTCGTCACCGGGCGCGAGCGCATCCTGGCGACGGTCTCGCGCTCGGCCCGTTTGCACAGCATCGGTGGCAGGCCGCGGTCCATCAGGTCCATGTCGTCCAGCACCATGTCGCCCATCCGCTTGAACGCGATATCGAGCGCGCCGGCGCGATGCGCCGAGCAGAGGAAGCCGTCGAGGGTGCGCACCGGATGATCCGGTGCCAGGGGCTCTTCGGGGAAGACGTCGCTGGCGGCCTGGATGTGCTTGGCGCGCACCGCCGCCATCAGGGCGTCGAAATCGACGACGTCGGCGCGGCTGAGGAGGATGAAGGACGCACCCGCGCGCATCGCCGCAAACTGGGCGGCGCCGATGAAGCCCTGGTTCTCGGAGGTGACCGCGGCGACGGTGAAGATCGTGTCGCTCTCGGCCATGACCTCCTCTAGCGTGGCGGGGACAACGCCGTGGCCGCGCAGGATCGCGTCGGGAAGCCAGGGGTCGAAGACCCGGATGGTGACGCCGAACCCCGTCAACAGCCGGTGCAGCGCCCGGGCGAGATCGCCAAACCCGATCAGGCCAACTTCCGAACCGCCGATCAGGCGGGCGCCCTGATTGCCGTCGCCGCCCCAGGCTTCGCGCCCCTCGCGGAAAGCGCGCGCCGCGGTGCTGACGCCGCGGGCGAGATCGAGTGCCATGGCGAGACCCAGTTCGGCGACCGGCTGGGCAAAGACGGCGCCCGTCGTCACCACGTGAATGCCGCGCTCGAACAGTGTCGGATAGGGCATGTTGTCGATGAGGTTGCTCTCGACATTGAAGACGCAGCGCAGAGACTGCAGCCGCTCCAGCGTGGCCGCGTCGATCGGAGGCTGGCCGATAATATAGCGGGCCGCCGCCAGGACCGGATCGGGCAGGGCGGCCAGACCGTCCGGTTCGCATTCCACGACCTGATAGGTGTCGAAGAGCTGCCTGCGCCGCGCATCGGTCAGGATCAGCGCGAGCGAGCGCGGATGCGGCACGCTGATCACCAGCGGCCGGTCGTCGACAATTGCGGATGGGGCAGCCGGCAGGCTCACGCGACGTTCTCCATGTTCGAATGCGAGCGCGGCGGCCTTGCCGATCCGCGGATCACCAGACGTGACGCCAGCCGCCTGTCCGAGGGGCGACGGCTCGGATCGGCCAGAAGCTCCTGCATCATGTCGGCGGCCGCGTCGATCATCGCGGCGACCGGCTGATGGACTGTCGTCAGGTCATAGGCCGCATGGGCGGCAACGCCGATGTCGTCGAAGCCGACGACCGCCAGATCGCCGGGAATCTGCAGGCCGAGCTCGCTGCGCGCCACGTCGATCACCGCCAGCGCCATGACGTCGTTGGCGGCGAAGATCGCGTCCGGCCGCTCGGCTCCCGACAGCAGCCGCCGGCTGGCGGCAAGACCGTCGGCATAATTGAAATTGCCCGTCTCCTCGGCAAGCAGCGCCACACCGCGGGCGGCGAGCCGGTCCGTGAAGCCGCGTCGCCGCTCGCCGCTGGTCGCCGCGCAGGGCAGTCCGGCAAGATAGGCAGGGCGCAGGCAGCCGGCATCCAGAAGCAGGTCGGCGACGGCCGCCGAAATCTCGACATTGTCGACCGTGACCGCGCCCACCGGCACCTCGTCGGCGTGGTCCGAGATGCCCTCGATATCGGAATTGAACACGACGACCAGCGGAATATCGAATTCGGTGTAGCGGGCGGCGGACTGGGGCGAGATGTCGTTGGACAGGAAGAAACAGCCGTCGACCCGGTATTCCAGCATGGACGGCATGGCGATCTGCAGGTCGCTCTCCGCGTCTCCGGAAAAGATCAGCGTTTTCAGGCCGTCATCCTGCAGGCGCCGCGCCAGCCGCTCCAGCGCGACGGCGATGAAGGGATTGTCGAGCCGGCCGGTGACGATGCCGATGATGCCGGAGCGCCGGCTTACCATCGCCCGGACCAGAGCGTTGCGGTGATAGCCGAGCTCCTTGGCGGCGGCGAGCACCTTGCGGCGGGTCTCGTCCGAGACGCTGGCGCCCTCGGTGAGGGTGCGCGACACCGCCGAACGCGACACGCCGGCGAGTTCCGCGACGTCCAGCGCGGTCACGCGGCGGCGGGACTGACGCGAGGGTCGCTTGCCTGCCGTCATGCCGTTTCGAGCGCTCCCGTGATCAGGCCGGTTGCCTCTTCGGGAGAACTGGCGGAGATGGGCTTGTCGGCGACCTTGCGACCGCGGCGCAGCACCACCAGGCGCTCGGCGACGGCGAAGACGTCGGGCATGCGGTGGCTGATGAGGACGACGGTGACGCCGCTGTCGCGCAGCCGCTTGATGAGGTCCAGCACCTGCGCGACCTGTCGCACGCTGATGGCGGCGGTCGGCTCGTCCATCAGGACGATCTTCGATTGCGCCAGCCGGGTCCGGGCGATTGCGACGGCCTGGCGCTGGCCGCCGGACATCATCCGCACCTTGTCGCCGGGGCGGGTCTCGGACTGGAGCTCGGCGAAGAGCTCGGCCGCGCGGCGCGACATGGCGCGGTAGTCGAGCACCTGGAAAGGACCGATGCGGCGCTTGAGTTCGCGGCCGAGGAAGACGTTGTCTGCCGCGGTCAGGTTGTCGCAGAGCGCCAGGTCCTGATGCACCACCTCGATGCCGTGATTGCGCGCATCGGCACTGTCGGCAAAGCGCACCGGCTGTCCCTCCAGCGCGATCTCGCCCTCGGACGGCTGGAAATTGCCGGCGATGATGCGCACCAGCGTCGACTTGCCGGCGCCGTTGTCGCCCATCAGGCCGACGACCTCGCCATGGCCTAGCGTCAGGTCGATGTCGTCGATCGCGTGGATCGCGCCGAAGCGCTTGGAGACGTTGCGCAGTTCGAAGAGCGGTCCGGTCATTCGGCAAGCCTCCGCGTGGCGGCGAACTGGTCGAGGGCGACGGCCGCCACGAGGATCACGCCGATCAGGATCTGCTGGATGAAGGAGGAGACGTTGAGCAGCACCAGACCGTTGGTGAGAACGCCGATCAGCAGCGCGCCGACGACTGTGCCGAAGATGCTGCCGACGCCGCCGAAGAGGCTGGTGCCGCCGATAACGACGGAGGCGATGACGGTGAGTTCCAGGCTCAGGCCGGCGACCGCCTCGGCCGAGTTCAGGCGGGCCGAGAGAAGGAAGGCGGCGAGGCCGCAGAAGAAGCCGCTGATGACATAGACCAGCATCACGATCCGGCGGATCGGCACGCCATTCAGCGCAGCGGCCCGGGCGTTGCCGCCGGTGGCGTAGACGTGCTTGCCGAAGGCGGTGTAGCGCAGCACCAGATGGGCGACGAGCGCCGCGAGGATGAAGATGATGACCGGGACCGGCACCATCGAGATGCGTCCCTGGCCCCACCAGGCGTAGTCGGCGGTGAAGCCGGAGATCGGCCCGCCACCGGAAAACAGCAGCGCAGCGCCGCGAAAGGCGGTGAGCCCGCCCAGGGTGACGACGAAGGGAGGCACCTTGAGGCGTGTGATCGCCAGCCCCTGGAGCGCACCGCCCGCCATGCCGACGGCGAGCGCGGCGAGGACGGCGAAGATCACCGGGTTGCCGGCAGCGTCGCCGGCGGCGATGGCGAAGCGGTCGTCCAGGCCGCCCTTGGCGACATAGGCGCCGACGAGCCCGGCGAGCGCCAGGAGCGAGCCGACCGACAGGTCGATGCCGGCGGTCAGGATGACGAAGGTCATGCCGATGGCGATCAGCCCGGCGATGGACACCTGCCGCAGGACGTTGAAGATGTTGAGCGGGTGCAGGAAACGCGGCTCGAGAATGGCGAAGATCGCGACGAGCAGCAGCAGGAACAGCGGGGCGGCATAGCGGGCCAGGAACTGGATCGCATCGAAGGGATGCGCTCGCGAGTGCGGCACCGCAGACGGGGGCGCAGGGGTCATGGTCTCATCCGAAGACAGGGACGGGAAAGAGCCGGCGGCAACGCCGGCTCTTCTGGCAGCGCGGTAACGCCCGGCGCTACTGGATCTCGCCGAGGCGCTCGGCCTTGTCGAGATTGTCCTTGGTGATCGCGATCGGGTTCAAGAGGACCAGCGGCTCGGGTGCCTTGCCGTCGCGCAGATGCGCGATCATCGCCTCCAGCGCCGTGGCGCTCTGGCCGCCGGGAAACTGCTCGATGGTCGCGGCGAGGCCGCCGTCGCGCACCGAGGCCAGTGCCTCGGGCAGGGCGTCGAACCCGATGATCGGGATGTCGAGGCCGCGCTCCTGCGCCACCTGCAAGGCGCCGAGCGCCATGTCGTCATTGGCGGCGACGATGACATCGGGCGGGGTGGCGAGGCCGCCGAGGATCGCCTCGGTGACCGACGCGCCTTCCTCGCGGGCGAAATTCGCCGTCTGCTCGGCGACGAACTCGTAATTGTCCTTGCCGTCGAGGACGTTGTGCAGGCCCTTGTTGCGATCGATCGCCGGGCTCGCGCCGGGCTGGCCCTGCAGATTGACGACGCGCGCGCCGTCCGGGAACAGTTCCATGATGAGGTTGCCCTGGGCCTCGCCGCCGACGACATTGTCGGCGCCAACATGGGACAGGATGCCCTCGACACCGTCGACGCGGCGGTCGATCGTGATCACCGGGATCTCGGCATCCACCGCCTGCTTGAGGGCCGGGGCCATCGCGACCGCGTCGATCGGGCTGATGATGATGCCGTCGACGCTCTGGATGATCGCCGCTTCGACGTCACCGGTCTGCTTGGTCGTCTGGTTCTGGCCGTCGGTGGCGATCAGGCTGATGCCGCCGACCTCCTCGGCCTTCTTGGTCAGCGCGTCCTGCATGTGGACGAAGAACGGGAACTCCAGCGCCGGCATGGAGGTCGCCAGCGTGACGTCCTGGGCATGCCCCGGCACCATGGCGCCCAGCAGCGACGCAGCGACGACGCCCGGCGCCAGCAATTTCGAAAACGGCTTCATTCCATCCTCCCGAGATCCGGCGCGTTCGCGGCCTCCCAGCGTCGAACGCCCGTATTTATCGTTGCGAAATCAATTAGAAGCGCCAACCGCCCCAAGTAAAACCGCCCTTTGCACACGTGTGCAACGATGCTACGCTAGCTTCGGTGCTGCGATCGGTCAATGGCCGGGCTGCCGCTGGCGGATTTCAACTTTGCGCTGCATGTATAGCCATGTTGCGATGCGAAATCCGACAGTAAAGGGTTGATCTGCGTCGCCTACGGGTGACACTCAAGGCGAGGGGCGGCGGCATTCCTGCTGCAAACGCCCGGGACGAACTGCCGGCGGGAGGGCCGAATATGGGGGAAACAGGGTCGGCTGTGGCCGTGGAGGATCCGCGCTTTGCGGCATTCTTCCCGCCAGACGCGAAGCTGGAGCGCATTGCGGAGGGGTTCATCTGGGCCGAGGGGCCGGTCTGGTTCGACGAGATCGGCGAATTGCGCTTCTCCGACATTCCCAACAACCGCATGATGGCCTGGACGCAGGAGGGCGGACTGCGCGTCTTCCGCCAGCCGGCGCAAAGCACCAACGGCCATACCCGCGACCGCGACGGGGCGATGATCTCCTGCGAGCATACCGGGCGCTGCGTCAGCCGGACCCGGATGGACGGCACCTACGAGGTGCTGGCAACCCACTGGCAGGGCAAGCGGCTGAACTCGCCCAACGACGTGGTGGTTAAGTCCGACGGCTCGATCTGGTTCACCGATCCGCCCTACGGAATCATCTCGGACCATGAGGGCATTCGCGCAGAGAGCGAGATCGGGTCGAACAATGTCTACCGGATCGATCCCGACACCGGTGCGGTCGAGCTCGTCGCCGACGATTTCGACCGGCCCAACGGCCTGGCCTTCTCGGTCGACGAATCCGTTCTCTACGTCGCCGATTCCGGCCGCGCCCGCGGCCACGGCTTCGGCACCGATGACAGCCGGCCGCATCACGTGCGGGCACTGACCGTGGAGGATGGCCGGCGGCTGGGGACGAGCCGGGTCGTTTGCGAGGTCGACCGCGTGCCCGACGGCCTGCGGGTCGACACCGAGGATCTCCTCTGGATCTCGGCGGCCGACGGCGTCCATTGCTTCACGCCGGCCGGCGAACGGCTCGGCCGCGTGCGGGTGCCGGAGGTCGTGGCCAATCTCACCTTCGGCGGGCCGGATCGCTCGCGGCTCTTCATCTGCGGAACGAGTTCGATCTACGCCATCGACACCACACGCTGCGGGGCGCAGCGGCCGTGACCGCCACCATCCGCACCTTCCTCACGAACACCGGGCTCCGGAACGGGGCCGACCACTAGAAGGATTGTCGCCCATGCTGAAGGGGATCGACCCGCTCCTGAACGCCGAATTGCTGGGCGTCCTTGCTGCCATGGGACATGGCGACGAGATCGTCATCACCGACGCGAACTTTCCGTCCGAATCGGTGGCGCGCGACACGGTGCACGGCACCGCGCTGCGCATGGACTGCTCGGCCCCGCGCGCCGTCGAGGCGATCCTGTCGCTGCTGCCGGTCGACGATTTCGAGCCGGACGCCGTGCGCTTCATGAATGTCGTGGGCGATCCCAAGGCCCGGCCGGAGGTGATCCAGGAGGGCGAGGCGTTGTTTCGGGCCGAAGGCGCGGATCTCACCGGCGTCGACCGGTTCGATTTCTACGATCAGGCGCGCGAGGCCTATGCGATCGTCCAGACGACCGAGCGACGTTTCTACGGCAATTTCATCATCCGCAAGGGCGTGATCCCGCCGGCATCGGGCGGCTGAGGCGCGCGATGTCGGAGCGGATCGACGCCCATTGCCATTTCTGGCAGCTGTCGCGAGGCGACTATAACTGGCTGCAGGACAATGACGATCCGGCGCTGGCGCCGATCCGGCACGATTTCGGTCCCGCCGATCTCCGCCCGCTTTCGGCAGCGGCCGGGATCGGGCAGGTGGTTCTGGTGCAGGCGGCCGAAAGCGACGCCGAGACCGATTTCATGCTGGCGCTAGCCCGGCAGAACGCGGACATCGCCGGCGTCGTCGGCTGGGTCGATCTGGCCTCGGCCAGAGCTGCGGACCGGATTGCGGCGCTTGCGGCGGAGCCGGCGCTGAAATCGCTGCGGCCGATGCTGCAGGACATTGCCGACCCCGACTGGCTGCTGACGGCGCCGACGCCCGCGGCACTCGCCGCCTTGGACCGCTCGGGCCTGCGCTTCGACGCGCTGGTGCTGCCGGTGCATCTGTCGCGGCTTGCGACCTTCTGTGCCACGCATCCCGATCTGCCGGTCATCATCGACCACGCCGCCAAGCCGGCGCTCGGCGCGCCGGCGGATGATCCGCGTCACGCCCTGTGGGCCGAGGGGATGGCCCGGCTGGCCAGCGAGACGGCCTGCGCCTGCAAGCTGTCCGGCCTCCTGACCGAGATGCGGCCCGACCAGCGCGACACGCCGGAAGCGGCGCTGGCCGTCCTGCAGCCGGTGTTCGAGCAGCTGTTGGACTGGTTCGGGCCAGAGCGCCTGGTCTGGGGCTCGGACTGGCCGGTGCTGACCCTGGCGGCGTCTCACGCCAGCTGGGTCGAGATCACCGACGCCTTGCTCGCTCCATTGTCGGCGAGCGAGCGCGCGGCGATCCTCGGCGGCAATGCCCGCCGGTTCTACGGGCTGGCGGAGGCGAATAATGGATTGGGCTCAGCCAAGCTGACCGGCACCTGAACGCGCTTTCTCGCTTCCTTGCGCGAGTAATATGTCCCGGTACAACGTAGACGCGCTCCCCTTCCGTTGCGAAACGTGCCAGCTTGGTCAAAGTGCAATGCAGCATCGGGGCTTGATCATGATCTCGCATGGTGTTCCTTCGCATTTCGGAACCGCGGATATCTGTGTGGCGGGAGCGGGCCCGGTCGGTCTCGCAGTTGCACTGCAATGCGCCCAGGCCGGCCTCAAGGTGATCCTTCTGGAGTCCGGTACGCAGCGCGCAAGCAAGACGCACCAGCTGCTGTCGAATTTCACCAGCGACGACGACATCATTCATGCTCCGGCGCATCTGACCGTGCGCAGGGTTCTGGGTGGCACATCAACCATGTAGGGCGGGCGCTGCGTCGAGTACGACGATATCGACTTTGTCAGGCGCGACCATGTGGGAGGATCGGGCTGGCCTATCGCCCATCATACGCTGAGACCTTACTACGACGCCGCGCGCCGTTTCCTCAGCAGCGATTTCGGCGCAATTGACCCGGTGCCGGAGCAGAGTGTCTTCCAGACCACGTCGCTGGAAAGCTGGACCCGCGACAGAAACACGGCGCATTACCACCGCGAGGTCCTGAAATCGTCGAAAAGCATACTCGTCTGCACCGACAGCACATTGGTCGACGTGCGGATGCGCAATGGGGGCGGCGCCGTCGAAGCGTTCGTCATCCGGTCTCGCGGGCAGGAGGTTGTCGTCCGGGGCTGCGCCTTCGTTCTCGCCTGTGGGGGGCGCGAGAACGCCCGTTTGCTCCTCAACCTGCAGAGGCGGTTCTCCGCAATGTTCGGCGGGGAAGGGGGGCCACTGGGGCGCCGTTACATGGGCCATCTGGCCGGTGAAATCGCCTGTATCGAATTCGCGGACCCGAGTCTGGCCGAAGCGTTCTTCTTTCGGCGGGCCGGGCAGCGGACCTTCATACGGCACCGGTTTCGACCGACCGACGAGACCCAGCGTCGCCACGAGCTTCTTAATATCGCCTTCTGGCCAAAGAGTCCGCCGCCGGAGGATGCGTCCCATCGCGACGGCGTTGCTTCGGCGCTGCACATAATGAGCCGGCTGCGCGTACGAGCGCGACATCGACCGGGGCGCCCAGCCGATCCGACAGTCGCCAGCGCGCACATCCTCAATATTCTCCGCAAACCGGGCGCTGCGATGATCGGGGCAGCCAGCTATGCCTATCGGCAAGCGACGCCGCGGAGCCGATATCCGCATTATTTTCTTCGGACGCCCGATAATATCTACCTACTCCACTATCATTCCGAACACGCGCCGAACGACGCTAGCCGGATCGCGCTTTCGTCCGACAAGGACGATTTCGGGCTTCACCGGCTATCGGTGAGCTTCCGCTATGGCCACCAGGATTTCCAGTCCGTCGTACGCGCCCATGAACTGCTGGATGAGTGGCTGAGGTCTCAAGGATATGGCCGATTGCGATATCTCGACGATAGCGGGGATCGCCTCGAGGGCATCCGCCGCCATGCCCGGGACGGTTACCACCAAATCGGCCTGACCCGCATGTCGGATAGGCAGGGAGATGGGGTCGTCGACACAAACTGCACCGTACACGGGGTCGCCAACCTCTCCATCGCCGGAAGCTCGGTTTTCCCGACCTCCGGACAAGCCAACCCGACCCTCGCCGCAGTCGCGCTTGCGCAGAGACTTGGCGATCACCTCACCCGAAGGCTCTCGACGCGCGGCTCGCCCAGCCCGGCTCCGCACGACCCGCCAGCACGTTCGTCCTCCACCTTGACTGAGGGGCGTTTCCTCCGAGGACGAACAGACGGGGCAGAAGCGTGAACCGATACTCGGTCATTGACGCGAACCGCACTGCGTCCCGGGACTATAGGAATTCGCGATACCAAGTGATCGATAGCTGGGTTGGCGGATGGGGTGGGATTCGAACCCACGGTACGGTCTCCCGCACGCCGGTTTTCAAGACCGGTGCCTTCAACCGCTCGGCCACCCATCCGACAGCGTCCGATTAAAGCCGACAGCGGTCCGGCGCAAGCGGGCGCCGTGTCTTTGCCGCGGTCGTGGGCGTGGCCTTCCTGTCGATGTCCGCCGCGGTGGTTCGAGCTGTCGGTGACGCGCGGGCGGACGGGGAGAGGGTCTTGTAATAATTCGTGAACGGGCGTGATCCGTATCGCGGCCGGCGGCCCAACCGTGGCGGCAATGTGGCGCCTGCCGTTGGACAACCGGCTCGCGTGGCTGTCGGCATATCGCCGCATCGGACTGCGTTCGCCCAGCAGAGCCTGTTCGGACTCAACTGCTTATGGCGCGGCGCACCGGGGATCGCGCCTCGTTTGGGTTGCCTGGCCGCGCGCAGCCGGCGGGTTGCGACCAGACTGCCGGCTGCGCGCGGCCGGCGGCCAAGTCAAGCGCCGAAAGGGCCGGCGGATCGGGCGCGTTGCGGCCAAAGGTTTGCCCGGCGGGTTCAGTCTTTGGTAAGCTCCAGCCTGCATGGGGGCGCAGGTGCCGGAAGTGCCGTTCGCGGATCTTCCGGCTGTGTATTGAGTGATGGAAGGGGCGCAGCATGTGCATTGCCGCTGCGAGACGGAAGCGACACGGGCTGATGACCGGCCTGATCGTTTCGTCCGGAATGTTTCTGGCCGGCTGCACGGGGACGCAGTCCCCGGTCGAGGAACTGGCCGACATCAGCACCACCGTGAAATTCGACTCCCGGACCTTCGGCGTTCCGGCCAGTCCGCGCATCACCACTGCCAAGCGCGTGCCCAAGGGTGGCGGCCGCTCGCAGGTCGGCAAGCCCTACAAGGTGCGCGGCAAGTGGTACTATCCCAAGGACGATCCGGGCTATTCCAAGTCCGGCACGGCCTCGTGGTACGGCCCGAACTTCCACGGCCGCCTGACCGCGAATGGCGAAGTCTACGACATGCATGGCCTGTCGGCCGCCCACAAGACCTTCCCGCTGCCGTCCTATGCGATGGTCACCAATCTGGAGAATGGCAGCCGCGTCATGGTGCGGGTCAACGACCGCGGGCCCTTCGCCCATGGCCGCGAGATCGATTTGTCGGCCGTGGCAGCGAAGCTGCTGGACTTCCAGCATGCCGGCACCGCCGAGGTGCAGGTCGACTATATCGGCCGGGCGCCGCTGGAAGGCGACGACACGCAGATGCTGATGGCGAGCTACGTGCCGGCCCAGGGCGCCGATCCGTATGGCGACGCCGTCATGGTGGCCTCGGCCGACGATCGTCCGATCCCGCAGCGCGGCGTCCAGCCGAGCGCCATCGCTTATGGCGAGACCCGCGAATTGCCGGGTGTGCGTCCGGACGCCGTCCGGGCGGGCGAGGGTAGGGGCGCGGGATCGGGTGAAGGCTTCGATCTGCGCCGCTTGCTGCCGCTGGACGGGATCGCCGCTTTTGCCAGCTCCTACGCGCCGGAACACAGCACTGGCGGTGCAGGCGATGCACTGTCGGCGGCGATCGCCGCGGAGCCGGAACGGATTGCCATCGGCACGATCGCCGGCGATCTGGCCGAGCGGGTGCGCAGCGTCGCATTCGGTCACGGCGAGCTGGTCGAGGACGATGTCCCCGGCGAGAATGGCCGCGTCGCGACGCTGATCATCGCCCCCGGTGCCGACACCGATGCCGTGTTGCGTCGGCTTTGGCAGGTCGGCGCCGAAGACGCCTTCGTCATTCGCGACTGATCGGTTGCAGGGCAGGGCCCGGCGCGCGGTTCCATGCCGGCCCCGCAGGATTGTTAAGGCCCTGCGCTCATCCTGTCCTGCAAGAGCGGAAACCAGTCTGACGGAAAGTGACGACGCGCATGTTGCAGCGGCGTCCGGCAGCGGCCTAAAGTTCGCTCAACTTCCAGTGCCCGCGGTCCCCAGCCGCCGCCACGTGCAAGCGGACACCGATGACAGACGCATTTCCGTTCAAGGCCTTCCTCGTCACCGTCTCTCTCATGCTGCCGCTGGCAGGGCCCGCCGGCCCCGTCCTGGCCCAGGAGGAGGACGTGCCGCGGATCGAGACGACGGCCCGCGAAGCGTTGCTCGTCGATGGCGAAACCGGCACGGTCCTGTTTGCCAAGAATGCCGACGCGCCGTTCCCGCCGGCGTCGCTCGCCAAGATGATGACGATGGAAATCGTCTTCGCCGCGATCAAGGACGGAACGCTCACCCTCGACACGGAATTTCCCGTCAGCGAGCATGCCTGGCGCACCGGCGGCGCCCCGTCGCGGACCTCGACGATGTTCGCCGAGCTGAAGTCGCAGGTGCCGGTCTTGGCGCTGATCCGCGGGGCGATCATCCAGTCGGCCAACGACGCGGCGATCGTGATCGCCGAGGGCATGGAAGGCTCCGAGGCGGCCTTCGCCGAGCGCATGAACGCCCGGGCCCGCGAACTCGGCATGATCAATTCGCGCTTCGCCAATCCGACCGGCCTGCCGGCGGACGACCAGTATGTCACCGCCCGCGACCTGATCACGCTGGCGCGTCACCTGCGGTCCACCTATCCCGAGCTCTACGCGATCTATGCCGAGCCGGCCTTCGAGTGGAACAAGATATTCCAGCGCAATCGCAATCCGCTGCTGTCGATGGAGATCGGCGCGGACGGGATCGAGACCGGCTATACCGAGGCCTCGGGGTTCAGCCTGGTCGGCGCCACCTCGCATGGCGGCCGCGATACGCTTCTGGCGGTGAGCGGTCTCGAAACCGCCCGCGACCGCGCCAGCGAAGCCCGCAAGCTGCTGCTGTGGGCGCGGGAATCGTTCGAATCGGAGACGCTGTTTCCGGCCGGCCAGATCGTCGGGTCGGCCAATGTCTTCGGGGGCGAATCCGGCAGTGTCGCGCTGGCCGCCACGGAGCCCGTCGAGGCGCTCGTCCCCGCCGATGCGTCGGAGCTCGTCAGCCTGCAGATCCGCTATCTGGAACCACTGATCGCGCCGATCGCCGAAGGCCAGACCGTTGCCTCGCTGGATATTCTGGTAGAAGGAGAGCCGGTGCTTTCGCGCGACCTCCACGCTGCAAGCGCGGTGGCCGCCGGAAGCTTCACCGATCGCGCGCTCGGCGCGGTCAGGGAGCTCGCCGTCGGCTGGCTCCGGACGCTCTGATCATCCACGCGGACGCGAATTGACCCGATTTTTCATGACATTCGAGGGCGGCGAGGGGAGTGGCAAGACGACCCAGATCGCCCGGCTTGCCGACCATCTGCGCAGCGAGGGCCACGACGTCGTCACCACCCGCGAGCCGGGCGGCTCGCCCGGCGCCGACGCGCTGCGGCACGTCATCCTGTCCGGCGCTGCCGAGGGGCTGGGCGTCGAGGTCGAGGCGATGCTCTTCGCTGCCGCCCGCGCCGACCATGTGGACACGCTGATCCGGCCGGCGCTGGATGCCGGGAAGATCGTCCTGTGCGACCGGTTCCACGATTCCACCCGGGTCTATCAATTCCTCGATTCCGATCTCGACCAGGATTATCGCGACGCGATGGAGCGGGCCGCGCTCGGCGATCTCCTGCCGAACCTCACCATCATTCTCGACGTGCCGGCGAGCGTCGGTGTCGAGCGGGCGCGCCAGCGCCGGGCCGACCATTCGCCCGACCGTTTCGAGAAGGAGGACGAAGCGCTGCACGAGCGCCGGCGGCAGGCCTTCCGCAAGCTCGCCGAGGACGAACCGGAGCGCTGCGTGATCGTCGATGGCACACAGGCCGAAGACAAGGTCGCGGCGGAAATCCGGGACATCGTCGACGACCGCCTCGGGGCGGCCCGGTTCGAGGCGATAGGCCAGTCGCTGGGGGCAGGGCAGGCCGCCCGATGAGCGACGCGGCGCTGGACATCCCGGCAAGCCACGACGATCTCGATGGCGTGCCGCCGCCCGCGGCAACGCCCACGCTCTTCGGGCACCGCAGTGAATTTGCCGAGCTGGCGTCGGCCGAAGCGGCCGGACGGCTGCACCACGCCTGGCTGTTTCAGGGCCCGCGCGGGGTCGGCAAGGCGACGACCGCCTTCGCCTTCGCGCGGCACCTGCTTTCCCCCGGCCATGCCAGGGGCACCGAGCCGCCGATGTTCGATCCAGCCGACCCCGCCATGCGCCAGATCGCGCTCGGCACCTATCCCGGCCTCGTCCATGTGACCCGGCCGCCGGTCGAGAAGGGCACGGGCTTTCGCACCCAGATCACCGTCGAGGGCGTGCGCAAGCTCAACCGCTTCTTCCAGGCCACCGGTTCGCGCACGAGCTGGCGGATCGCGATCATCGATCCGGCCGACGACATGAACCGCAGCGCCGCCAACGCGCTTCTGAAGATTCTCGAGGAGCCGCCGGCGCGCTCGGTCTTCCTGATCATGAACCACACGCCGGGCCGGCTGTTGCCGACCATTCGGTCGCGCTGCCGCACGCTGCGCTTCGAGCCGCTGGGCGACGATGACCTGGCCGCGGCCACCGCCGCCGCGCTGCCGAGCGCCGGCAAGGAGGAGATTGCCGCCGCCGTGCCGCTCAGCGAAGGCAGCGCGCGGCAAGCGATCTCGCTGATCGCCTATGGCGGGATCGAGATCCGGCAGTCGCTCCAGACGCTCATCGCAGCAGACCGGCCCGACTGGAACAGCATTCACTCGATGGCCGACGCTCTGACCCAGAAAGGGCGCGAGCAGGCCTACGAGTTTCTGATCACGGCGCTGCTGTCGGCAACAGCGGAGGCGAGCGAGGCGTGCCTTTCGCGCGGCGACAGCGCCGGGGCCGCGTCGCTCGCGGCGCTCTGGCAGGACGAGACCGCCAGGCTGCGCGAGGCCGCGGCCTATAATCTCGACCGCAAGCAGGCGCTGCTGACGCTTTTCGACCGGTTCTATCGCTGCCGCGGCGCCGCAAGCGCCGCCTGAACGCCATTGCGGCAGGTTTCGGGCGCCGATCGATTGAGCCGCCTGCGCCAATGCACTATGTCGCAGGGATCACGTCGCCTATCGTACCGGAGTTTGACGACAGCCCCATGGCCGAACGCTTCTACCTGACCACCGCGATCTCCTATCCGAACGGTCGTCCGCATATCGGCCACGCCTACGAGTTCATCGCGACCGACGCGCTGGCGCGCTTCAAGCGACTGGACGGCTACGACGTGTTCTTCCTGACGGGCACCGACGAGCACGGCATCAAGATGCTGCAGAGCGCGCGCGAGCAGGGCATCAGCCCGGCCGAGCTCGCCCGGCGGAACTCGGCCGAGTTCGAGGCGATGGCGGCCCTTCTGGGCGGCACCAACGACGATTTCATCCGTACCAGCGAAGACCGGCACGTGGCCGCCAGCCAGGCGATCTGGACCAAGATGGCCGCCGCCGGAGACGTCTACAAGGACGCCTATTCGGGCTGGTACTCGGTCCGCGACGAAGCCTATTACGGCGAGGACGAGACCGAGCTGCGCGAGGACGGCAAGCGCTACGGCCCGCAGGGCTCGCCCGTCGAATGGGTGGCCGAGGAAAGCTATTTCTTCAAGCTGTCGGAGTTCCAGGACCGGCTGCTGGCGCTCTACGAGGACAATCCGGACTTCATCGGCCCGGCCGAGCGGCGCAACGAGGTGATGTCCTTCGTGCGCTCGGGCCTGCGCGACCTGTCGATCTCGCGGACCACCTTCGACTGGGGCATTCCCGTGCCCGGCGACGAGAAGCACGTCATGTATGTGTGGGTCGACGCCCTCACCAACTACCTGACCGCGACCGGCTTTCCGGAGGAGGGCGAGCGCTCGGCCTACTGGCCCGCCGACCTGCACGTCATCGGCAAGGACATCGTGCGCTTCCATACGGTCTACTGGCCGGCCTTCCTGATGTCCGCCGGCCTGCCGCTGCCGCGCCGCGTCTATGCCCACGGCTTCCTGTTCAATCGCGGGGAGAAGATGTCGAAGTCGGTCGGCAATGTCATCGACCCGGCCGCCCTGGTCGAGGTCTACGGCCTCGATCGGCTGCGTTATTTCCTGCTTCGCGAGGTACCGTTCGGCCAGGACGGCAACTACTCCCACGAGGCGATCGTCAACCGGACCAATTCCGAGCTTGCCAACGATCTCGGCAATCTGGCGCAGCGGTCGCTGTCGATGGTCGGCAAGCATTGCGGCGCCAGGGTGCCGACGCCGGGCGCGTTCACCGAGGCCGACACGGCGATCCTGACGGCTGCGAACGACCTGTTGCCCAAGGTCCGCACCATGATCGACCGGCAGGAACTGCACGGCGTTCTCGCCGCGATCATTGCCGTCGTCAGCGAAGCCAACCGCTATTTCGCCGGCCAGGAGCCCTGGGCGCTGCGCAAGAGCGATCCGGCGCGCATGGAGACGGTGCTGTTCGTCACCGCCGAAATCCTGCGCCGCGTGGCGATCCTGCTGCAGCCCTTCGTGCCGGAGAGCGCCGGCAAGCTGCTCGACATTCTCGGGGTCGGCCCGGACGCCCGGACGTTCAATGAACTGACACCCGATGTCCGCCTGGTGCCTGGTGCTGACCTGCCGGCGCCGCAGCCGATCTTCCCGCGCTTCGTCGAGGCGGAAGACGCCGCATCATGATGCCGTTCCTCGTCGACAGCCATTGCCATCTGGACTTCCCGGACTTCGCCGAGGACCGTGCGGACTTGATCGCCCGCGCCAAGGCCGAAGGCGTCGGCCTGTTCGTGACGATCTCGACCTTCGTCTCGAAGATCGAGAACTTGAAGGCGATCACGCGGGACCACCCGGAGGTCTATGCCTCGGTCGGCACCCATCCGCACAATGCCGCCGCCGAGCCGGATGTCAGCACCGAAGATCTGGTGCGTCTGTCGCAGGACCAGAGGATCGTCGCCATCGGCGAAGCCGGGCTCGACTATTTCTACGACAAGGCGCCGCGCGACATTCAGGAGATGGTGTTTCGCCGGCATATCGCGGCGGCGCGTGAGACCGGCTTGCCGCTGGTGATCCATTCGCGCGACGCCGACGACGACATGATCCGGATCCTCGAGGACGAAAGCGGGAAGGGGGCCTTCCCCTTCATCCTGCACTGCTTCTCCGCCGGACCGCGGCTCGCCGAGGTCGGCGTGGCGCTTGGCGGCCATGTCTCGTTCTCCGGCATCCTGGCCTTCAAGAAGTCCGAGGAGATCCGCGCCATCGCCGCCGACGTGCCGATGGAGCGCCTGCTGGTGGAGACCGACGCGCCGTATCTTGCGCCACCGCCATATCGCGGCAAGCGCAATGAGCCGGCTTACGTTCGCCATACCGCTGAGGTGCTTGCAGAAACGAAGGGAGTCGATCTGGCGACCATCGCGCGCCAGACCTCGGACAATTTCTTCGCGCTGTTCTCGAAAGTTCCCGATCCGAGAACGGCTTAGGCGGAGACGCTGAGGGTGAGCGACACGCTACGGCTGACCATTCTGGGCTGCGCTTCGTCGCCGGGCGTACCGCGCATCAACGGTGACTGGGGCGCCTGCGACCCCATGAACCCGAAGAACCGCCGCCTGCGGTCTTCGGCGCTGGTCGAGCGGATCGGGCCGAACGGCCGGACGGTCGTTGCCATCGATTGCGGCCCGGATTTTCGCGAGCAGATGCTGATGGCCCGGGTGGCGCATCTCGACGCCGTGGTGCTGACCCATCCGCATGCCGACCACATTCACGGCATGGACGATCTGCGCGGCTACATGCTGACCCAGAAGTCCCGCATTCCGGTGCATTCGGACCATTCGACCCATGCCCGTGTGCTGGAAGCCTTCCGCTATTGCTTCGAGACCCCGGCGGGCAGCGCCTATCCGCCGGTGGCGCGGCATGTCGAGATCAGCGCCGGCGAGACATTCTCGGTCGATGGCGCCGGCGGCAAGCTGAGTTTTGCGCCATTTCGCCAGGAACACGGCTCGATCCATTCGCTGGGCTACCGGATCGGGCCGCTGGCCTATTGCAGCGACGTCAGCGACTTTCCGGCAGCTGCGATTGCGGCCATTGCCGGTGCGCAGCACATCGTCATCGACGCGCTCCAGTACCGGACGCATCCGAGCCATCTGTCGGTCGAACAGGCGCTCGACTGGATCGCGCGTCTCGGCGTGCCCGAAGCGACGCTGACCCACATGCATATTCCGCTGGACTACGACACGCTCTGCCGCGAGCTGCCGGGCCATGTGCGTCCGGGCTTCGACGGCCTGACGCTGGAATGGCCGCTCGACGCCTGAGCCGGAGCCGCGCCAGTCGCCACAGGATCGCAGCGGCCGAGGACAGACAGCCCACGGGACATCGCTACCCATCAGCCTTCATCCATATGGTTCCATAATCTATCTTATGCAACTTAGCTGTATGGTTGGATGGGTATGGCTTCGACTGTGGGCCGTGTGTGACGCCGCGTTGCGTCTCGGCCATCGGCTGGCCCTTCCCCTCCGGTCCGCGCGTCGCTATGCGGGATCGATCCGCAGGACTGTTCCGGAGTTTCGCCATGACGCCATCCAAGGACGTTGCACGCCTCGTCGAGATCATGGCGGCGCTGCGCGATCCGGTGTCCGGCTGCCCCTGGGATGTCGAGCAGGATTTCGCGACGATCGCGCCCTACACGATCGAGGAAGCCTACGAGGTCGCCGACGCCATCGAACGCAACGACGCGGTCGACCTGCGCGAGGAGCTGGGCGACCTCCTGCTGCAGGTCGTCTATCACGCGCAGCTGGCAACGGAGGCCGGCCTGTTCGATTTCGGCGACGTGGTGGACGGCATCACCCGCAAGATGATCCGCCGGCATCCGCATGTCTTCGGAGATGCGGAAGCGCGTTCGGCGGGTTCGGCCAAGGGCCAGTGGGAGCGCATCAAGGCCGAGGAAAAGGCCGAGCGCGCGGCTCTGCGCGAAACCGTCGCCACAGTCGCGCTGACGGCCGAGACGCGCGTCCCGGAGGCAGCAGACCAGGCCGGGTCCGGGTTTCTCGATGGGGTTCCGTCAGGCTTTCCGGCGCTGACGCTGGCACTGAAAATCCAGCAGAAGGCCGCGAGAGTCGGCTTCGACTGGGACCGGCCGGAGCCGATCGTCGGCAAGATCGTCGAGGAGATCGACGAAGTCGCCGAGGCTGCGGAGAACGGCGATCGCGACGCGCTGGAGGGCGAGATCGGGGATCTTCTGTTCAGCGCGGTCAATCTCGCGCGCTATCACGAGATCGATCCCGAAGCCGCGCTGCGGCGTTGCGTCCGCAAGTTCCGCGGCCGTTTCCGCCATATCGAACAGGAGCTTGCCGCGACGGGCCGCGCGCTGGAAACGGCCAGCCTCGATGAAATGGAAGCGCTCTGGATCGCGGCCAAGACACGCAAGCAGCCGGCGGCCTCCTGACCTGATCGGCCGATTGTGTGGGGCTGATCCGGTACCGTCGTTCACGGCTGCCGCATTCAGGCCTTCGGAGTTCCGGTGCCCGATCTCGGCCGTTTCGGTTCGCCTCTGGGCTTTGCGGCGCCCTTCGTCCGGGCCGCGCGCCGGGAGGCTCCGTCAGCTAGGGCGATCCAGCGCTGCGCTTCGTCCGGGTCGTCGAAGGCTTCATCCGGCATCCGGTAATAGGGCATCCGCACGGGGCTTCGGCCGGTGCGGGCGTAATGCCAGTTTCGCAGACCTTCGGCCTCGTAGACGGCATCGGTCTCGGCATCGCTCTTGAGATAGAGTTCGCCGTCGACGACCAGGGCGAGGATGCGATCCCCTGCCCGCCGAACATCCGGCGAATGCGAAATCCGGGAACCGAGGCGAAGAGCTCGCGGAGAAATTCCTCGTCCATCGGACCGCTCAGGTGCGATGGCGGGCGGTCATCCCGGCTGGCTGGCGAGCGCCGCCAGATCGGCCTGCTTCAGCTCGACGGATTCGCCGCAGCCGCAGGCCGAGGTCTGGTTGGGATTGCGGAAGGTGAAGCCGGACCGCAGGACGGTCTCCTCGTAGTCCATTTCGGTGCCAAGCAGGAACAGGACGGCCTCCGGCGCGACCAGCACCGTGGCGCCGTCCTTCTCGATCATGTCCTCGTTGGGATTGGCTTCGGTTGCGAGGTCGATGGTGTATTCCATCCCTGCGCAGCCGCCCTTCTTGATGCCAACCCGCAGGCCGAGCGCACCGTCGCCCTTGCTCGACGTGATCGCCTTGACCCGCTCGGCAGCGGCGTCGGTCATGCTCATCACGGTGAAGCGGCCCATGGCGGCCTCCTTTCGAGAAATTCTGTCACGCAAACACTATCAGAAAGATGGGGCGTTTCGCGAGGCGTCACAAGGCGAACGCTGCGTCGGTTTGCGGGCTGCGCGCGATGCAACACCGCTCAGGACCGCGACCAGAGTTCGCGTGTGGCGAGTTCGGCCGCATGGCCGTCGGGGTCGCGGAAATACAGGCTGTTGCCCCGCCCCCGCGACCATTGCACCTCGCTCTCCACCGCAACGCCGCAGGCTTCGAGATGGCGGCGCCATTCATTCACCGAGCCCGGTGGAATGCCGAGCGCGAAGTGGATCGGACCCTGGCCGTCATGGGGCGGGATCGTCCCGTCCGGTGTCGTCACCGGTTCCAGCGTCGAGCCGCGGGCGAACAGGATCAGGACCGTGCCGTCGGGCAGGCGGAAGACGCAGATGCGGTCTTCCTCGAACAGAGGCTCGATGCCGAGCAGCGCCGCGTAGAACGCCTTCGACCGCGCCATGTCGTCGACATAGAGGCAGGTCTCCAGCAATCCCGAAAGCGGCGGTGTCATGGCGTCAGCGTCAGAACCAGCCGACGGCGACCTGCGCCTCTTCGCTCATCCGCTCGGGCGTCCACGGAGGATCGAAGACGAGGTCGACGCGGACCTGGCCGACGCCGTCGACGGAGCTGACGGCGTTCTCGACCCAGATCGGCATTTCGCCGGCGACCGGGCAGCCCGGTGCGGTCAGGGTCATCTCGACGTCGACATTGCGCTCGTCGTCGATGTCGATCTTGTAGATCAGGCCGAGCTCGTAGATGTCGGCCGGGATCTCCGGATCGTAGACGGTCTTCAGCGCGCCGACGATGTCGTCGGTGAGGCGCGTGAGCTCCTCGGCCGGGATCGCCGATTGCGTGCCGTTGTCGCCGGACGCCATGGCGACGTTGGCGGCGGCGCTGTCGTCCGCTGCGGGCTTTTGTTCGGCTTGGTCGGTCATGCGATCATCCTTGCGGCCTGCCCCGGTTTCGCGTGATCGCGATGCTGCGGGGCCATGCCTTCAATATCTTCTCTGGCGAGCGCCTGATCAGGCAAAGAAGCGCCGCGCCTTTTCGAGCGCCTCGGCCAGGCGATCAATCTCGTCGGTCGTATTATACATACCAAACGATGCCCGGCATGTGGAAGTCGCGCCGTATCGCTTCAAGAGCGGCTGGGCGCAGTGGGTGCCGGCACGCACGGCGACGCCCTCGCGGTCGATGACCATGGAAATGTCGTGGGCGTGGATGCCCTCCAGGTCAAAGGAGACAATGGCCCCCTTCCCCGGCGCCTCGCCATAGATGCGCAACGAGTTCACTGCGCGCAAACGCTCATGGGCGTAGTCGCGCAGGGTTTCCTCGTGGGCGGCGATCGCCTCGCGGCCGATGTGGCGCATGTAATCCAGCGAAGCGCCGAGGCCGATGGCCTGGACGATCGGCGGCGTGCCCGCCTCGAAGCGGTGCGGCGGCGCGTTGTAGGTCACCGCGTCCTCGGTCACCTCGACGATCATCTCGCCGCCGCCATTGAAGGGCCGGGTGCGCTCAAGCATCTCGCGCTTGCCGTAGAGAATGCCGATGCCGGTCGGGCCGTAGACCTTGTGCCCGGTGAAGACGTAGAAATCGCAGTCGAGATCCTGCACGTCGACCGGCAGATGCACAGCGGCCTGACTGCCGTCGACGAGCACCGGAATGCCCCTGGCATGGGCCATCGCGCAGACCGCCTTCACGTCGACGACGGTGCCCAGCACGTTCGACATGTGGGTGGTGGCGATCATCTTCGTGCGCGGCGTGATCGCCCGCTCGAAGGCGGCGACGTCGATGGAGCCGTCTTCCTCGACCGGCACGAAGACCAGCTTGGCGCCCTTCTTCTCGCGGATGAAGTGCCAGGGCACGATGTTGGAGTGGTGCTCCATGATCGTCAGGACGATCTCGTCGCCCTCGCCGATCTCGTTCATGCCGTAGCCATAGGCGACGAGGTTGATCGCCTCGGTGGCCGACCGCGTGAAGACGATCTCCTCGGCGCTCGGCGCATTGAGGAAGTCCGACACCTTGCCGCGGGCCGCCTCGAATTCCTCGGTGGCCTTGTTGGAGAGGAAGTGCAGGCCGCGATGGACGTTGGCGTAGTCCTCGCTATAAGCCTTCTGGATCGCGTCGAGCATGGCCCGCGGCTTCTGGGCCGAGGCACCATTGTCGAGATAGACCAGCGGCTTGCCGTAGACTTCCTTCGACAGGATCGGGAAGTCGCGCCGGATGGCGTCGATGTCGTAGGCGGGACTGGCCGCAGCCATCACGTCAGCCTTCATGGCACGGGAACTCCGGTTTGCGCACGGGTCGCCTCGGCATGCCGAGGGGCGAGACGGGCGCGGCCGAGATGTCGGCGCGCCCGTCAGGACCGCATTATCGCTCGTGTGCGAGCCAGGCGTCGATGCGCTCCATCAGCGCGTCTCCGGCCGCCTTGTCTTCCAGCTCTTCCACGACCTCGGCGACGAAGGCCTTCACGAGCAGCGCCCGTGCCGGCTTCTCCGGAATGCCGCGCGACATCAGGTAGAACAGGTGATCGGCGTTGATCTCGCCCGCCGTCGCGCCGTGTCCGCACTGCACGTCGTCGGCGAAGATCTCCAGCTCGGGCTTGGCCGAGAAGTCACCCTGGTCCGACAGGAGCAGCGTGTTGCAGGCCATCTTCGCGTCGGTCTTCTGGGCGTCCTTGGCAACCTTGATCATGCCCTGGAAGACGCCGTGGCCACCCGTGACCACGTTCCGGAAGGTCTCCGTCGCGGTGGTGTTGGGCACCTGATGGCGCAGGGTCGTCGTCACGTCGACATGCTGGCCCTCGGTCAGGAGGTTCACGCCGCGGATGCGGATCTCGCTGTTCTCGCCGACGGATTCGACGTGAACCTCGTTGCGCACCAGCGCGCCGCCGCTGTTCAGGACGAACAGCTTGAAGACGGCATTGGCGCCGACGGTGACGTTGAGCTGGCCGAGATGGGCGGCCGACATGCCCTTCGCCTGATCGATGATCCAGAGCACTTCGGCCCCGTCGGCGATCGTCAGGTGCGACACGCCGGTCGAGGGCGCGCCGGTGGCGTTGCCCTCGATGCGCTCGACGAAGGTCGCGCGGGCGCCCTCGCCGACCGTGCAGCGGGCAAAGCCGTGGCCGCGCTCGCCGGTGCCGGCGCGCAGCTCGATCGCGGCTGCCAGCGCCGTTCCGGCGGCGACGTTGACCACGACGGCCGGTGCGCCGAAGGCGGCATTGACCAGGCGGACCGTATCGATCGGCCGATCGAGATGGTTCGGCGACTTGTTCCAGTCCGCCGCCTCGCTCACCGCCGCGATCTGCACGCCCTCGGGCGCGGTGGTCGCAGCCGGGTCGCTCATCTCGACCACATGGCTGTTGTGCAGGAGCGGCGCCAGCAGCGCCGAATCCTCGCTCGCCGTCGCCTCGGCCGCCGGCAGGCGCCCCATCAGAGCGCGCAGATCGGTGTAGTGCCAGGCTTCGGTGCGCCGGTTGGGCAGGCCTTCACGGCGCAGGGCGTCGATGGCGGAGGCCGCAGTCGCGACGCTGCCGGCCCGCTCGGCGCTGTCGATCAGCGCCGCCTCGGCCGGGCTTCGGGTCTTGAGCTGATGCACCGTCATGATCAGGCTGCCTCGTCGATCAGCTGGCCGTAGCCCTCGTTCTCGAGCTGCAGAGCCAGGTTCTTGTCGCCGGTCTTGATGATGCGGCCCTTGTAGAGGACGTGCACCGTGTCCGGCACGATGTAGTCGAGCAGGCGCTGGTAATGGGTGATGACCAGGAACGAGCGCTCCGGCGAACGCAGCGCATTGACGCCGTCGGCGACGATCTTCAGCGCGTCGATGTCGAGGCCGGAATCGGTCTCGTCCATGACGCAGAGTTTGGGCTCGAGCAGCGCCATCTGCAGGATCTCGGCGCGCTTCTTCTCACCGCCGGAGAAGCCGACATTCAGCGGCCGCTTCAGCATGGCGGCGTCGATCTTCAGATCGGCGGCCGCGGCCTTCACCCGGCGCATGAAGTCGGGCGTGGTCAGCTCGCCCTCGCCGCGCGCCTTGCGCTGCGAGTTGAGCGCGGTCTTCAGGAAGGTCATCGTGGCGACGCCCGGGATCTCCAGCGGATACTGGAAGGCCAGGAAGACGCCCGAGGCGGCGCGCTCGGCCGGGTCCATCTCGAGAATCGACTCGCCGTTGTAGAGGATGTCGCCCTCGGTGACCTCGTAGTCGTCGCGACCGGCGAGGATGTAGGACAGGGTCGACTTGCCGGAGCCGTTCGGCCCCATGATCGCCGCGACCTCACCGTCCTGGACGGTCAGATTAACGCCGCGCAGGATCTCGGTTTCGTCGTCCGCCACGCGGGCATGAAGGTTCTTGATTTCAAGCATGTCAGTTCCTGCGATCAGTAGCTGCGCGTGTCGCGCAATTCATAGTGTTGCGAGCGTTCGTCGAACCGCTTCAGGACGCGCCGCGCCTCGTCGGGGACGTAGCTGCGCTCGTGGTCATCGCCGACAAAAGCCTTCACGTTGTCGATGGAATCGAATTCCATGATGGTGATGAACTCGACCTCGTCGGCAAGCGGGCGACGCAACACCTCAATGTGGCGGAACCCGGGAATGGCCTTGCCTTCGATGCCCTTGATCACCTCCGAGCGAAGGATCGCCTCGTACGTCTCGGCGTTTTCCGGCGTCGTGTATCCATGCCAGATCCGTTTGATCATCCCACCGAGCCTTCGAGGCTGATGCCGATCAGCTTCTGGGCCTCGACGGCGAACTCCATCGGGAGCTGCTGGATCACGTCCTTGACGAAGCCGTTGACGATCAGCGCCACGGCCTCCTCCTCGGGGATGCCGCGCTGCATGCAGTAGAACAGCTGGTCGTCCGAGATCTTCGAGGTGGTCGCCTCGTGCTCGAACTGCGCGGTGGCGTTCTTCACCTCGATATAGGGCACCGTGTGGGCGCCGCAGTCGTTGCCGATCAGCAGCGAGTCGCACTGGGTGAAGTTGCGGGCGTTCGTCGCCTTGCGGTTGGCCGAGACCTGGCCGCGATAGGTGTTGTTCGAATTGCCCGCCGAGATGCCCTTGGAGATGATGCGGCTCGAGGTGTTCTTGCCGAGATGCAGCATCTTGGTGCCGCTGTCGATCTGCTGGCGACCGTTGGACACGGCGATGGAATAGAACTCGCCGCGGGAATTATCGCCGCGCAGGATGCAGGACGGGTATTTCCAGGTGATCGCCGAGCCGGTTTCGACCTGGGTCCAGGAGATCCGCGAGTTCTTGCCGCGGCAATCGCCCCGCTTGGTAACGAAATTGTAGATGCCGCCCTTGCCGTCCTTGTCGCCCGGATACCAGTTCTGGACGGTGGAGTACTTGATCTCGGCATCGTCCAGCGCGATCAGCTCGACCACCGCGGCATGCAGCTGGTTCTCGTCGCGCTGGGGCGCCGTGCAGCCTTCCAGATAGGAAACGTAGGAGCCCTCGTCGGCGATGATCAGCGTGCGCTCGAACTGGCCGGTGTTCTTCTCGTTGATCCGGAAATAGGTCGACAGCTCCATCGGGCAGCGAACGCCCTTCGGCACGTAGACGAAAGAGCCATCGGTGAAGACCGCGGAGTTCATCGTGGCGAAGAAATTGTCCGACACCGGCACGACCGAGCCGAGATATTTCTTCACCAGCTCGGGATGCTCGCGGATCGCCTCGGAGATCGGCATGAAGATGACGCCGGCCTTCTCGAGTTCCTTCTTGAAGGTGGTGGCGACGGAGACCGAATCGAACACGGCATCGACAGCGACGCGGCTTTCGCGCGGCGCGATCTCGTTGCCGTCCTCGTCATAGGTCGGCTCGGCCGCAGGCTTGACGACGCCGGCCAGCATCTCCTGCTCGCGAAGCGGAATGCCGAGCTTCTCGTAGGTGCGCAGGATCTCGGGATCGACCTCGTCCAGCGAGGCCGGGCCGGACATGGATTTCGGCGCGGCGTAATAATGGATGTCCTGGAAGTCGATCTCGGGATAGTCGAGACGCGCCCAGGACGGGCTCTCCATCGTCTTCCAGCGCTCGAACGCCTCCAGACGCCAGTCCAGCATCCACTGGGGCTCGCCCTTCTTGGCGGAAATCAGCCGGATGATGTCTTCGTTGAGGCCCTTGGGCGCCACATCCATCTCGATGAGCGTCTCGAAGCCGTATTTGTACTGATCGACATCGATCTTGCGGACCTGATCGATGGTTTCCTGAACTGCTGGCATTCCAATTCTCCATACTCGCCGGATTCAAGGTCCGGTGGTCGGCGCGCCGCCGAAGCGCCCGGCCGCGCGGTGTAGATAGCAACGAAGCGCCCCGATTTTTAGGGCGTAGCCGATGTCCTGCGAACTCTTATCGTCACGCCGCGCGGTGGGCCCTCGCCGCCGGTGCGGCGCGCCCCGCCAGGGCGGCATATTCCCGAACGAAACGATCGAGATCGTGCGTCGCGGTGTCATAGCCGAAGCTGATGCGGATGGCACCGTCATCGGCAGAAATCTGAAGGCCTCCCCGGACCATAGCATCGACCACATGGCTGCGACCGACCTTGCCCGACGAACAGGCCGATCCGGCCGACACGGCGAGCCCGGCGAGATCGAGACCGATCTGGGCGGTTTCGGCGCGCAGACCCGGTGCCGCGATCGCCACCGTGTTGGGCAGGCGCGGCGCATGGCTGCCGAGAAGGGTCGCCTGCGGCACCTGCGCCAGAAGCGCGGTTTCCAGATGCCGGCGCAACGCCATCAGATCGTCGGGCCCATGCTCGAGCCGTTGCCGCGCGACACAGGCCGCCGCGCCGAGGCTGGCGATCGCCGGCACGGCTTCCGTTCCGGCCCGGCGGCCCTTTTCTTGGCCGCCGCCGCGCACGAGCGCAAAAGGCCGCGTCGCGGGATCGCGAAACATCATGGCGCCGACGCCCTTGGCCGCACCGAATTTGTGCCCGGAGACGAAAGCTGCGTCGGCGCCGCTCGCCGCAAAGTCAAAACCGATTCGGCCGATCATCTGGACGGCGTCGAGAACGAGCCGGACCGGGCGATCGGCGATCGCCGCCTGGATCCGATCCAAGGGCTGCAGGACACCGGTCTCGGAATTGGCCAGCGTCAGCGCCAGAAGGCCGGTCATGCCGTCGTCGAGAGCATCGGCCCATGCGGCCAGCGCGGCGCAATCGACGATGCCGTCAGCATCGACCGGCAGGCGCGTCACGTCGGCGGAGGCGAAGGCACCGCCGTCACGCACGCAAGGGTGATCGGTGTCGATGACGGCGAGACGCGAAATCCGCGTCTCCTGCCCTTCCACGAGCCAGGGCGGCGACAGGCAGGTGGTGGCCGCCTCACTGGCGCCACTTGTGAAGGCGATCTGTTCGGCCTCGCAGCCGACCAGCCGCGCCAGTTCGTCACGGGCGCCTTCCACCAGCTTCCTGGCGGCGCGTCCTTCGCTGTGAACGGACGAAGCGTTGGCGGCATCGAGCGAGTCGATCAGCGCGGCGCGCGCTTCGGCCAGAAGCGGCGCACTCGCATTGTGATCCAGATAGAGACGCTCGTCTCTGCTCATTGCCTCTCGCAACGGTTCGGTCCGGGGCGCGATGCGCAAAAATCTTGAATTTTCGACGACGCCCGGACTACAAGACGCCTGATAGACGCCCGTAGTTTTGAATCATTCTAAACTGGACCCTACGAGGCCACTTCGGCTTCGTCAAGTCAGGCCAGCCGAGCCATCCCGCTCGCCAAGGAACATTATTATGCCCGAAGTGATCTTCAATGGCCCTGCCGGCCGCCTGGAGGGCCGTTACCAGGCCGCCAAGGAGAAGAACGCCCCGATCGCCATCGTCCTGCACCCGCATCCGCGCTTCGGCGGCACGATGAACAACCAGATCGTCTACAAGCTCTTCTACATGTTCGTGGAGCGCGGCTTCACCACCCTGCGCTTCAATTTCCGCGGCATCGGCCGCAGCCAGGGCGAGTTCGACCATGGTTCGGGCGAGTTGTCGGACGCAGCCTCGGCGCTCGACTGGGTGCAGAGCCTGCATCCCGATTCCAAGCAGTGCTGGGTCGCCGGCTATTCCTTCGGCGCCTGGATCGGCATGCAGCTGCTGATGCGCCGGCCCGAGATCGAGGGCTTCTTCTCGATCTCGCCGCAGCCCAACTCCTACGACTTCTCCTTTCTCGCCCCCTGCCCGTCCTCGGGCCTGATCATCCATGGCGACAAGGACCGCGTGGCGCCGCCGAAGGACGTCCAGACCCTCGTCGACAAGCTGAAGACCCAGAAGGGCATCGTCATCACCCAGAAGACGATGGAAGGGGCCAACCACTTCTACAGCGAGCACACCGACGAGCTTCTCGGCGAATGCTCCGAATATCTCGACCGGCGTCTGGCCGGCGAACTCAGCGACCCGCGGCCGAAGCGCCTGCGCTAGGCCTCGACACCCGGCACCGGGACGCTTGTCAGCGATCGGTGCCGGCTTCCGCCTGTCGGGCATTATCCGGCAGCGACAGGACACCGCCGGTCACCGCTTCGCGGCAGCCGGTGGTCGTCGGCCAGGTCAGCGGCCGGCGATCCAGCGACCGGACGGCGAGATAGCCCCAGGCCTCCGCCTCCATGGCATCGCCGTCGAAGCCGGCGGCTTCGGCCGAGACGACCGCCGCATCGGGTCCGGCGCCGGCTTTCAGATCGGCCATGATCGCCGGATGGTGGCGCCCGCCGCCGCAGATGATCCAGAGCTTCGGTTCGGCCGGAAAATGCTCGGCCGACTTCAGGATGGCTGCAGCGCTGACGAAGCACAGCGTGCGGGCGACATCCTCGAGCGTGCCGCTGCCGGGCGGCGGTACCGGAAAATCGAAACGGTCCAGCGATTTCGGCGCGGGCCTGGCGAAAAAGTCCGACGCCAGATAGCGCTCGGCCATGCCTTCGATCAGACCGCCCTCGCTGGCGATGGCGCCGTTCTGGTCGTAGGGAATCCCCGCCTCGCGCTGCAGCCACTGGTCGAGAAGCGCATTGCCCGGCCCCGAGTCGAAGGCGACCGGATCGGTTTCGCCATCGAGCCAGGTGACGTTCGAGATGCCGCCGATATTGACGAAGACGACGGGATAGGCCCGGCGGTCCGCCGGCAGACTGCCAGCCAGCGCCGCGTGATAGGCGGGCACGAGCGGCGCGCCCTGCCCGCCGGCCATCATGTCGGCCGCGCGCATGTCATGGACCACCGGCAGGCCCAGTTGCCGGGCCAGGAGATCGCCCCGGCCGATCTGGACCGTCAGCGCCTCGGCCGGGCGGTGCAGCACCGTCTGGCCGTGCAAGCCGACGACATCGACCGAGGCCCTGTCGATGCCGCATTCCTTGAGGAAGCGCGTGACCGCTTCACCGTGGCGGTGGGTGAGCGCGACTTCCAGCGCAGCCAGATCGCCGGGACGTGCGTCGCGCTGCCGGATCGTCTTGGCGGTCTCCAGCGCCGCGGCGAGCTGGCCCCGGAAGGCCGCGTCATAGGCATAGACCCGGGCCGGTCCGCGTTCGACGACGGTATCGCCATCCGTGTCGACCAGCGCCACGTCGATGCCGTCGAGCGACGTGCCGCTCATCAGGCCGATGGCGCGGCGCAGCTTCGGTTGGCGCAATTTCGGCTCCACAACTGGAATTCTGGCGCAGGGCTGATAAACCGCACCCCACATCTTGCGGAGCGCCTGCCGCTCCGGCGAAAGAACAGGATCACCATTCCATGACCCGCTTCAAGTCCGAGTTCCTGGCGACACTCGCCGAGCGCGGCTTCATCCACCAGACATCCGACGACAACGGCCTCGACGAGCTGTTCCGCACCGAGACGGTCACCGGCTATATCGGCTTCGACCCGACGGCCGCCAGCCTGCATGTCGGCTCGCTGATGCAGATCATGATGCTGCACTGGATGCAGCAGACCGGTCACCGGCCGATCGCGCTGATGGGCGGCGGCACCGGCATGATCGGCGATCCGTCCTTCAAGGACGAGGCGCGCAAGCTCCAGACCGAGGACACGATCGCCGCCAATCTGGCCGGTATCAAGCGGTCGTTCCAGCCTTACATCCGCTTCGGCGACGGGCCGACCGATGCGGTCATGGTCGACAATGCCGAGTGGCTGCTGGAGCTGAACTACGTCGCCTTCCTGCGCGATGTTGGCCGGCACTTCTCGGTCAACCGCATGCTGTCCTTCGATTCGGTCAAGCTGCGGCTCGACCGCGAGCAGTCGCTGTCCTTCCTCGAATTCAACTACATGATCCTGCAGGCCTACGACTTCGTCGAGCTCTACAAGCGGACCGGCTGCAAGCTGCAGATGGGAGGCTCGGACCAGTGGGGCAACATCGTCAACGGCATCGATCTCGGCCGGCGCATGGAGGGTGCGGATCTGTACGCCCTCACCTCGCCGCTGCTGACCACCTCGTCGGGCGCCAAGATGGGCAAGACCGCCTCGGGCGCGATCTGGCTCAATGACGACATGCTCAGCGCCTATGATTTCTGGCAGTACTGGCGCAACACCGAGGACGCCGATGTCGGCCGCTTCCTGAAGCTCTACACCACCCTGCCGATGGACGAGATCGCGCGGCTCGAAGCGCTGGGCGGCTCGGAGATCAACGACGCCAAGAAGGTGCTCGCCAACGAGGTCACGGCCATGCTACACGGCCGCGCCGCGGCAGAAGCCTCCGCCGAGACGGCGCGCAAGACCTTCGAGGAAGGTGCGCTGGCCGACAGCCTGCCGACGATCGAGGTTCCGGCGGCGTCGCTGGCCGAGGGCGTCGGCCTCCTGTCGCTTCTCGTCTCCGCGGGCCTTGCCGGCTCGAACGGCGAAGCGCGCCGTCACATCAAGGGCGGCGCCGTGCGGGTCAACGACGCGCAGGTGACCGACGAGCGACTGATGGTCGGCACGGATTCCCTCGTCCAGGGCGTCATCAAGCTGTCGGTCGGGCGCAAGAAGCACGTGCTGGTCCGGCCCGCCGACTGAGCGACCGGACGCTCCCGGCGTGCGGAGCGTCAGTACTCGAAGATGCGCCGGAAGATGCCCGGCGCGATGGCGGAGATCGGGTTCACCGACAGGGTCGGGTCGTCGAGCGGCCCGGCCAGACGGTAGGTGATCCCGATCAGGCCGCCCTCCTGGCCATTACCCAGAATGCCGCCGAAGAAGGGGATCGCGCCGAACAGGCGGTTCACCCCATAGGCGGGCATGAAGGACCCGTCGATGGCGATGCGCTGCGCGTCGTCGACGATCACGCCCTCGAAGCTCGATCCGAAGATCGGCCCGCGAATGATGCCGTCGCGCGCCACCAGCCGCGACCCGTTCCAGGCGAGCTGGGCAGAGGCCGCGTCGAAATAGGCATCCGAGGTCTGCAGTTCCTGCCCCACGGCGCCGGCCAGACTGGCCTCGCGGTCGCGGGTCGTGCCGACGAGCCGGGCCAGCCGCGATTCGTTCACCAGCGTGAAGTCCTGCAGCGCCAGCTTGCCGCCATACTGGGCCGGCTGATTGCCCGCCATGGCGAGCCGCGCTCTGCCGCCATACATGTTGGAATAGAGCCCGGTGAAGCGCAGCAGCGCGCCGGCATCGTCGGTGCTGAGTTCGACGCTGCGGCCTTCGCCGCGCTTCTGGATCGCCAGACGCAGCGGCGAGCCGTCCGCCGCCACGGCGGCGATGTCGGCCACCGGCGCGCCGGACGCCTGCTGGCGAAAGGCGATGGTGGCATTGCGCAGTTCCTCGCCGCCGAAGCCGATCAGGCGGTCCACCGCGATCGACAGGTCGAGCGGCGCCTGGCGGGTTCCGGTATCGGTCGCCGATGCCATGCCGCCGGCGCGCAGCCGGGCCAAGCCGGCCCGCGCGTCGAGGCTGCGTCCCGTCAGCGCCACCTTGAAGCCGCCGTCCTCGCGGCGGACGCTTCCGGAAAAGTCGTCCGACCGGCTGAACGCTGCCTTGTCGATCGTCACCGACTTCAGGCCACCGCCGTCGGCTTCGGCCCGGCCCTCGGCGTGGAAGCCTTCGCCTTCGAGCTTGGCGTTGGTCAGGCTGAGCGCATTACCGCCCGTCGTCATGTCGAAGGACAAGGAGGCCGGCACGCCGGGCCCCTTGCTCCACCCCGTCGCGGGCAGACGCAGGCGTGCGGCGGACAGATCGATCGCGGCGCGGTAGGTGTCGCCGGACCGCACCAGGGTCGCCGACAGGGCGCCGTCGACGACGTCGTCCAGGGTCGGAAGGATGGCCTGCAGCTGGCTCTTTTCCAGTTCGGTCGTGATGGTCAGGGATCGCTCGCCGACAGGGTTCGGCTCCAGCGGTTCGGCAAAGGCGATCCGGGCCGGGACGCCGTCGATCGTCGCGTCCACCTCGCCGAAGACCGTGCCCGGCGACAGGCTGGCCATGCCGGTGATCGCGCCGAGCTGCCGCCCTTCCAGCCGGCGTTTCAGGCCGACATCGTCGAGGTCGGCGATCACCGTCCAGTTCTGCAGGACGGATTTCTCGCCCGGGCGCCCAAGCAAGAAGCGGGCATTCACCCCGGCCGTCGCCGCGCCCGAGACCTCATCGCTCTTCCAGCCGATCTTGTCGAGCGCATTGACGGGGTCCCTGTCGGCGATCTCCAGGAGCGCCGAGGCCGGGCCGCCGATGTTCAGCGAGAGTGACGCGATCACGCCGGCCTCCTCGCGTTCGAACTGCAGCGAGGACGGCAGGATCGTCACCTCGGGAAGCGCCGCGACCGTGGCCGAGGCGACCGAGATCACCGTCCTGCCGGCCCGAAAATCCAGATCGCCCGTAACGGCGGAGAGACCGGGAAGATCGCCGATCGTGGCAAAGGCGGCGCTGTCGATGGCGAGGGCGAGATGCATCTCCTCGGCGCTCGGGCTGATTTCGGGGTCCAGGATCTTCGGCAACCGGTCGACGGACACGTCGAGCGTGAAATTGCCGCCCTCCACCCGGCCCGCATCGCCGGCATGGTCGATCACCCAGGATCGCGCCTCGGGCGAGATGATGATTGGCCAGAAGGCCTTCACCGTGGCCGCGTCGACATTGTCGAAGGTCAGGTCGGCGCGGATGCGGTCCTCGGGCTCCATCCCGCCAAGTGCGGCGGCCCCGGCCAGCCCCCCGTCGCCGGTGTCCAGGACCAGACGCTCGATGTCGGCCGCCGCATCGGCCGGATCGAACCATCCGCCCAGAGTCAGCTCGGCGGATCGTGGCGCGCCATCGCCCCCGGCGGTCGAGATCAGACGCGAACTGGCAAGGCTGAAGCCGTGATGGCCGGCGGCGTCGGCGACGAGGTTCAGCCCGCCGCGAAACTCAGCCTCGACCGACGCGGTCTCGATACGGCCGGCGGAGACGCGCGCATAGCTGCGCCCCTCGTCGAGTGTCAGTTCCAGGACGCCGCTGCGCAGCGCGACGGGCATGCGGCCGATCAGGCGGCCTTCGCCGGCGTCGAGCCGTACGCGCAGGTTCCGGCCGGCGTCGGTGGTGGCGAGTTCGGCGGCCAGAGAAGCCGACCCCTCGAAGGCGACGGATCGGTCCGCCGCGTCCTTCGGCGGTTCGCCAAAGGCGAACGGAAGCGGAGCGGTCTGGAGCGACAGCCCGGCCAGCCTGTCGCCGTCCGGGGCCAGGGTCGCGCGCCCGGTCACCGCAACGTCACGGCCGGCAAGGTGCGCCGTCAGGTCGATGGCGGTCTCCCCCTGGCCGACGCGACTGACCGTCAGGCGGTCGAGCCGCGTGTCGGGATCGGCGTTCAGGCTGGCGACGTCGGCCACCTCCAGCAGACGCAGCCCGGCGTCATCGAGGGCCGTGAAGATGCGATCGGCGGTCTGGAAGATCTCGTCCGGTACGAAGGGCTCGCCATCGTCCTCGCCCTCCAGGCTGCCCGGGTCCAGTCGCACCCGCTCCACGGCGAGGGTTTCGAGCGCGAGACTGCCGGACAGCAGGCTGGAGACGCCGATGCCGGCGCGCACCAGCGCCACCGTGCCGACCGTTTCGCCGGTTTCGCGATCGCGCAGGGCGACATCGGAAAAGCCGAGCCCGATCCGACCGCTCGGGCCGATGCCGATCGTCTGCTGGCCCAGCGCGACGACATAGCCGGGACCAAGGGCGTTCGAGGCGAGTTCCTCGGTCTTGCGCCGCAGCAGGTCCTGGCCGGAATCGGTCCACAGGATGGCGGCGGCAAGCCCGCCGATCAGCAAGGCCGCGCAGATCGCAATGCTGGCCGTGCCGGCCAGGATACGGACGACGATTTTCATCTTCGGCGAAACGCCTCCGGACTGCGACCAGCCTCGTGCGCAGGACGGAATGGAATCTGCGCAGACATGGCGTCTCGGCGCTCCCCTGCCGACGCCGTTTCGAACCGGACGCCGCGCGTTGAACAATACGTCGCGCGGAGCATGCTTTCGCCCGCGCATCTCATCCGGCATCTTCGCCACCAGATCGTCAGCCGCCGGCTGATTCGTCCAGTCACCCTCTCCTGACGCACGATTTCCCCGAAAGGATGGCACGCCATGCCGATTTCAGCCGGTGAACCCTGTCCGACATTCAGCCTGCCCGACGATCATGGCGCCGTGGTCGCGTCCGACGATCTCCTCGGCGAGCCGTACGTCCTCTATTTCTATCCCAAGGACGATACCTCCGGTTGCACGCTTGAAGCTGTCGAGTTCACGCGGCTGAAGAGCGATTTCGACGCGATCGGCGTTCCGGTCTTCGGTGTCTCGCCGGATCCGGTGAAGAAGCACGGCAAGTTCCGCGACAAGCATGAGCTCACGGTCCGGCTGCTGTCGGACGAGGAGAAGACGCTGCTGTCGGCCTTCGGCATCTGGGTCGAGAAGAGCATGTACGGCCGCAAATATATGGGCGTCGAGCGGACGACGGCGCTGGTGGCGGCCGACGGCACGGTGGCGCGGCTCTGGCCCAAGGTGAAGGTGCCGGGGCACGCCGAGGAGGTTCTGGAGGCCGCGCGCCAGCTTTCTGCGGCGACATGAGCAGCGAACCGCGCGAGGCCGGCGCCCCGGCAACGCTGCGCCAGGCCGCGATCGAGGCGCTCAGGGCCGCCGATCTCGACGAAAAGGTCGAGCGCACCAACCTCGCCTGCCGGCTGTGGTTCGGTCGCCGCCTCGGGCTGCACGCCCCGCACGATCCGGCGCTGCCTAACCGGCCGGGCCGCCCGGCCGAGCCGGTCCTCGTCTCGCCGCGCACGGTCAAGCGGCGCTCGGTGCACACCGAAACCGGCCGGATCGCACTGATCCATGCGCTCGCCCATATCGAACTCAACGCCATCGACCTGGCGCTCGACATCGTGGCGCGCTTCGCCAGCGAACGCGTGCCGCGATCCTTCTTCGATGGCTGGATGACGGTGGCGCTGGAAGAGGCCAAGCATTTCCGGCTGCTGTCGCGCCGACTGGAATCGCTCGGCAGCCATTATGGCGCCCTGCCCGCCCATGACGGGCTCTGGCAGGCGGTGGAGGCGACCGCCCACGATCTGGGCGCACGGCTGGCGGTGGTTCCGCTGATCCTCGAAGCCCGCGGCCTCGACGTCACGCCGTCCCTGCTGGAGAAGCTGCTGGAGGTCGGCGACGCCGACACCGCCGCGATCCTGGAGATCATCTACCGGGACGAGAAGAAGCACGTGGCGATCGGCGCCAAATGGTTTCGCTTCCTGTGCGCCCGCGAAGGCCGCAATCCGGCGCAGCGGTTCCGGGAGCTGGTGCGGGCGAGCTTTCGCGGCGACGTGAAGGCGCCCTTCAACGATCGCGCCCGCGCCGAGGCCGGCCTGACGCCCACCTTCTACCGGTCGCTCTCGCCGCTCTCGAGCTGAGGTCCGGGAGCGGTCACCCCGGCCAAAGCGGGCCCGGACGCCCGTCGCCACCGCCGGAAGGCGGTCGATCCGCTGCCGATCAAAGGAATGTTAACCTTACCCGAGTGTAATCAGGCGGTCGACGGGACATCGCGTCCCGGTATCCGGGGATGGGTAATGACTGCGGTGAAGCACAGGCGAACATTCGGCGATCGACGCGAACCGCATACGGTGATCATCGCGCGCGGCGAACAGGTTCGCTACTTCACCATCGGCCGCAAGGCCCTGATGCTCGGCTCGGCCCTCGCCGCCCTCGTCGTGGTCACCTGCGTCGCGATCCCCTCCTACTATCTCCTGCAGGACGACCTCACCGTGCGCTATGCCGAGCGGCAGTGGAAGGTGACGCGCGACTACGAACAGCGAATCGCGGCGCTGCGGGCGCAGCTCGACACCGCCACGAGCCGGCAGTTCCTGTCCGAGAAGATGGTCGAGACCAAGGTGGAAGTGCTGCTCGACCAGCAGGAGGAACTGACCGCCCGCTACGACAAGCTGCAGCCGCTGCTCGAACGCGCCAAGGCTACCGGAATCATCACGACGGCCGTCCCGCTGCCCACGCAGAACCCCCGCACCTCGCCCGCCGAAGACGCACCTTCGCAGACGGAGCCGGCGCTCGAAGCCCATGGCGATTCGCTGGACGAGGACGAGCCGATGCTCGACACGATCCGCACCAGCGCGATTCCCGGCGACGACTGGCGCGCTGCGCCGATGACGGCCGCGGCGACCGCGAAGGTCGGGCCGCGCCGCTTCGACATCTCGGAAGCTGCGATCCGCCAGATCGGACGCTCGATCGACATGGCGGAACTTCGCCAGATCGGCGACCTGCAGAGCCTCGCCGCCAAGGCGCGCACCCGCACCGTACGCATCGCATCGGCCTTGACCGCGATCGGTATCGACCTGCCGCCGGACACCGTCGGTTCGGCGGTCGGCGGCCCCTACGAGCCGGCACCCGCCGATTTCGATTTCGAGGAATCCTACGCCGAGCTCGATGCCGCGCTCGAGACGCTGAAGAAGCTGCATGACGTCGCCGAGCGACTCCCCCTGACCGAGCCCATGCCGGCGAGCACCCGGTCGAGCACCTTCGGCATCCGTTCCGACCCGTTCCTCGGCAAGCGCGCCCTGCATGCGGGGATCGACTATGCCCGCCCGAGCGGCTCGGCGGTCTCGGCGGTCGCGCCGGGCAAGGTCGTGCGCGCCGGTCGGGCCGGCGGCTACGGCAATCTGGTCGAGATCGACCACGGCAACGGCATCACCACCCGCTATGGCCACATGTCCCGGATCGACGTGTCGGTCGGCGACGAGGTGGGCCGCGGCACGCGCATCGGCGCGGTCGGCAGCACCGGTCGCAGCACCGGGCCGCATCTCCACTACGAAGTGCGCCGCGACGGCAAGGCCGTCGATCCGATGCGCTTCCTGCGCATTCGCGACAGGATCCGCCTGCCGTCCTGACACGGGGAACGGTCTGCACCGGGCGCAACGCAAAACGGGCCACCGTTTCCGGCAGCCCGCTGAATGCTCATGCGACGATGGCGTCGTCAGTCGATGTCGTCGACCGCGGCGTCGCCGCCATGGACCCGGTGCGCCAGCGCACCCTCCATGAAGGGGTCCAGCCCGCCGTCCAGGACTTCCTGCGGCGAGGTGCTCTCGATGCCGGTCCGCAGATCCTTGACCATCTGGTACGGCTGCAGGACGTAGGACCGGATCTGGTGGCCCCAGCCGATATCCGTCTTCGAGGCCGCCTCGGCATTCGCCGCATTCTCGCGACGTTCGAGCTCGGCCTCGTAAAGCCGGGCGCGCAGCATGTTCCAGGCGGTCGCCCGGTTCTTGTGCTGCGAGCGCTCGGCCTGACACTGGACCACGATGCCGGTTTCCAGATGCGTGATGCGCACGGCCGAGTCGGTCGTGTTCACGTGCTGGCCACCGGCGCCGGAGGCCCGGTAGGTGTCGATGCGGACATCGGATTCGTTGACGTCGATGTCGATCGAATCGTCGACCACCGGATAGACCCAGACCGAGGCGAAGGACGTGTGCCGCCGCGCCTGGCTGTCATAGGGCGAGATCCGCACCAGCCGGTGGACGCCGGATTCGGTCTTCATCCAGCCATAGGCGTTGTGGCCCTTGATGAGCAGCGTGGCGGACTTGATGCCCGCCTCTTCGCCGGAATGCTCTTCCAGGACCTCGACCTTGAACTTGGCGCGCTCGGCCCAGCGCATGTACATGCGCTGCAGCATCGCCGCCCAGTCCTGGCTCTCGGTGCCGCCGGCGCCCGAATGAACCTCGACATAGGTGTCGTTGGAATCGGCCTCGCCGGAGAGGAGCGTCTCGATCTGCCGCTTGTCGGCCTCGGACTTGATCTCGCGGATCGCAGCCTCGGCTTCCTTGACGATCTCGGCGTCCTTCTCCTCCTCGCCCATGGCGATGAGTTCGATATTGTCCTGCAGCGACTGGTTCAGGCGGTTCACCGCGCCGATGGCGGTGTCCAGGAACTGGCGTTCGCGCATGAGCTTCTGCGCTTCGGCCGGATCATCCCAGATGGTCGGATCTTCCGCCTTGTTGTTCAGCAGGTCGAGGCGTTTGAGAGATTTCTCCCAGTCAAAGATGCCTCCTCAGCAGGCTTATGGCCTGCTTGATTTCGTCGACAAGGTTCTCGATCTCGGCGCGCAAGCCGCAATCTCCTAAATCCTGAGGGTATGGTCTCGCACCGGCGAGGAAGGCCTCGCCGTCGCGCGGGGCGACGCCGGAGCCGGATCGCCGGTCGGGGTGGCTCTATAACGGTCCGTGGCCGGCTTGGCTAGAACAGCCCGCCGCCACCACCGCCCTGGACGATGGCCTGCTCGGCCTCCTGCGAGACCTGTCCCGAGCCGAAACCACCGGCCATCTCATCGGCACCGATGATGTTGAAGGTGTCGGACGGCCCGGTGCCGGGCTTGAACGCCTCCATGATCACGTCGCCGCCAGAACCGCCGGAGCGCATGCCGGTCTTCCGGTTCACGGCGATCAGGTCCATGCCCTCGGGCACCTTGAACTCGACCGGCGGCACGCCTTCCAGCGCATCCTCCATGAAGTCGATGAAGACCGGCGCCGCCATGCCGCCACCGGTGGCGCCGCGGCCCATCGGGGTCGGGTTGTCGTAGCCGAGGAACACGCCGGTCACGAGGTCCGGGGTGAAGCCGACGAACCAGACGTCCTTCTCCTCGTTGGTGGTGCCGGTCTTGCCGGCGATCGGAACGCCGAGCGCGGCCACACGGGTGGCGGTGCCGCGCTGGACGACGCCCTCCATCATCGAGGTGATCTGGTAGGCGGTCATCGGGTCGAGCACCTGATCGCGCTCGTCGACCAGTTCCGGCTCGCTCTGGCCGTCATAGGCCGGCGCGTCGCAGGTCTGGCAGATGCGCTGGTCGTGCTTGTAGATCGTCTTGCCGTAGCGATCCTGGACCCGGTCGATCAGCGACGGCTCCAGCGAGCGGCCGCCATTGGCGATGACCGAATAGGCCGACACCATGCGCAGGACCGTGGTCTCGCCGGCGCCGAGGGCCATCGGGAGATACTTACCGAGATTGTCGTAGATGCCGAAACGCTCGGCATATTCCGCGACAAGGTCCATGCCCATGTCCTTGGCGAGCCGGATCGTCATGAGATTGCGGCTCTTCTCGATGCCAAGGCGCAGGGTCGAGGGACCGGCCGAGCCGCCGCCGTAATTGGACGGCTCCCAGACGCCGCCATTGCCGTCGGGCAGCGAGATCGGCGCATCCATGATCACCGAGGACGGCGTGTAGCCGTTGTCCAATGCCGCGGCATAGACGAAGGGTTTGAAGGACGAACCGGGCTGGCGATATGCCTGGCTGGCGCGGTTGAACTCGGACTGGGCGAAGGAGAAGCCACCGACCATGGCGACGACACGCCCGGTCTTGGGCTCCATCGCCACCAGTGCGCCCTGCACCTTCGGCGGCTGGCGCAACCGGTAGCCGGCGCCCTCTTCCTTCTTCTCCACATAGACGACGTCGCCGCGCGACAGCACCTCGGCGGCGGAGCTGACATTGCCCTTCCGATCCTCGGTGTTCAGGCGCAGGGCCCATTTCATGTCGTCCCTGGCGATGCTCGCCAGCTCGCGCTCGGCGCCACGGGCGCCCGACATGTCGCGCGGCGGCTGCAGGCCGATCTCCACGCGGCCCGCCTCGGCGGTCAGGACGACGGCCAGACGCCATTCGGGGACGTCGGCGAGCGGCTCGATCTTGGCCAGCGACTGGCCCCAGTCGCTGCCGATCTCGACCCGGGTCACCGGCCCGCGCCAGCCGCGCTCCTCGTCATATTTGATCAGCCCGTGCTGCAGCGCCTTGCGCGCCTCCGCCTGCAGCGTCGGATCGAGGGTCGTGCGGACCGACAGACCGCCCTCGTAGAGCGCGTCGACGCCGTAGCGCTGGATGATCTCGCGGCGCACGTCCTCGGTGAAATATTCCGACGACGCCAGATAGGTGCCGGTCGGCCGCGGATTGACGTCGAGCGGCTTTTCCTGCGCCTCGCTGGCGGCCTCGGCGGTGATGAAGCCGTTGGCGGCCATCTGGTCGATGACCCAGTTGCGGCGCTCGATCGCCCGGTCCGGATCGCGGAACGGATTGTAGTTCTCCGGCGCCTTCGGCAGCGCGCCCAGATAGGCGGCTTCCTCGATCGTCAGCTCGTTCACCGACTTGTCGAAATAGGCGAGCGCCGCGGCGGCGACGCCGTAGGAGCCGAGGCCGAGATAGATCTCGTTCAGATAAAGCTCGAGGATCTTGTCCTTGGAATAGGCCTGCTCGATGCGCAGCGACAGGATCGCTTCCTTGATCTTGCGGTCGAAGGTACGCTCGTTGGTCAAAAGGAAGTTCTTGGCGACCTGCTGGGTGATGGTCGAGGCGCCCTGCATGCGGCCGCCCTTGGCCAGCACCATGACGGCGCGCGCCACGCCTTCGATATCGACGCCCGGATGCTGGTAGAAATTCTTGTCCTCGGCGGAGAGGAAGGCGTTTTTGACGAGATCCGGCACCGCCTGGATCGGCAGGAACAAGCGCCGCTGGCGCGCGTATTCGGCCATCAGCGAACCGTCGGCGGCATGCACCCGCGTCGTGACGGGCGGCTCGTAGGCCGCCAGGACCTGATAGTCCGGCAGGTCACTGCCCATCTTCTCGATGTACCAGGCGAAGCCGCCGGCCACCACGAGGAAGAAGACGGCACCGATGGCAAAGAAATAGCCGAGCAGTCTGATCATCGAAACTCCGTCCGCCCTGCGCCGCCGCGCCGGTCCGGTTCATGCTCCCCGCATCGGCTCGCAGGAGCCTTGGCCGGGAATTTGCAACATCCGCCGCGCATGGGACGCAGCGAACGTCCTTTTAACGTTTTCCTGCTGCGCAAATGCGGCGAGGCCATGGACATGGGTGCATGACGGCCCCGCAATGCAGGCAAGCGTTGTCGATTTACCACATCCGCGCGGATGCGCGTGCCCGATTAGCCGGGCTTGCGCGGTTCGGCGACCTTTTCCCCGAAGAAATCCATCACCGCCTGGGCGATCGCCGCGGCGGTGTCCTTGCGCCAGGCGGCGTCCGTCAGGAGCTTCTCGTCCTCGCGATTCGACAGGAAGCCGAGTTCGACCAGCACCGAGGGGACGTCCGGCGCGGTCAGCACCTTGAATCCGGCCGAGCGTTTCGGCCGGTTGATCAGGCGAATGTCCTCGCGCCGCAGGTCCCGGACCAGCGACGAGGCGAAATGCTCGGAGAAGCTGACGGTCTCGCGCCGGGTCAGGTCGAGAAGGATGTCGAAGACGGTCGGCTCGTCGCGCTGCCATTCCTCGCCGGCAAAGCGGTCCGCCGCATTTTCCGACGCGGCGATCTCGCGCGAGAGCTCGTCCGAGGCGGTCTCCGAGAGCGTATAGACGGTCGCGCCCCGCAGGTCAGCGTAGCGGATCGAGTCGGCATGGATGGAGATGAACAGGTCGGCGCGTTCGCGGCGACCGATCGCCGCGCGCTCCTCCAGCGGAATGAATGTGTCGTCGTCGCGGGTCAGTGTCACCTCGACATCGCCGCGGGCCTGCAACGCATCGCGCAGGGCCAGGGCCATAGCGAGGTTGATCTCCTTCTCCAGCGTGCCCGACTTCGACACGGCGCCCTTGTCGACGCCGCCATGCCCGGCGTCGAGCACGACCTTCAGGACACGCCCCTGCGGCACGGCCGCCGGCACATCGGGTCCGGCGTCGGCGGTCTCCGGCGCCGGCCTCGACGGTGACGCCGCAGCAACCTTGCCGGACGTCGCCGGTCGGATGGTCAGGGAGAGCCTCTCGCCGTGCGCGGTCGCGGTGCGGTCAAGTTCGGCGCTGGCCGCACCCTTGAGCGTGAAGATGAAGCGATAGCGGTCGGCCGCGACCAGGCCATGGCGGCTCGCCGAGACGAGCGCGTTGTCGGGCGGCGCATCCAGCGCGGCAGCCGAGAGGGTGTCCTCGAAATCGACGGCGATGCGCTCGGGATTGCGCAGATGCAGAACCCGCGCCTCGGGCTTGCCGATGACGTCGAACGCGACGGTGAAGGCGTCTGCGTCGGCCGCCTGGGTCACCGCGGTGATGATCCGGTCCTCGGCCAGCGCGGGAGACTGGGCACCCCACAGCAGGAGCGCCACCACAGCCGCCAGGGCTTTCCGGGCAAGCTCGGCCACCACGTTCCGGCATCGTCCTGTCATTGCACCCCTTCCCGGTCGCAGCGTGTCGCGTCCTCTCCGCGATAGGCCATCCCTGCTGACGCGACAATGTTGATGAGACTGGGGCGACGGCTCAAAGTCGCGCGGCCGAAACGCTGCGGCGGCCGGCAGAGCTCCGGCGACAGCCGGTATGCCGCTTCGCGCCCACGCCTCGCGCGATCTCTTACCTTGCGACCACAATCGCCGCGCCGCACTTGTTTATTAGGCATTCCCGTCATAAAATCGAACCGAGGCTTAGTGATGCGGAATCACATGCAGCTGCCGATTCGGAGGCACGAGTGCCCCGCGGACGTCGGCACGGCTGCGGCGAAAACGTCGCGGCAGGTTTGCGATCCTGCGACCAGTCACCGGGCCTCGAGCAGAATTTTCATTTCGCCGCAGGAGTTTCCTTCCCGGCGGATTTCCAACGTCGCGAATGTGCCCGGCTCGCAAGCCGCCAATTCGCCCGTTTCGTCGGCCGCCCGAGCGGCCATGTAGTTGTTACAGGTCGAATCTTGTCACCAGCTCCCGTTCTCCGATACCCGCCGCATCCCTTCACAAGGGGTCTGGCGCCGTCGAGTCACGGCCGCGCTGCAATGCCAGATTCCACCGATACGGGCTCGCGCCCTCCCGTCGACAGGCAGGCGCACGACGCCTTGCCGCGACCTGGTGCGAGCGCCCGGGAGTCCTTTCATGGCAAACAAAATGCTGATCGACGCGTCCCACCAGGAGGAGACGCGCGTCGTCGTCGTCCGGGGTAGCCGGGTCGAGGAATTCGATTTCGAATCCGAACACAAGAAGCAGCTCAAGGGAAATATCTATCTGGCGAAGGTGACGCGGGTCGAACCCTCGCTCCAGGCCGCCTTTGTCGAATATGGCGGCAACCGCCACGGCTTCCTCGCCTTCAGCGAGATCCATCCCGACTATTACCAGATCCCCAAGGCCGACCGTCAGGCGCTGATCGAGGAAGACCTCCAGCGCGCGATGGAAGAGGAAGAGGCCGACGAGCCGAAGCCGACCCGTGCGCGTCGCGGATCGCGCAGCAAGTCTGCCGCGAACAGCGATGAGACCGTCTCGGAAAAGGCCGAGATCGACGAGAACGGTGACGAGGCCGGCTCCGACGCGGCGTCGAGCGACGCCGATCAGGGCGAGGCCCATGGCGACGAGACCGAAATCCGCGCCACCGAGTCCGACGACGATCACGACGCAGACGCCGATGCCGATGGCATCACGACGTCCGGCGGCGACGGTGACGACGAGGAGAACGGGTCCGAGCGGTCTTCGCGGGGCCGGCGCGGCGGCCGCGGTCGGCGCGGGCGCACCCGCGCGTCCGGCGACGACGAGAGCAATGGCGACGAGGACGGCGACGACGAGATCGACCAGATCGGCTCCGAGGACGCCATGGAGGAAGTGCCGGTCCGCCAGGCACGCCAGCGTCGCCAGTACAAGATCCAGGAAGTCATCAAGCGTCGGCAGATCCTGCTGGTGCAGGTCGTCAAGGAAGAGCGCGGCAACAAGGGCGCGGCCCTGACCACCTATCTGTCGCTGGCCGGTCGTTATTCGGTGCTGATGCCGAACACGGCGCGTGGCGGCGGCATCTCGCGCAAGATCACCAATGCGGCCGACCGCAAGCGGCTGAAGGATGTCGTGCGCGAGCTCGACGTGCCGCGCGGCATGGGCATCATCCTGCGCACGGCCGGTGCCAACCGCACCAAGCCGGAGGTCAAGCGCGACTACGAATATCTGATGCGGCTGTGGGAGACGGTGCGCACCGTCACGCTGTCGTCGATCGCCCCTGCCCTCGTCTATGAGGAAGGCAGCCTGATCAAGCGATCGATCCGCGACCTCTACAACAAGGACATCGACCAGATTCTCGTCGCCGGCGAGACGGGCTACCGCGAAGCCAAGGACTTCATGCGGATGCTCATGCCGAGCCAGGCGAAGGTCGTGCAGCCCTATCGTGACCCGACCCCGATCTTCGTGCGGCAGGGCATCGAATCGCAGCTCGACAAGATGGTGCAGCCCCACGTCACGCTGAAGTCGGGCGGCTACATCATCATCAACCAGACCGAGGCCCTCGTTGCCATCGACGTCAATTCGGGGCGTTCCACCAAGGAACACTCGATCGAGGACACGGCCTACCAGACCAACATGGAAGCCGCCGAAGAGGTGGCGCGCCAGCTGCGTCTGCGCGACCTCGCCGGCCTGATCGTCATCGACTTCATCGACATGGACGAGAAGCGCAACAACCGCGCCGTCGAGAAGAAGATCAAGGAGTGCCTGAAGAGCGACCGGGCCCGCATCCAGGTCGGCAGCATCTCGCATTTCGGCCTGCTGGAAATGAGCCGCCAGCGGATTCGCGCCAGCGTGCTGGAATCGACCATGCAGACCTGCCCGGTCTGCGAGGGCACCGGCCATATCCGCTCATCCTCGTCGTCGGCGCTGCACGTGCTGCGCACGATCGAGGAACATCTGCAGAAGCACGCCGACCACGATCTCATCGTCAAGGTTCCGACCTCGACGGCGCTCTACGTCCTCAACGAGAAGCGCCAGCGGATCGAGGAACTCGAGCACCATCACGGCCTGCGCATCATCCTGGAAGCCGACGACAGCGCCGGTCACCAGGCGATCACCATCGCGCATGGTGCCGAAGCGACGAAGCCGGAAATCACGATCGATGCCGGCCAGCCGGACGCCCTCGCCGTCAGCGATGCGCTCGACGACGCGGCGGACGAGGAAGCGGCACGCCGCTCGGCCGACGAGCTCGACCGGATCGCCGAAGAGAAGCCCGCCGCCGAGGACAAGGGCCGTGCCGAGGAAGATCGGAACGGGTCGGACAATTCGGAAGGCGGCGGCCGCCGCCGCCGCCGGCGTCGGCGCAAACGGTCGGGTGACGAGGACGAGACTGTCGCCGACGGCCAGTCGCGCGACGACCGTTCGGATCAGGACAATGGCGACGATCGCGACGGCGATGCCGAAGGCGACGACGAGACGGATGGCGGCGCACATCGCAGCACCAGCCGGACTGACGACGACAGCGACCGGGGCCGCAAGCGCCGCCGCCGCGGTCGTCGGGGTGGTCGCCGCAACCGCGAGGACCAGAATGGCGAGGGCGAATCCGGCCAGCCGTCCGGTGATGTCGCAGCCGATCAGGCTTCGGATGCGCAGCCGATCCACGCCACCGCAACGACGGTGATGTCGGATCAGGTCGCCGCAACGCCGGCCCCCGTGGCCGAGGATGCGCCGGTGGCGTCGCCCGCCGAGCCGGTCGCCGCGCAGAGCGAAGCGGCCGACAACGCCGACACGGCGGTCGTGGCAGAGCCTGCAATGCCGGCTTTGGCCGCCGAGCCGGTGGCCACCAGCGAACCGGCACCGGTCGAGGCACAGCCTGCCGCGGCTGAAGAGGCCGCAGCGGCCGCAGCCAACGACGATACGCCCGCCGCACCGGAATCGTCCGACCCGGTGGTCACGTCGAGCACCTCGAACGATGCCGAGGCCAAGCCCGAGAAGCCGCGCCGCACCGGCTGGTGGGCGCGCCGGAGCTTCTTCTAAGGCGAGCGCGCCACCTCGCGCCCAGGTGCGAGACACGGCAAACATGAAAACGGGCGGCCCATCGGGCCGCCCGTTTGCGTTCGGGGTCTGTTGTCGGGCGCCGGGGTCGGCGCTGCCGGTCAGCCGGTGCGGCGGTCGGCGATCCGGTCCAGCGCCTCGGTGAGCGTTGCGTGATCGCAGGCATAGGACAGCCGCACGAAGTTCTCGCCGCGGCGGGTGTCGAAGTCGGTGCCGGGGGTGATCGCCACATGGCAGCGCTGAAGGATGTCCGCGGCGAACTGCGTGGCGCCGGATTCGCCCTCGGGGATCGCGGCATAGGCGTAGAACGCGCCATCGATGGGGGCGATATCGCGAAAGCCCAACTCCGGCAGCCGGCTCGCGATGAGGTCGCGATTCTTCACATAGCCATCGCGCACGACGTCGAGTTCGGCCGTCGCGTCGAACACCGCCGTGGCCGCGACCTGCGAGAGCTCCGGTGCCGAGATGTAGAGGCTCTGGCCGATCCGCTCGGCGGCGCGCAGCAGCGCCTTGGGCAGAATCAGCCAGCCGATCCGCCAGCCGGTCATGCAGTAGTATTTGGAGAAGGAGTTGACGATGATTGGCCGGTCGGAAAACTCCAGCGCCGTCGCCTCGGCTCGGCCATAGGCAAGGCCGTGATAGATCTCGTCGGAGACGAAGCGGATGTTTTCAGTATCGGCATATTCGACCAGCCGGCGCAGTTCGTCGCGGGGCGTGACGGTTCCGGTGGGGTTGGCCGGGCTCGCGACCAGGACACCGGCGAGCCTGTGCTCCTCATGGGCGGCGCGCAGATGCTCCGCGGTCAGGATGTAGCCGGTGGTCCGGTCGACCTCGATCTCCACCGGCACCAGCCCGAGCGCGCGCAGGATGTTGCGATAGGCCGGATAGCCGGGCGCGGCGAGCGCGATCCTGTCACCCGGATCGAAGGCGGCGAGGAAGGTCAGGTTGAAGCCCGCCGACGAGCCGGTGGTGATCATGATCTGTGCGGCATCCACCGTCTGGCCGTAGGCGTCGGCGTAGTGGCGGGCGATGCGCTCGCGAAGATCCTGGCGCCCGAGGGCGTCGGTATAGGCGATGCGGCCATGGTCGAGCATGGAGCGGGCGGCATCGCGGGCGATCTGCGGCGCCGGCGCCGCAGGCTGGCCGACCGCCAGCGACAGCACCCGGTCGCCCCGTGCGATCATCCGGTTGGCTTCGGCCAGAACGTCCATGGCGCGAAACGGGTCGATGTCGGACCGCTTTGATGCCATCATCGTGAGGGTTTCGGACAGGTCGGACCGCATGTTTCGCCTCGATTTCGCCGGATTGGGGTGAGGATTGCCAGAGAGTGCCGGGATCGCATCGGGAATTGGCGATCGCTCACCGGCCAGCATCGGAGGGGACTAGCATGAACATGTCGCTCGGCGCGATCTCCGCCCGCATCACATCGATGATCCTGGCGGCATCCGTGGCACTGGCACCGGTCGGCGTTCAGGCCGCGGCGAAGGACAAGGCCAGCCTGCCCATCGTGCGGGACGCCGAGATCGAGGCGCTGGTCGCCGACTATGCGCGTCCGCTGCTGAAGGCGGCGGGCCTGTCGCGTTCGGGCATCGAGATCGTGCTGGTCAATTCTGACGCCTTCAACGCTTTCGTCTCCGGCCGCCGCATCTACATCAACACCGGCGCCATCACCGCGACGCAGACGCCCAACCAGCTGATCGGCATCCTCGCCCACGAGATCGGCCATCTGGCCGGCGGCCACCAGCAGCGACTGCGCGAACAGCTGGAGCGCTCGCAGGCCATCGCCGTGGTCGCCAGCCTTCTCGGCGCCGGGATCGCGGCAGCGGGCGCCGCCGCCGGCGGCGGCAGCGCGGTCAGCGCCGGGGCAGGAGTGATGATGGGCGGCGGCGGTATCGCCCAGCGCAACCTGCTCAGCTACCAGCGCGGCGAAGAGTCCACCGCCGACCGGTCCGCCCTCACCTATCTGGAAGCGACCGGCCAGTCGGCCCGGGGGCTGGTCGAGACCTTCGAGATCCTCGATCGCGGCAATCTCTTCGCCCGCAGCAGCGGCGGGAACTACACCTCCTCGCACCCGATGCCGCGCGACCGCATTGCGGCCCTGCAGCGGCTGGCCCAGGAAAGCCGGTTCTACGACCGGACCGACAAGCCGGAACTGGCCGTGCGCCACAATCTCGCCCGGGCCAAGATCGTCGCCTACAATGACGGCGCCGGGGCAGTCCGCCGGATGTTCGCCCGCGATCCGCGCAGTCTTGCGGCCTATTACGGCGACGCGATCGCCACGCACCTCGCCGGGTCTCCGGCCTCGGCGCTCGCCAAGGTCGATGCGCTGCTCAAGGCCCAGCCGAACAACGCCTTCTTCTACGAGCTGCGCGGCGATATCCTCGTCGATGCGGGACGCTCCCAGGAGGCGGCGGCCGCCTATTCGAAGGCCGCCAAGCTGGACAAGACCGGCTCGGGAATCCTGAAGGCCGAGATCGGCCAGGCGCTGGTGACCAGCGGCGATCCGGCCAAGATGAAGGAGGCGATTCGCCTGATCCGCGACGGGCTGAGCTCTGATCCGGGCAATTCCGTCGCCTACCGGTTCCTCGCCATGGCCTATGGGCGGATCGGCGAAGTCGGCCGCGCTGAACTTGCCACCGCCGAAGGCTACTGGCATGGCGGTGCCTTCCGCCAGGCGAAGATCTTCGCCATCCGCGCCCAGCAGAAGCTGCAGCCGGGCACGCCGCCCTGGCGGGCGGCGCAGGACATCATCCAGACCGAGATTCGCTGACCGGCGATCCGCACCGAACCGAACAGAAGGACGCCGCACCCGTGCTTTCCATCCGACGCCTGACCGCCGCAACGGCCCTCGCCTGCACGCTTCCGCTGTTCGCAGCCGGTGCTGCCAACGCGCAGGACAGCGCGCCCGCGGCGGCGCAGACGTCCTTCGACGCAAAGCAGACCGACGCGATCGAGACGATCGTGCGGGCCTATCTGATCGAGCATCCCGAAGTGCTGCTGGAAGCGCTCGACGCGCTGGAGGCCAAGCGGACGGCCGACCAGTCGGCTGCCCAGAAGGCGGCGATCGCCGAAGTCGGACCGGCGCTGTTCGAGACGCCCGAGGGCACGGTTCTCGGCAATCCCGACGGCGACGTCACCGTGGTGGAGTTCTTCGACTACAATTGCGGCTACTGCAAAAAGGCGATGCAGGACATGGATGCGCTGCTGGCGGCCGATCCGAACATCCGCTTCGTCCTGAAGGAAATCCCGGTGCTGGGGCCGCAGTCGCTGGAAGCGGCGCGGGTCTCCCTCGCCTTCCGCGAGATCGCCCCGACCGAATACGCGGCCTATCACCGCGCACTCCTTGGCTCGCGCGGCGCCGCCGACGAGGCAAGCGCCATCGCGGTCGCAGGGGACTTCGGCGTCGAGGAGGCTGCCCTGCGCACGGCCATGCAGTCGTCCGCCGTGAAGGAGGCGTTGAGGCAATCGAACGAGATGGCGACCCGACTCGGCATCAACGGCACGCCGTCCTATGTGGTCGGCGAAGAGGTGGTTCCCGGGGCGGTCGGTCTCGACAATCTGCAGGCGAGCATCGCCAATGTGCGCGAATGCGGAACCATTGCCTGTTGAGGAACCGCTGAGGGAACGAAACGCCCGTCGGGGCGCTTTCCCCACGCTGCCGATGCCTCTATACGGGGCTGTGAGCCGCGCGGCGCGCGTGCGATTGCCAGAAAAGACCGAGGGTCGATGACCTCGACGATCTACTTTCTCAACGGCCCCAATCTCAATACGCTCGGAACCCGCGAGCCCGAGATCTATGGCACGACGACGCTGGCCGACATCGAGGCCCGCTGTCGCGACGTGGCGGCGGACGCCGGCTTCGAGATCGTGTTCCGGCAGTCCAACCATGAGGGCGAACTGGTCGACTGGATCCACGAAGCGCGCGAACGCGCCGTGGCGGTCGTCATCAACGCCGCCGCCTACACCCATACTTCCCTCGCCCTTCACGACGCGCTCCGGGTCTTCGGAAAGCCCGTCGTGGAGGTGCATCTGTCCAACATTCACGCGCGCGAGGAGATCAGGCACAAGAGCCTGATCGCGCCGGTCGCCGTCGGCATGATCGCCGGCTTCGGCCCGGTGGGTTACGAACTCGCCATTGCGGCCCTCAAGGCGCGCCTGTGAACAATCGAGTCGAATAGACCGAAGGAATCGCATGTCGAAAGAAGACCACTCTGTCGACCCGTCGTTCGTCCGCGAGATGGCGAGCATCCTGAAGGACACCGATCTGACCGAGATCGAGGTCGAGCACGGCGAGATGCGCGTCCGCGTCTCCCGCCAGAAGGACTATGGCGGCTACGCCCAGCCGATGCACTACGCCGCGCCGTCGAGCCCGGCGCCTGCCGCTCCGGCGCAGCACACCGAGCAGCCAGCTGCACCGGCGGCCGCCACCGGCCCGGAGAAGGGCACGGTTCCCTCGCCCATGGTCGGCACGATCTACCTGTCGTCGGCTCCGGGCGCGCGCGCCTTCGTCGAGGTCGGCCAGAAGGTCGCCGAGGGCGAGACGCTGCTGATCATCGAGGCGATGAAGACGATGAACCAGATTCCCGCGCCGCGCGCCGGCACGGTGACCAAGATCCTGGTCGAGAATGCGCAGCCAGTGGAATACGGCGAACCGCTCGTCGTGATCGCGTAAGGGGCGCGGCATGGTCAAGAAGGTCCTGATCGCCAACCGCGGCGAGATCGCCCTGCGGGTGCTGCGCGCCTGCAAGGAACTCGGCATCCCGACGGTGGCCGTCCACTCCACCGCCGACAACACGGCCATGCATGTGCGCCTTGCCGACGAGAGCGTCTGCATCGGTCCGCCGCCGGCCCGCGACAGCTATCTGAACATTCCGCAGATCGTGGCGGCCTGCGAGGTGTCCGGCGCCGACGCCGTGCATCCCGGCTACGGCTTCCTGTCCGAGAATGCGCGCTTCGCCGACATTCTCGACGCCCACAAGATCACCTTCATCGGCCCCACCGCCGAGCATATCCGGATCATGGGCGACAAGATCGAGGCCAAGCGCACTGCCAAGCGTCTCGGCATTCCCGTCGTCCCCGGCTCGGCGGGCGCGGTGACCGACGACGACGAGGCGGCACGGATCGCCGAGGAGATCGGCTATCCGGTCATCGTCAAGGCTTCGGCCGGCGGCGGTGGCCGCGGCATGAAGGTCGCGAAGACGGCGCAGGACCTGTCGATGGCGCTGTCCACGGCCCGTTCGGAGGCCGGAGCGGCCTTCGGCGACGATGCCGTCTATCTGGAGAAGTATCTGGAGAAGCCGCGCCATATCGAGGTGCAGGTCTTCGGCGACGGCGCCGGCAACGGCATTCATCTGGGCGAACGCGACTGCTCGCTGCAGCGCCGCCACCAGAAGGTCTGGGAAGAGGCCAGCTCGCCGGCGCTCGACCAGGAGCAGCGCGACCGGATCGGCATGATCTGCGCCAACGCCATCGCCAAGCTCGGCTATCGCGGCGCCGGAACCATCGAGTTCCTGTATGAGAACGGCGAGTTCTATTTCATCGAGATGAACACCCGCCTGCAGGTGGAGCATCCGGTGACGGAAGCCATCACGGGGCTGGATCTCGTTCACGAGCAGATCCGCGTCGCCAGCGGCCAGGGCCTGTCGGTGACGCAGGCCGACATCCAGTTCGCCGGCCATGCGATCGAGTGCCGGATCAACGCCGAGGACCCGGAGACCTTCGCACCGTCGCCGGGGCGGATCACCCATTACCACATGCCCGGCGGGCTGGGCGTGCGGGTCGATTCGGGCGTCTATCAGGGCTATTCGATCCCGCCCTTCTACGACAGCCTGATCGGCAAGCTGATCGTGCACGGCCGCACCCGGACCGAATGCATGATGCGGCTGCGGCGCGCCCTCGACGAGATCGTCGTGGACGGCGTGAAGACCACGCTGCCGCTGTTCCGTGACCTCGTGGACAATCCGGACGTCGCCAGAGGCGACTACGACATCCACTGGCTGGAAAAGTATCTCGCCCGCAGATCAGCAGGGTAGGATCATGACACGGCGTGGTGGCCAGCGTTTCGAGATCACCCCGTCCATCCTGCTGAAGGCCTATGCCTGCGGCATCTTTCCGATGGCGGAAAAGGCGGACGATCCGGGCATCTTCTGGATCGATCCGACCGAGCGGGGAATCCTGCCGCTGGACGGCTTCCACCTGCCGCGCAGCCTGCGCAAGACCATCCGCCGGGCGCCCTTCGACATTCGCGTCGACACCGCCTTCGCGGCGGTGGTCGACGGCTGCGCGGAAGCCGCGCCGGGGCGCATGGAAACCTGGATCAACGGCCAGATCCGCTCGCTGACGCTGGCGCTGGCGCAGGAAGGCTTTGCCCATTCGGTGGAAGCGTGGGACGGCGACGAGCTGGTCGGGGGCCTGTATGGCGTGTCGCTGGGCGGCGCGTTCTTCGGCGAGAGCATGTTCTCGCGCCGCACCGATGCGTCCAAGGTGGCGCTGGCCTATCTGTGGGAGCGGCTGTGCCGTGGCGGCTACCAGCTCCTAGACACCCAGTTCCTGACCGGCCATCTGGAGCGCTTCGGCGCGATCGAGATCGACCGCGACACCTATCAGGCACTGCTGGCCGAGGCGATCGCGGTGGACGCGACCTTTTACCCAGCAGGCGCCGGGACATCCGATTCGCTTTTGCAGCTCTTCAGCCAGACGTCATAGACCGGATGCTCGACGGCGTTGAGGCCGGGCGACGCAGCGAACATCCAGCCCGAGAATATCTGGCGGATGTCGCGCTGCAGGGTGATCTCGTCGACCTTCACGAAGGCGTCGGTCTTGGCGGCTTCGCCCTCGGCGCTGGTGTAGCAGACCTTCGGCGTCACCTGCAGGGCGCCGAACTGCACCGTCTCGTCGATATAGACGTCGAAGCTGGTGATCCGGCCGGTGATCTTGTCGAGCCCGGAGAACACCGCGACCTTGTTGGCGATGCGCTGCTGCGCCGAGGCCGGAACCAGCGCGAGGCCGGTCGTCACGGCAAACAGGATCGACGCACATAGCCGACGGTTCATGGGGGCGTCCTCAACATTTCCGGCCCGCCGGGCCGGGCAATACGCGCTGTGTCTGCCGGCAGAATGCGGCGATGACAGGGAGATTGTCCGGGCCGCGATCGAAAAGGCCGAAAGCGGAGCCAATCAGGCGGCCGATCGCGCTCCGGACCGCCGTGCGATCACGGCGTCCAGGCGTCGTAATCGTCGGTGACGCGCGGGCGCTCGGACGGAGTGAGCAGCGAGCCCTGCGGCCGGTAGGCCTTGGCCGTGCCGGTGTAGTTCGGCTGGTGCGGCTTCTGCCAGGCGCGCGGCTTGTAGTCTTCCTGCGACGGTGGCGTATCGACCCGGTAATGGATCCAGCCATGCCAGCCGCCGGCGATCATCGACGCCTCGGCCGGGCCGTTGTAGATGACCCAGCGCTTGGTGCCGTCGGCATTCTGGTAATACTGGTTGCCGGCATCGTCCTCGCCGACCTTCTGACCCTTGCGCCAGGTGTAGAATCTCGTGCCGATCGTCTGGCCTTGCCACCAGGTGAAGATCTGCAGCAGCCATTCCTTCATGGGAATTCCAGTCCGTGTCGATGCGGGGACGTTATGCTGCCGCGGCCGCAAAATGTCCACCATGGATCGCGTTCGCTCCGCCCTTCGGCGGCGCCCTGCCCGGCTCAGCCGGCAGCCAGCGTCTTCTCGTAGACCGCGGCCGGAATGCCCGAATCGGCACAGCCGCAATTGGCGGTCGAGCCGGTCTGGGTGAAACCGTGCGCGCGGTAGAAGTCGATCGCCGGCATGTTGGCTTCCTCGACCTCGAGGCGCAACGTGCGCGCCGTCGGGAAGCACTCGGAAATCTCGGCCAGAAGATCGCGGCCGATGCCCTGGCGCTGGCAGCCGGGCCGGACATAGAGCTGATGCAGGACGACCATCTTGCCGTCGCCGGCGGTGGCGGCGGCATAGGCCATGCCGCCGATCCGCGTGCCGTCGTCGGCGACCAGGAACTCCGAGTTCAGCCGGTTGATCCGCGGCCTGAGCGCCTCGACCGAATGCCACGAGCGGGTGATCTCGCTCACCCGCTCAGGCCCGTAGATGTGGTCGTAGGTCGCGTGCCAGGTCTCGCCGAGCAACTGGCTGATCGCCTCCAGATCGGCCGCGCCGGCGGTGCGGACGAAGAAGGTCATTCCACGCCAAGCTTCTGCTTGACCAGCGCGTTGACCGCCTGGGGATTGGCCTTGCCGCCGGTCGCCTTCATCACCTGGCCGACGAACCAGCCGGCCATGGTCGGCTTGGCGCGGGCCTGCTCGACCTTGTCGGGATTGGCTGCGATCACCTCGTCCACCGCCGTCTCGATGGCGCCGGTGTCGGTCACCTGCTTCATGCCGCGCTCGTCGACGATCGTCTCCGGGTCGCCGCCCTCGTTCCAGACGATCTCGAACAGGTCCTTGGCGATCTTGCCGGAGATCGTCTCGGCGCGGATCATGTCGAGGATCGCCCCGAGCTGGTCCGCGGTCACCGGCGTCTCGCCGATGTCCTTGCCGGCCTTGTTCAGCGCACCCAGAAGATCGTTGATGACCCAGTTGGCGGCCTGCTTGGCGTCGCGGCCCTTCGCCACGGCCTCGTAATAGTCGGCGATCGCCTTTTCGGAGACCAGGATCGACGCATCGTAGGCCGACAGGCCGGCATCGCGGATCAGCCGGTTCTTCTTGGCGTCCGGCAGTTCCGGCAGGCCTTCCAGCAGCGCGTCGACATAGGCCTGGTCGAATTCCAGCGGCAGAAGGTCCGGGTCCGGGAAGTAGCGGTAATCATGCGCCTCTTCCTTGGACCGCATGGCGCGGGTCTCGCCCTTGGCCGGATCGTAGAGGCGGGTCTCCTGGTCGATCGTGCCGCCATCCTCGAGGATCGCGACCTGGCGGCGGGCCTCGGCCTCGATGCACTGGCCGACGAAGCGGATGGAGTTGACGTTCTTGATCTCGCAGCGCGTGCCGAAATCGCCGCCGGGACGCCGCACCGAGACGTTGACGTCGGCGCGCATGGAGCCCTCGTCCATGTTGCCGTCGCAGGTGCCCAGATAGCGCAGGATGGTCCGCAGCTTGGTGAGATACGCCTTGGCCTCGTCGGCCGAGCGCATGTCGGGCTTGGAGACGATCTCCATCAGCGCGACGCCGGAGCGGTTCAGATCCACATAGGACATGGTCGGATGCTGGTCGTGCATCGACTTGCCGGCATCCTGTTCGAGATGCAGCCGTTCGACGCCGATCTCGATCTCCTCGAACTCGCCCTTGGAGTCCGGGCCGACGGAGACCGAGACGATGCCCTCGCCGACGATCGGGTCCTTGAACTGGGAAATCTGGTAGCCCTGCGGCAGATCCGGATAGAAATAGTTCTTCCGGTCGAACACCGAGCGGTGCTTGATCTCGGCCTTGAGGCCAAGGCCGGTGCGCACGGCCTGGCGCACGCATTCCTCGTTGATCACCGGCAGCATGCCCGGCATGGCCGCGTCGACGAGGCTGACATGATCGTTGGGCGCGCCGCCGAAATCGGTCGAGGCGCCGGAGAACAGCTTGGCCTCGGACGTCACCTGGGCGTGGACCTCCATGCCGACGACGATCTCCCAGTCGCCGGTGGCGCCGGAGATGAAGTTCTTCGGATCGGGCGTTCGGGTGTCGACGAGGGTCATGGGCGTGTCCAGAAACTGAAGATGGGCTGCCAGAACGGCTGGTTCAATGCGTGAAAACGGTCCGGTGGCGCAGCACGCCGGAGCGGCTGCAGCCGGTCAGCGACCGAGTGCGGCGACGATCGTGTCGCGCTCGGCCTCAAGGCTCTGCGCGCTCGGCTCGCGCCCGGTGCGGCGATACCAGAATTCGGCATTGCCCTGGTCGCCTTCGACGCGGTGGAGATGTGCGTGGATCCAGGCTGCCTCGGCGGAGTGATCGTCCTGCACGATCGCGTGGGCGCCGTGCCAGTCGCCCGCCGCCAAGAGATCGAGTGCCTTGCGAAGATCCGCCATCAGCCTACCACCATTTTGCCGGTTCGAAGCGGCCGGCCGCCTGCTCGATGGCGCTGCCGATCGCAAACAGGGTCTCTTCCTCGAACGGCCGCCCGATAAGCTGAAGACCGAGCGGCAGCCCGTCGCCGGAGAGACCGGCTGGAACGGCGAGGCCCGGCAGGCCGGCCATGTTCACCGTCACCGTGAAGATGTCGTTCAGATACATCTTCACCGGATCGGAGGCCATGTCCTGATCGGCGATGCCGAAGGCGGCCGAGGGGGTGGCCGGCGTCAGCAGCGCGTCGATGCCGTCGGCATAGACGGTCTCGAAGTCGCGCTTGATCAGCGTGCGGACCTTCTGGGCACGCAGGTAATAGGCGTCGTAATAGCCGGCCGACAGCACATAAGTGCCGATCATGATACGGCGCTTCACCTCGCGGCCGAAACCGGCGGCGCGGGTGTTCTCGTACATCTCGGCAACGTCCTTGCCGGGCACGCGCAGGCCGTAGCGCACGCCGTCATAGCGGGCGAGGTTCGACGAGGCTTCGGCTGGCGCAACGATGTAATAGGCCGGCAGGGCGTATTTCGTGTGGGGCAGCGAGACGTCGACGATCTCGGCGCCGGCGTCGCGCAGCCAGGCGATGCCCTGCTGCCAGAGCGCCTCGATCTCCTCCGGCATGTTCTCGACCCGGTATTCCTTCGGAATGCCGATGCGCAGGCCCTTCACCGAACGCCCGACCGCGGCCTCGTAGTCCGGCACCGGCAGGTCGACCGAGGTGGTGTCCTTCGGGTCGACGGACGCCATGGATTTCAGAAGGATCGCCGCATCGCGGACGTCACGGGCGATGGGGCCGGCCTGGTCGAGCGACGACGCGAAGGCCACCGTGCCCCAGCGCGAGCAGCGGCCATAGGTCGGCTTGATGCCGACCGTGCCGGTCAGCGCGGCGGGCTGGCGGATCGAGCCGCCGGTGTCGGTGGCCGTCGCGCCGGCGCACAGATGCGCCGAGACCGCGGCCGCCGAACCGCCGGACGAGCCGCCGGGCACCAGATCGGCATTCGAGCCCTTGCGGCGCCAGGGGTTCTTCACCGGGCCGTAATAGGAGGTCTCGTTGGACGAGCCCATGGCGAACTCGTCCATGTTGAGCTTGCCCAGGATCACGGCGCCATCGGCCCACAGATTGGCGGTGACCGTCGATTCGTAGCGCGGCTCGAACCCGTCGAGAATATGCGACGCGGCCTGGGTGTGGATGCCCTCGGTGGCGAACAGGTCCTTGATACCCATTGGGATGCCTTCGAGCGCGCCGGCCTCGCCCTTGGCCAGCCGCTCGTCGGAGGCCTTCGCCATGGCTAGCGCCTTGTCCGGCGTCACCGCGACATAGGCGTTGATCTGCGGGTTGGCGGCCTCGATCGCGGCATTGTAGGCCTGCGTCAACTCGGTCGCGGAAAACTCCTTCGCCGCGAGCTTGTCCCGCGCTTCGGCGATGGTGAAAGACGTCAATTCGGTCATGGGGACAGCTTCTTCTCGTAAAAGCGACTGTAATCGGAATCCGGGTAGTCGAGCACGGCGCCGCAGCGCGTGAAACCGGATCGTTCGTAAAGTCTCCAGGCCGCCTCGAAGCCGGCCGTGGAGCCCGTTTCCAGGACCAGCCGGCCGAGTTCCCGGCGGCGCGCCTCGGCCTCGATGGACTGCAGGACCAGCCAGCCGAGCCCGGACCCGCGCACCTCCGGCGTCGTGTACATGCGCTTGACCTCACCGATCGCGGGGCTGTGAACCTTCAGCGCGCCCATACCAACCGCGACAGACTGATCATCGCGCACCACGAAGACGGTGGTGTCCTCACGCGCCATCTGCTCGGCGGTGAGTTGAAACTGGAACTCCGGCGGCGACAGCGGCTGCAGATGATCGTTCAGCCGGGCGACCAGTTCGCGCAACTCATCCTGAAGCGGTGATTCCACCGCGACGGTCACCGTCATGGCGCGACTATTCCACCACCTTCGGCACGACGAAGAAATGATCTTCGCTGGCCGGCGCGTTGGCGACGATGTCGTCGGCCTTGGCGCCGTCGGTCACCTCGTCGGCGCGTTTCTTCATCACCATCGGGATCACCGACGTCATCGGCTCGACGCCCTCGACATCGACCTCGCCAAGATGTTCGACGAAGCCGAGGATCGCGTTGAGTTCGCTTTCCATCGCCACGACCTCGTCGTCGGTAACGGCGATCCGGGACAGCCGGGCGACCCGGCGGACTGTTGAAGCATCGACGGACATTGCGGTCCTACTGGTTGCAAGAGGAATTGCGCGAGCTATAGCGGCGCGCCCCTTGCGAGGCAACGCCGCAATGGCCGGACGGCCGAGGCGCTGCTCTGCGCCCCGGCCGTCCGGTCCCGATCCGAAAGCTGAAACGGGTGCGGTCAGACCTCGAAGGCTTCGCCGATCGCCGGATTGAGGATCTTGCCGGCGTCGCCTTCCATCGCCTCGGTGAACTTGTCCGGGGTCTGGTCGAGGATCGGAAGGGTGCCCCAGTGGATCGGGATGATCTTGTCGAAGTTGAAGTAGCGCCGGCAGGCGAGCGCCGCGACCGCCGCGCCCATGGTCAGCCGATCGCCCACCGGCACCATCGCGACCTTCGGGGCGTGCAGTTCCTCGATCAGCGCCATGTCAGCGAAAATGTCGGTGTCGCCCATGTGATAGACCGTCGGGCCGTCGGCGAAGTGGAAGACCAGTCCGTTCGGCATGCCGAGATAGGTCACCGAGCCGTCTTCCTCGACATGGCCCGAGGAATGAAACGCCTGGGTCAGGGTGACGGTGAAGTCGCCGAAGCTCGCGGTGCCGCCGGTGTTCAGCGGCTCGATCGCCTCGATCCCCTTCTTGCCGAGCCAGCTGACCAGTTCGAAGGTACCGACGACCTTGCAGCCATGCTTCCTGGCGATGTCGACGGTATCGCCGACATGGTCGAAGTGGCCGTGGCTCAGGACGATATGGGTGACGCCCGCCACGGCGCTGTCGATATCGCCCTCGAAATGCGGGTTACCGGACAGGAACGGGTCGATCAGGATGACCGACGAGCCGGTGTCGATCCGGAATGCGGAATGGCCGAAATAGGTGATCTTCATGGGGGCTCCTTGCGGTCCGATCGCCGGCCGGACCTCTGTTCTGTGGGTGGTGTCCGGCACTCGGCGTGCTAACTGCACCGGCCCGTCCCCCGGTCAAGGAGAACGCGATGGCCATCGTGTCGCTGGAAGAATTCGCCGACGCCGTCCCGAGCGGCACGACCATCGCCGGTCTCGACCTCGGCACCAAGACCATCGGCCTCGCCGTGTCGGACCGCGGCCAGCGCTTCGCCACGCCGCGCAAGGTGCTGCGGCGAACCAAGTTCACCGCGGATGCGAATGCGCTGGTGGCGGCGCTGAACGAGGACAGCATCGTCGGCATCGTCATCGGCCTGCCGCTGAACATGGACGGATCGGAGGGGCCGAGGGCGCAGGCGACGCGGGCTTTCCTGCGCAATTACAGTCGCTTCGACGAACGGCCGGTGCTGCTGTGGGACGAACGCCTGTCCACGGTGGCCGCCGAACGTGGCCTGCTCGAAGCCGATGTGTCTCGCAAGAAGCGGGCCGAACGGATCGATTCGGCCGCCGCCTCCTTCATTCTTCAGGGGGCGCTCGACCGGCTTTCGTCGCTGCGCTCATAGGCAAAGCCGTTCGCCAGAGCGAGCCGCGCAGCGCGCCGGGCCTGCCACCACGCCCGGATCTTCTTGCGGCGGCGGAAAGCGAGGATCGCGCCGAGGATCAGGCTGTCGATCGCGAGCGCACGGGCCACCAGCGGCGGGATCGTCGCCGGCTCGATACCGAGGATCGCCCCGTAGACCATGAAGACCCGGTCGTGGGTTTCGCGGGAGAAGAGCGGTCCGCCGAGATCGTTCAGCGAGAGAAAGTACCAACCCCAGAAAAAGACCAGGGGTCCGATCCAGAGCACCAGGAAGGTGCGCATCAGCGGGACTCGCCCTTGTCGCTGAACGGCGAGCGATGGCGGCGCATCAGCGCCTCGCGCTCGGCGGCGTGGATCGACCGGAGCACCGATTCGAAGGCCGCGTCGTCGGCCGCGTCGTCGACCTCGACCAGCCGGTCGAACAGCAGCGCGCCGAAGGTCAGCGCCAGCGCGACGAGGAAGCTTGGGCCCTCCCCGAACAGGGTGGCGAGCGGCGATCCGGCGATGCTTGCAGCCGCATAGAAGGCGAAGAGCGCGACCAGCACGGCCGCGGCCAGCGGCTCGGCCCGGCGGACGGCCAGAACCGATGGCGAGGAAAGCCCGACGATCGCCATGCCGAGGCCCGTGGCCAGCGCCACGAAAAGGCCCGCGAAGACGAGGGTCGCCTGGGCCGGCAGATAGAGGTCGGCGGCGATCGCGAGATCCTGCAGGAGCGGCGCGGCCGCGGTGCCAGCGGTCAGCGGATCGAGCCAGCCCGAATGCGCCATGAGCCGCAGACTGCTGACAGCCGCGAACCCAATCCAGGCACTGAGCGCCAAAGTCGTCGCCATTCTGCGCATGGAACCTCCTCGTCACGGTTACCGATCCGTTAACGGCGACCCTGTCGGTGAGAGGCCTTCGCCGCAATCGAAACCGGTTGTTAACCTTAACGCGTCCCCTTCCTTTGCCTCCTTCAGTGCAAACGCTGCAGCTTAGCTTTCGGTTGCCAGAATCCGGTGCCGGGCTCAGCGGATCGGCGGGTAGAGATCCTCGACGATCGCCCGCGAATCATGGCGCAGGTCGAGCATGCCGTAGGTATGGCGGAAGACACCGCCGAGCCGCGTCTCGGTGAAGGCGTCGGCGGTCTGGCCCAACCCCAGCCGGCGCATGGAGGCGCTGGCGCCCGCCAGGGCCAGCTGCTCGGCGAGCAAGCGGCAAGCCCCCTCGTCGGCCAGCGCCATCGACATCGCGGCGCGCAGGACACCGGGCGTGCCGCCGGCGGTCTCGGCCATGTCCGCCTCGATGGTCGCGATCACCGTTTCGAAAGCCTGAGTGTCGCGCTGCAGGATGCGGGCGAGGTCGAGCGCCATCACGTTGCCGGAGCCCTCCCAGATCGCGTTGACCGGGGCTTCGCGATAGGCGCGGGCGAGCCTGCCGTCCTCGACATAGCCATTGCCGCCGAGACACTCCATCGCCTCGTATGTCAGCCCCGGGGCCATCTTGCAGACCCAGTATTTGGTGACCGGGGTCATCACCCGCGCCCAGGCCGCGTCGGCCTCGGATGCCGCCTCCCCCGTTCGCCGGTCGAAGGCTTCGACGAGCCGGAAGGACAGCACCGTCGCGGCCGCGACATCCAATGCCATGTCGGCCAGGACGCGCACCATCTGCGGCTGCTCGATCAGCGTCTTGCCGAACACCCGGCGCTCGCGGGCGTGATGCACCGCCTCGGCGAGCGCGCCACGCATGAGGCCCGCAGAGGCCAGCGCGCAGTCGAGGCGGGTCAGGGTCACCATCTCGATGATGGTCTTCACGCCCTTGCCGGGATCGCCGACACGCCGCGCGTCGGCGTCGACGAACTCGACCTCGGAGGAGGCGTTGGAGCGGTTGCCGAGCTTGTCCTTCAGCCGCTGGAAATGCAGCCCGTTCAGCGAGCCATCGTCGCGGCGCCGGGGCATCAGGAAGCAGGTCGGCCCCTCCTGCGTTTGCGCCAGAACGAGGAACCCGTCGGACATCGGCGCCGACATGAACCATTTGTGCCCGGTCAGCCGATAATGCCCGCCGCCGGCGTCGACCGCACGGGTGGTGTTGGCCCGCACGTCGGTACCGCCCTGCTTCTCGGTCATGCCCATGCCGAGGGTGAGTCCGGCCTTGGTCAGCGGCGCCTTGACGCTGGGATCGTACTGCCGCGTTGCGATGACGGGCAGCCAGGCATCGCGCAGCTTCGGCGCCGCCGCGAGCGCCGCGACCGAGGCGCTGGTCATGGTGATCGGGCACAGATGGCCGCATTCGACGCCGGCCGTCATGTAGAAGCGCGCGGCTCGCACCGCATGGCGGCGCCCGGCCTCCTCCTCCGGCCCCTGCCAGATCGAGGCGTGCAGCCCGTCGGCGACGGAGCGCCGCATCAGGGCGTGATAGGCGGGATGATAGTCGATCAGTTCCAGCCGCCGGCCCTTTTCGTCGAAGCGACGCAGGCGCGGCGTCTCGATATTGGCAAGCCGTGCCAGATCATGGGCCTCGAAGGAGCCGCAGAATCGCCCGTGCCGCTCCAGCGTCGTGAGGACCGGGTCGGAAAAATCGGCGGCCAGGAGACGCAGCAGCGGATCGCCGCGAAACGCGTTGAAACCGGCATAGTCGGAGGACTGGTTGGTCACCTCGTGGGTGTGGAAATTCGTCTCGGCCACACGCGTCTCCTGTGCTTCACTCGCTCTCGATCCTTGCCGCTAAACCACGGATTGCCTATAGGCGTCGTTTTAATGAGCGCGACCCTGCCTTTTCCCCCGTTCGGCCAGCGACACCTTCTGGGTATCGCCCGCCTGCAACCCCACGAGATCGAACAGCTGATCGATCTGGCCGAGGCGGAGGTGGCGGTCAGCCGCCGGCGCGACAAGAAAAAGTCGACGCTGAAGGGCCGCACCCAGATCAACCTGTTCTTCGAGGCCTCGACCCGCACCCAGGCGTCGTTCGAACTGGCCGGCAAGCGGCTGGGCGCCGACGTCATGAACATGGCGGTCGCCAATTCGTCGGTGAAGAAGGGCGAGACTCTGATCGACACGGCAATGACGCTGAACGCCATGCAGCCCGACATCCTGATCGTGCGGCACCATTCGGCCGGCGCCGTGGCGCTGCTGGCCCAGAAGGTCGCCTGCTCCGTGGTCAACGCCGGCGACGGCCAACATGAGCACCCAACCCAGGCGCTGCTCGACGCGCTCACCATCCGCCGCCACAAGGGCCGCATCGCCCGGCTCACGGTGGCGATCTGCGGCGACGTGCTGCACAGCCGCGTCGCGCGCTCCAACATCCTGCTCCTCAATGCGCTGGGCGCCCGGGTCCGCGTCGTCGCCCCGGCAACACTGCTGCCGAGCGGCATCGAATCGATGGGGGTCGAGGTCTACCGGCGCATGGAAGACGGGCTGAAGGACGCGGACGTGGTGATGATGCTGCGCCTCCAGCGCGAGCGCATGGAGGGCTCCTTCGTGCCATCGGTGCGCGAGTATTTCCGCTATTTTGGCCTCGATGCCGCCAAGCTGCGCCATGCCCGGCCCGACGCGCTGGTCATGCATCCCGGGCCGATGAACCGCGGCGTCGAGATCGCCTCGGAGATCGCCGACGGGCCGCAGAGCGTCATCGAGGAACAGGTGGAGATGGGCGTTGCCGTGCGCATGGCGGTGATGTCGGCCCTCATCGGCGGACCGGAGGCCTCGGCATGAGCGTTGCAGCCCCGACCGTCATCGAGCATGTGCGGATCATCGACCCGGCACGGTCGCTGGACGCGGTCGGCACGGTCGTCGTCATCGACGGCCATATCGTCGCCGCAGGCGCCGACGCGCTCAACCAGGGCGTACCCGACGGCGCCGAGATCATCGACGGCCGCGGCCTCTTGCTGGTGCCCGGCCTCGTCGACGCGCGGGTGTTCATCGGCGAACCAGGCGGCGAGCACCGCGAGACGATCGCTTCGGCCTCGGCCGCGGCGGCCGCCGGTGGGGTCACCTCGATCCTCACCATGCCCGACACCAATCCGGTCGTCGACGAGGTGGCAATCGCCGAATTCGTGATGCGGACGGCCCGCGATACCGCGGTCGTCAATGTCTTCCCCGCAGCGGCGCTCACCCGCGGCCTGAAGGGCAAGGAGATGAGCGAGATCGGCCTGCTTACCGGGGCCGGCGTGCGCGCTTTCACCGACGGCCGCCACACCATCGCCGACCCGGTGCTGCTGCGCCGGATCATGACCTATGCGCGCGATTTCGATGCCCTGGTCATGCACGAAACGCAGGATGCGGCGCTGACCGGCAACGGCGTCATGAACGAGGGGTTGCTGGCCTCCTGGCTCGGCCTGCCCGGCGCGCCGGCCGAGGCCGAGATCATTCCGCTGGAGCGCGACCTGCGGCTCGCCGCCCTCACCGGCTGCCGCTACCACGCCGCCAAGCTCTCGCTGGGCGAATCGGCCGATGTCATGCGGCGGGCCAAACGGCGCGGCATCGCGGCGACGGCCGGCGTGTCGATCAACCATCTGTCGCTGAACGAAAACGACATCGGCGAATACCGCACCTTCTTCCGCCTGTCGCCGCCGCTGCGCCGCGAGGAGGATCGCGCCGCCATGGTCGAGGCACTGGCCGACGGCACCATCGACATCATCGTCTCATCCCACGATCCGCAGGACGCCGACGGCAAGCGCCGGCCCTTCGCCGAGGCCGAGAGCGGCGCGATCGGCCTGGAGACGCTGCTGCCGGCGGCGCTGCGCCTGCATCATTCCGGCGCCGTGCCGTTGTCCCGCATCGTCGAGGCGGTGACTGCCGCGCCGGCGAAGCTCCTCGGCCTCGATCGCGGCACGCTGGCGCCGGGATCCGTCGCCGACATGGCGCTGGTCGATCTGGAGGCGCCGTTCCTGTTCAGCGAGGATCGCATCCGCTCGCGCTCCAAGAACACCGCCTTCGAGAACGCCCGCTTCCAGGGCCAGGTCTTGCGGACCTTCGTCGCGGGCCGCACAGTCTTCTCGGAATCGGACCGGAGCGGGGGCTGAATGGTGGATTGGGACTCAAGCCTCTGGCCGATCTGGCTGGCCTGCGTTGCTGGCGGTTATCTCGTCGGCTCGATTCCCTTCGGGCTGATCTTCGCGCGGCTCTTCGGCCTCGGCGACATCCGCAAGATCGGCTCTGGCAATATCGGCGCGACCAACGCGCTGCGGACCGGCAACAAGCCGATGGCGGCGCTGACGCTGGCCGGTGACGTCCTCAAGGGCACGGTGCCGGTCCTGATCGCCTCGCGCTGGGGCGGCGAAGCGGCGATCCTTGCGGGTCTCGCGGCGTTTCTCGGCCACCTCTTCCCGGTCTGGGTCGGATTCAAGGGCGGCAAGGGCGTCGCCACCTATCTCGGCATTCTTCTCGGCATCGCGCCGATCGGCGTCCTGGTCTTCGCGGTGGTGTGGCTCTCGGTCGCCTTCCTCTTCCGCTATTCCTCGCTGGCGGCGCTTGCTGCCACGCTGGTCGTGCCGGTGGTCTATGTCGCGCTCGGCTACATGGACGCCGCCGCCCTCACCGCCATCCTGACCGCCATCGTCTATATCCGCCATCACGCCAATATCCGCCGGCTGCTGGCCGGCACGGAGGGCAAGATCGGAGCCAAGGGGTGAGCCCCTCTGACGCCCCTTCCCACGGCGTCAGACTTCCCGACGAGACGCGGCTCGCCTGGCTCCGGCTGATCCGCAGCGAGAATGTCGGCCCCGCCACCTTCCGGTCGCTGATCAACCGCTATGGCGGCGCCGAGGCGGCACTCGCGGCGCTGCCGGAGCTCGCAGCGCGGGGCGGCCGCAGCGTCCGCGTCGAGAGCCTTGCCGCGGCCGAGGACGAAATGAACCGGGCCAGCCGCATGGGCGCCCGCTTCATCTGTCTCGGCGAACCCGACTACCCGCCGCTCCTCAAGGCCACCGAAAGCGCACCGCCGGTGCTGGCGGTGATGGGCACCGAAACGGTTCTCCACCAGCCTGCCGTCGCCATGGTCGGGGCCCGCAACGCCTCGCTCTCCGGGATCAAGCTCACCCGCCAGTTTGCCGACGAGATCGGCCGGGCCGGCTACGTCATCGTTTCCGGCCTTGCGCGCGGCATCGACGCCGCCGCGCATGAGGCGGCGCTGAACACCGGGACGATCGGTGTCTTTGCCGGCGGCCTCGACCGGCCCTATCCCGACGAGAACCGGCCGCTGATGCGCCGGATCGTCGACGAAGGCGGGTGCCTTCTGTCCGAGCGGCCGTTCGGATGGGAGCCGCGCTCGCGCGATTTTCCCCGGCGCAACCGCCTCGTCGCCGGCTTGGCGCTTGGTCTCGTCGTGACCGAGGCGGCGCTGCGGTCAGGCTCGCTGATCAGCGCGCGGATTGCCGCCGAGATCGGGCGGATCGTCTTCGCCGTGCCCGGATCGCCGCTCGATCCGCGGGCCGCCGGCGCCAATCAGCTTCTGAAGAATGGCGCGATCCTGGCGACCGAGGCGAACGACGTGATCGCAGCGCTGCGGCCGCTGGACGACCGCATGGGCTGGATGCCGCCCGTCATCGAGGAACCGCCGTCCGGCCAGGAAACCGACGAGCCGGCCGAAGGCGAACGTGAGCGCATCATCGAGACGCTCGGGCCGACGCCGATCGATGTCGACGACATCATCCTCCACACCGGTGCGCGGCCGGGTGCCGTGCAACTCGTGCTGCTCGAACTGGATCTGGCGGGACGCCTCGAGCGACATCCGGGCGGACTGGTCTCGCTACTTCTCTGAGCGCCGGGCACCGGACGTGAGCTGGTGCTCGGCCTCGAGACGCGCCATCTCCAGGAAATAACCCAGCAACGAGTTATGCGGCGCGCCGGACACAACCTTAAGTTGCAGCAGCATGTCGCGGACATACCGCAAGCTCGCTTCCCGGTCTTCCGGATGTGCTGTCATGTTCGGCACGCTCCCGAACGCGGCTTGAACTGGCCCCTGATCCTGAAGCCCACCGCTCCGTTGCAAGTTGGGATTATAGAGATTTTCGCTTATTAGTTGCAACCTTTGCTGGGTCACGATCCAGTCGGGGTTGACCGGTCGCGCCGGACTGTCCATGTGACGGTGCGGTCGACGCGCTGCTCGTCGCTGAATTCTCCGCCGCACAGGCGACCTTACCGGGTCGCATCTCTCTTCTCTCAGGACTGCCTTGTCATGGATGTCGTCATCGTTGAATCGCCCGCCAAAGCGAAGACGATCAACAAGTATCTCGGCGGCAACTACCAGGTGATCGCCTCCTATGGTCACGTCCGCGACCTGCCGGCCAAGGACGGCTCGGTGCGCCCGGACGAGGACTTCGCGATGAGCTGGGAGGTCGGCAAGCCGTCCGTGAAGCGAATCAGCGAGATCGCCCAGGCGGTCAAGAAAGCCGACGGCCTCGTGCTCGCCACCGATCCGGATCGCGAAGGCGAAGCGATCTCCTGGCACGTCCTGGAAGTGTTGCGGCAGAAGAAGGTGATCGGCACCAAGCCGGTCAGCCGGGTGGTGTTCAACGCCATCACCAAGAAGGCCGTGCTCGACGCGATGGCCAATCCGCGCGCCATCGACGAGCCGCTGGTGGACGCCTATCTCGCCCGCCGCGCCTTGGACTATCTCGTCGGCTTCACCCTGTCGCCGGTGCTGTGGCGCAAGCTGCCCGGCGCCCGCTCGGCGGGCCGCGTCCAGTCGGTGGCGCTGCGCCTCGTCTGCGACCGCGAAGCCGAGATCGAGCGCTTCAAGAAGGAAGAGTACTGGCAGATTGCCGCGATGCTGGCGACGCCGCGCGGCGACGATTTCCGCGCCCGCCTCACCGGCTTCGGCGGCGACAAGCTGCAGAAGATGTCGATCGGCGACGGCGACAAGGCCGAGACGATCCGCGCCATGCTGGACGGGGCGACCTACCGGGTCGACAGCGTCCAAGCCAAGCCGACCAAGCGCAATCCGGGCCCTCCCTTCACTACCTCGACGCTGCAGCAGGCGGCCTCCGCCAAGCTCGGCTTCTCGGCCTCGCGCACCATGCAGGTCGCGCAGCGGCTCTATGAAGGCGTCGATGTGGGCGGCGAGACCGTCGGCCTGATCACCTATATGCGGACCGACGGCGTGCAGATGGCGCCCGAGGCGATCGCCGACGCGCGCAAGTCGATCGGCGCCGCTTTCGGCGAGCGCTATGTCCCGGAAAAGCCGCGCTATTATTCGAGCAAGGCCAAGAACGCGCAGGAGGCCCACGAGGCCATCCGTCCGACCGAGTTCGGCCGAGCGCCCAAGGATGTCGAGCGCTATCTCGACCGCGACCAGGCGCGGCTCTACGACCTGATCTGGAAGCGCTGCATCGCCAGTCAGATGGCCTCCGCCGAGATCGAGCGCACCACGGCCGAGATCGTCGCCACCAATGGCAGCGAGACCGCGACCCTGCGCGCCACCGGCCAGGTCATCAAGTTCGACGGCTTCATCGGCGCCTATGTCGAGCACCGCGACGACAGCAAGGCGAGCGATCCCGGCGACGAGGACGACGACCGCGCCCGGCTGCCGGAAATCCTCGCCGACGAGGATCTGGCCAAGCGTGCCATCGAGGCCTCGCAGCACTTCACCGAGCCGCCGCCGCGCTATTCCGAGGCGTCGCTGATCAAGAAGATGGAAGAGCTCGGCATCGGCCGGCCCTCGACCTATGCCTCGACGCTGCAGACGCTGGAGGACCGCGGCTACGTGGTGCAGGAGGCCCGCAAGCTCCTGCCCGACGCCAAGGGCCGTCTCGTCACCGCGTTCCTGCACAATTTCTTCGAGCGCTACGTCGAGTACGACTTCACCGCGGCGCTGGAAGAGAAGCTCGACCTGATCTCGGCCGGCCAGCTCGCCTGGAAGGACGTGCTGCGCGAATTCTGGCAGAACTTCTCCGCGCAGGTCGACGGCACCAAGGAACTGCGGGTCACCAATGTTCTCGACGCGCTGAACGTCGAACTGGGACCGCTGGTCTTCCCGCCCAAGGAAGACGGCACCGAGCCGCGCGCCTGCCCGCGCTGCGGCAACGGCCAGCTGTCGCTGAAGCTCGGCAAGTTCGGCGCCTTCGTCGGCTGCTCGAACTATCCCGATTGCGGCTATACCCGCCAGCTCGGCACCAACATGTCGGGCGACGGCGCGGCTGCCGACGAGGGTCCCTCGGATCTCGGCGTCGATCCGGAGACCGGCGAGCCGGTGACCCTGCGCACGGGTCGTTTCGGCCCCTATGTCCAGCGCGGCGAAGGCAAGGAAGCCAAGCGCTCGTCCCTGCCCAAGGGCTGGCAGGCCAGCGAGATGGATCTCGACAAGGCGCTGCGGCTCCTGTCGCTGCCCCGCGAGGTCGGCCTGCATCCCGAAAGCGGCAAGCCGATCCTGGCCGGTCTCGGACGCTACGGGCCGTTCCTCAACCATGACGGCATGTATGCCAATCTCGAGACCATCGAGGACGTGTTCGAGGTCGGCCTCAACCGGGCCGTCACCGTCATCGCGGAGAAGAAGGAAAAGGGCGGTCGCGGGCGCGGCACCCCCGCGGCGCTGGCGACCCTCGGCGAGCATCCCGAATATGGCGGCCAGATCACCGTTCGGGATGGCCGCTTCGGCCCCTATGTGAATGTCGGCAAGGTCAATGCGACGCTGCCCAAGGCCAAGGATCCCGCCAGCGTCACGCTGGAAGAGGCAATCCAGCTGATCAACGAGCGCGTCGAGAAGACCGGCAAGACGCCGAACGCCAAGAAGGCACCTGCCAAGAAGCCGGCGGCCAAGAAGGCTGCCACGAAGAAGGCGCCCGCCAAGAAGGCCGCGACCAAGAAGACGGCGGCGAAGGCCGATGCCGATGGCGAGGCAGCGGTAAAGAAGCCGGCGGCCAAGAAGGCGCCCGCGAAGAAGGCTGCCGCGGCCAGGAAGCCGGCGGCGAAGACAACCACCGAACCGCAGGCCGCCGACGGTTCGGTGCCCTGGGATCAGGAGTAGACCTTGGCGAAAGGCCGGTCCCGGAACGACGCACCGCCCGAGCTCACGCGCGAGGCGGTGCTCCGCTTCATCGCGGACAATCCCGGCCGCGCCTCCAAGCGCGACATCGCCAAGGCCTTTGCGGTCAAGGGCGACGGTCGCGTCGCGCTCAAGGATCTCCTCGCCGATCTGCAGGCCGAGGGGCTTCTGGCGGGGAGCCGCAAGCGCTTCTCGACGCCGGGCGTCCTGCCGCCGGTGGCGGTTCTGGAAATCCGCAGCCGCGACGACGACGGCGGCCTGCTCGCCGAACCGGTGAGCTGGGACGAGGCCGTCGATGGCGAGCGCCCGCGTCTGGCCGTGCGGCAGGATCGCGCCAAGAGCCCGGCGGCGGGCCTGGGCGAACGTATCCTCGCCAGCATCGAGGAGGACGAGGGCGGCACCCGGATCGCCCGGATCATCCGCGTTCTGGAACAGCGCAAGACGACGGCCCTGGGCGTGTTCCGCGCCAAGCCCGGCGGCGGCGGCCGGGTCGAACCGGTCGAGCGCAAGCAGCCGGAATACGCCGTCAAGCCCGGCGACGAGAACGGCGCCCGTAACGGCGACCTCGTGGCCGTCGAGCCGGGGCCGCGCGCGCGTCTCGGCCTGCCCTTCGCCACGGTGACCGATGTCGTCGGTTCGATGGAATCGGAGCGCGCGATCTCGACCATCGCGCTGCATGCCCACTCCATTCCGCATGTCTTCCCGAAGGTGGTGCTGAGCGAGGCCGAGGCCGCCGGCCCGGCGAGCATGGCGCATCGCGAGGACTGGCGGTCCCTGCCGCTGGTCACCATCGACCCGGCCGACGCCAAGGATCACGACGACGCGGTCCATGCGGCGCCCGACGACGACCCGGCCAATCCCGGCGGCATGGTGGTGACCGTCGCCATCGCCGACGTCTCCTATTACGTCCGCCCCGGCACCAAGCTCGATTCCGAGGCCCGGCTGCGCGGCAACTCGGTCTACTTCCCCGACCGGGTCGTGCCGATGCTGCCCGAGCGCATTTCCAACGACCTCTGCTCGCTGCGCGAGAATGTCGACCGGCCGGCGCTCGCCGTGCGGATGGTGCTCGGCGCCAATGGCGAGAAGCGCCGTCACAGCTTCCATCGCGTGATGATGCGCAGCCACGCGAAGATCGCCTACGAGGCTGCGCAGGCGGCCATCGACGGAGCGACCGGCGACGTCGACGCACATGTCACCGAAACGATGCTCAAGCCGCTCTGGGCGGCCTACGCGCTGGCCCGTTCGGCGCGCGAACGCCGCCAGCCGCTGGACCTCGACCTGCCCGAGCGCAAGCTCAAGCTCGGCCCCGACGGCCGGGTGGAGAAAGTCGTCGTGCCGGCCCGCCTCGACGCCCACCGACTGATCGAGGAGTTCATGATCCTCGCCAATGTCGCGGCGGCCGAGAGCCTCGAATCCAAGCGGCAGGCGCTAATCTACCGCGCCCATGACGCCCCGTCCCTGGCCAAGCTGGAATCCCTGCGCGAGTTCCTGCGCACGCTGGAAATCTCGCTAGCCAAGAGCGGCACTCTGCGCCCCTCGCACTTCAACGGCATCCTCAGCCAGGTGAAGGCCAGCGAGCACGAGAGCCTCGTCAACGAGGTCGTGCTGCGCTCGCAGTCGCAGGCGGTCTACTCGCCGGACAATATTGGCCATTTCGGCCTGAACCTCGACCGCTACGCGCATTTCACCTCGCCGATCCGCCGCTATGCCGATCTCATCGTGCACCGGGCGCTGGTCACCGCCTTCGATCTCGGCGAAGGCGGGCTCAGCCGCGAGGACGAGGAAAATCTCCAGGCGACCGCCGAGGAGATCTCGCGCGCCGAACGCCGGGCCATGGCGGCCGAGCGCGACACGGTCGACCGGCTGATCGCCCATCATCTGGCAGACCGGATCGGCGACGATTTCGAGGGACGCATAGCCGGCGTGACAAAAGCGGGTCTTTTCGTCGCGCTTCCGGCCTTTGGCGCCGATGGTTTCGTTCCCATATCGACACTGGGGAACGAGTTCTTCCATTATGACGAGGTCGGACGTTCGCTGGTTGGCGACCGCAGCGGCAACGGCTACCGCCTCGGCGACACCGTCGAGATTCGTCTGAAGGAGGCCATTCCGCTGGCCGGCTCGATGCAGTTCGAGATGCTCAGTGAGCCGCGCAAGCTGCCGCGCGAGGCGGGCTCGTTCCACAAGACCGGACGCAAGCAGCGCTTCGGCCGCCGCGAGAAGAACGTCGCCGGGAAGGTCAGGAAGAAACGATGAACAGTGTGACCATGCACGCAGACGCCGAGGCCCGGGCCAACAGCGCCGAAGGCGATCGCCCGCTCTGGCCGGCGCTCGTCAACGGTTTCCGCTGTCACTGCCCCAATTGCGGTGAAGGCAAGCTGTTCCGCAGCTATCTGCGGAGCGTCGACGACTGCACCGTATGCGGCCAGGAGATCCACCATCACCGCGCCGACGATTTGCCGCCCTATCTGACGATCTTCATCGTCGGGCATATTGTGGTCGCCCTCTTCATGGGCGTCGAGGCCTCCTACGACCTGTCGATGTGGACGCATCTGGCCATGTGGGTTCCGGTCACGCTGGTGCTTTCGCTGGCGCTCCTGCAGCCCCTGAAGGGCGCCACCATCGGCCTGCAATGGTCGCTGCGCCTCGGCGGCTTCGGCACCGAGGACGAGGCGGATCGCGTCGGGTGAGCGAGGCCGGTGATCCGCTCGCCACACTGAACGCCGAACGGGCGCGGCTCGCCCGGCCGAGCGGACTGCCGGCGGCTAAGGCGATCCGCGACGCCGGAACGCTGCTCATCGTCGACGACAGCGACGGCACGGCCCGCGTATTGATGGGACGGCGCTCCACCAAGCATATCTTCATGCCGGGACGCTACGTCTTTCCCGGCGGCCGGGTCGATCCGTCCGATCTGGCACTGGCCCGCGACTTCGCCCTCTCCGAACCCGCCTTCGACCGGCTCTGTGCGGGCCCCCCGGCCCGCTACGACCGCCGGCGGGCGACCGCGACGGCTCTCGCCGCGATCCGCGAAACCTTCGAGGAGGCCGGCGCCATGATCGGAGCGCCGGGCAGCTTCGCCGGCAAGGGCGAACACTGGAGCGTCTTCGGCGCACGCGGCATTCGCCCCGCCCCGGAGATGCTGGTGCCTATCGCACGGGCGATCACGCCGCCCGGTCCCCCGCGGCGCTACGACACCCGCTTCTTCTGCGTTGCCGCCGATGCGATCGGCCATCAGCTTGCCCTCGACGAATTGCCGACGGACGAGCTGGAAGAGCTTGCCTGGGTGGATCTGAACGCGCTCCAGGAGCTGTCGCTGGCGCCGATCACCCTGCGCATCGTCGGCGATCTGAAGGCGCGCATCGCCGACGGGACCTGGCGCGACCCGGCGCGGCCAATGCCGTTCTACCGGGCCATTCGCGGCCAGTTCGTGCGCGAATCGCTCTGACGCAACGGGGGCGGTGACCGATGGACAGGCAAACCGCCGACAACATCGTGGCCGAAGCGGAAGCCGAGATCGAACGGGTCGACTGGGTTGCCGCCGGCGCCGCCATTGCCTCGATCAGCGCCGTCGGCATCGCACTCGGTCTAGGCCTGCCGCTGCTCAGCGTCATTCTCGAAAGCCGCGGCATCTCCACCGCGATGATCGGCGCCAACACGGCTGTCGCGGGCGTCGCCTCGCTGCTGGCCGCGCCGCTCGTGACACCCATTGCGCGTGTCCTCGGCGTGCGGCTGTCGATGCTGATCGCGATCGTCCTCTCCGGCGTCTCTGCCCTCGGCTTCTACTATTTCACCGCCTTCTGGACGTGGTTCCCGCTGCGACTGGTCTTCCACTTCGCCATCACCGCGCTGTTCGTCCTGTCGGAGTTCTGGATCAACGCCGCCGCGCCGCCGAGCCGCCGCGGCTTCATCCTCGGCATCTATGCGACCGTCCTGTCGCTCGGCTTCGCCCTCGGCCCCTACATCTTCTCGGTGGTGGGTTCGCAGGGCTTCCTGCCGTTCGCGATCGGCTCGGGCGTCATCTTCGCCTCGGCGATCCCGCTGCTGTTCGCCTGGGACCGCCAGCCGGCGCTGGGCGAGCGGCGTCACGGGGCATTCTGGCGCCATATCGTGTCGGTTCCCACGGCCACCGGTGCGGTGCTGATCTTCGGGGCGGTCGAAGCCGGGGGATTCGCCCTCTTCCCGATCTATGGCGAGCGCCTCGGCTATACCGAGGCCGCGGCCGCGCAATTGCTCATCGCCATCGGCCTCGGCAACGTCCTGATGCAGATCCCGATCGGGCTGATTTCCGACCGGGTGCGCGACCGGCGCTCGCTGCTGACCCTGTTCGCAGCGGTCGGACTGGCCGGTACGCTGTGCCTGCCGCTTCTGGGCACCGACTGGTGGCTGATGGCGAGCCTCCTGTTCCTGTGGGGCGGGGTGGTGGCCGGCCTCTACACGGTCGGCCTTGCCCATCTCGGCTCGCGACTCGGCGGCGCCGATCTCGCCGCCGCCAACGCCGCCTTCGTGTTCTGCTATTCGGCCGGCATGCTGGTCGGTCCGCAGACCATCGGGTCTTCCATGGATCTCTTCGGCTACAACGGATTTGCCTGGGCCTTGGCGCTGTTCTTCGGGCTTTATCTGGTTCTCACCGTCGCCCGCATGGTCTGGGCCCGCGACCGGTCTTGACTTGGCTGCCGTCATGGCTATGGTCCGGCTCGAATTCGCCGACGCCCTGCGCCGGCGCATCGTCGCGTGCTACCGCTGCAGCGGCTTTTCGCGAATCGAACAATTTGGGTTTCCGCCGTCATCTGGACGAACGGCATCGGCACAGGGCCGGTCGGTTCGAGACGCGGCACGCATCAGCGAACGGATAGGGCCATGGCCAAGGCAACCACGATCAAGATCAAGCTCCTCTCGACCGCCGACACCGGCTTCTTCTACGTTGCGCGCAAGAACAGCCGCACGATGACGGAGAAGATGGTCAAGACCAAGTACGACCCGGTCGCGCGCAAGCACGTCGAGTTCCGCGAAGCCAAGATCAAGTAAGCTCCGGCAGGCCTTCGCCTGCCAGGGACGAATCGAGCGCCGCTCCGGCAACGGGGCGGCGCTTTTCGTCGTTCAGGCGGCGGTTGTGTGCGCGCACAACCCAGAGTACCGTGACCGTGCGGCAGATGCATGCGGAGCCCGGACATGGCGAAGCATCTGATTCTGGTCCACGGGCGCTCGGTGAAACCAGCCGGCAGCCTGATGGCGGAGATGGTCGGAACGGCCCTTCGCGAGGGGTTGCGACGGGCAGACGCCGGGATCGCGCTGTCCGATCTCGAGGCCGGCGACCTCAAGCTGTCCTTCATCTATTACGGCGACATCAACAACGAGATCGCCGCGGCCGATCCTGCCAAGCGCGCCATCCTCACCGCGACCAACGATCCGCGCTATGCGTTCCGGCCGGCCCTGCCCTTCGACCTGATCGAGGTGGGCTACGCCCTCACCTCGGCGCTGCGCCGCTTCAACCGGGCGACCTATCGCGCCGTCCTGGCCGAGGCGGAGGACTGGCGGCTGCTCGACGAGGCGGCAGACATCGCCAGCCTGTTCGGCCAGCTCTTCACCTTCGGCTTTCTGAACGACCGGCTGATCTCCGGCGCCCTGCCGGATTTCTCGGCCTATCTCACCTCGCAGATCGTCTCCTCGGCGATCCGAAGCCGACTGCAGTCGGTGCTTCTCCCAGCAATGGAGGCGCGCGACGATATCTGCCTCCTGACCCACAGCATGGGCTGCATCGTCGCCTGGGACGTGTTGTGGAAGCTGTCCTACATGAGCGAATACGAGCCGCTGCGGGCACGTGGCGGCCATGTCGCGCGCTGGATTACCTGCGGCTGCCCGCTGGGCGAACCGGGCGTGCGGCGCAATCTGCTCGGCGGCTGGGCACGGGCGAACGAGGAGTTCCCGCGGCAGATCCGGCAATGGCGCAACATCCACGCCGAGGACGACTACATCGCCCATGTCGAGCGGATGCGGTCCACCTTCGGCGCCATGATGCGCGCCGGCTTCGTCGGGCAGATCAGCGACCGCAAGATCTACAATTGCTGGCACTATGCGGATGCGACGACCGGGGCCCTCGTCTCCAACCCGCACGATCTCTACGGCTACCTTATGCACCCGGCGATGGGCGCCGCCATCGCCGAATGGGCCCAGCACTGATCGCCCGCATTCCGGGCAGGCCGGGCGCTCGTCGCCGCCCTGCCCCAGCTCCCCTTACAGCGGGATGTTGTCGTGCTTCTTCCAGGGGTTCTCGAGATCCTTGTTGCGCAGCATCGCCAGCGCCCGCGAGACCCGGCGGCGGGTCGAATGCGGCATGATCACCTCGTCCACATAGCCTCGCTCGGCGGCGACGAAGGGCGACAGGAAGCGCTCCTCGTAGGCCTTGGTGTGCGCCGCCAGCTTCTCCGGGTCCTTGGCGTCCTTGCGGTGGATGATCTCGGACGCGCCCTTGGCGCCCATCACGGCGATCTGCGCCGTCGGCCAGGCATAGTTGATGTCGCCGCGCAGATGCTTGGACGCCATGACGTCATAGGCGCCGCCGAAGGCCTTGCGGGTGATCACCGTGACCTTCGGCACGGTCGCCTCGGCATAGGCAAAGAGCAGCTTGGCGCCATGCTTGATCAGGCCGCCATATTCCTGCGCGGTCCCCGGCAGGAAGCCCGGCACATCGACGAAGGTGACCACGGGGATCGAGAAGCAGTCGCAGAAGCGCACGAAGCGGGCGGCCTTGCGCGAGGCGTCGGAATCGAGAACGCCGGCCAGTACCATCGGCTGGTTGGCGACGATACCGACGGTGCGGCCCTCGATGCGGCCGAAGCCGGTGACGATGTTGCCGGCGAAGGCGGCCTGGATCTCGAAGAAATCACCCTCGTCGACAGTCTTCCGGATCAATTCCTTGATGTCGTACGGCTTGTTGGCGTTGTCCGGGATCAGCGTGTCCAGCGACACGTCCTCGGCGGTCACCGACTGGCTGTAGTCGACCTCGGGCACCGGCGAGGTATTGGAGGCCGGCAGGAAGTCGATCAGCCGGCGCATCTGCAACAGCGCGTCGACGTCGTTGTCATAGGCACCGTCGGCGATCGACGACTTCACCGTATGGATGGAGGCGCCGCCCAGTTCCTCGGCGGTGACCGTCTCGTTGGTCACGGTCTTCACCACGTCGGGACCGGTGACGAACATGTAGGAAGTGTCGCGGACCATGAAGATGAAGTCGGTCATCGCCGGCGAATAGACGTCGCCGCCCGCGCAGGGGCCCATGATCACCGAGATCTGCGGGATGACGCCGGAGGCCAGCACGTTGCGCTGGAAGATCTCGGCATAGCCGCCGAGCGCTGCGACGCCTTCCTGGATGCGCGCGCCGCCGGCGTCGTAGAAGCCGATGATCGGGGCGCGGTTGCGCAGAGCGAGGTCCTGGACCTTCTGCACCTTCTCGGCATGGGCCTCGGACAGGGAGCCGCCCAGCACGGTGAAGTCCTTGGCGAAGACGAAGACGGTGCGGCCGTTGACCGTGCCCCAGCCGGTAACGACGCCGTCGCCGGGATAATGCTGCTGGTCCATGCCGAAATCGGTCGCCCGGTGCTGGACGAACATGTCGAACTCCTCGAAGGAGCCCTCGTCGAGAAACACCGTCAGCCGCTCGCGGGCGGTCAGCTTGCCCTTGGCGTGCTGCGCCTCGATCCGCTTCGTGCCGCCGCCTTCGCGGGCCTTCTCGCGCCGCGCCTCGAGTTCCGACAGCATGTCGCGCATTGCCTGTTTCCTCACCTGTTGCGTCTGTACGCGGTCCTTGAGACCGTTCTGCCCTGCGGGCAGACCATAGCAGTGCCGCCGCCCGGGTCGAGCGGCGACCGGCTTATTCGGTGTCCAGAAGGACGGCCGCGACCTGCATTTCCTGCCAGCGCAGTTCGCGGCGGGCGCTCGCCTCGTCGTCGGCGCCCCATTGCTCGATGTTCCAGTCCTCGTCGACATGCGCCCGCAGCCACACGTCCTCGGCCGACAGATGCCCTTCGGCAAGGGCGAGGGCCAGCAGCGCCGAGCCGGTCAGGGTCGTCGCCTGGTGCATGGCCGCGACCTTGAAGGGATCGTCGATGCCGGCGAGCCGGTCCCGAAAGGCGGCGATCGCGGCGGGCGGCTGGGCGACATGCATGACGCCCTCGGTCAGGAGATAGCGGGCGCCGAAGCTGTCCCGCGCCCAGTCGAGCACCGGGTCCCAGAGCTCCTGCTGGCGCACCACCAGCCGCTCCGGGGTGCCGGCGCGATAGAACAGGAGATCGGTCTCGATATAGCGGGCGAGATCGTCACGGACCGGGATCGGATCGTCGGCGATCGCCTCGACCACGGTGTTGACCAGCCGGGTCATCGGCATGGTCGCCGGATCGATGCGCTCGCGCTGGGCGTCCCATTCGGCGGCGACCACCTCGGCGGCCCTCCGCATGGGGACCGCGAGCGGCCGTCGGCCGGGCGTCTTCACCGTCCGGCCATCGAGGAGGACCGCGAAGCCATCGTCGGTCGGCGCCAGCGTCACCTCGCTGTAGAAGCGCTTCGGCAGTTCAGCCTTCGCCTTGTCCTGCGTCATCCGTGTCTCTCATCTTGCGTGCCGCACACGGGAGCGCTGTCACCCGCGTCGCACAACATGCCATTGTCGTCTGCCGGCCTCGCCGAGCTCTGCCCTACAGCGCCGGAGCGGCTTGCCGCATCGCGGGCTGGATGATCGAGTCCGCCAGCCAGCGATCCACGCTCTCGACCAGCCCGGTCACGGTTTCGGCCACGGCATAGGCGCCGGAGGCAAGCAGCGGCGCCGGCTCATGCGTGCCCCAGGCAACCCCCAGCGCCGCGGCGCCCGCGGCCCGGGCCATTTCCATGTCGAAGATCGAATCGCCGACGACCAGCGCATCGCGCGGCGCGACGCCGAAGACCGTGCAGCATTCCTCGACCATCGCCGGATGCGGCTTGGACGGGCAGTCATCTGCCGTTCGGACCGCGAGGAAGGCATCGGTCAGGCCATGGGCCTCGCAGATCGACGCGACGCCGCGGCGCGACTTGCCGGTCACCAGCCCGACGAACACGTCGTCGCGCGCCGCCAGGTCCTGGACCAGCGCCTTCATGCCGGGAAACAGGTGCTCGCGGAAATCGGGATCGGCGCGCTGGATGCGGAAGGCCTGCCGGTAACCGTCGACCAGGGTCGCGACGAGCGCCGGCTCGGCGACGGGATGCAGCCGCCGGATCGCCTCGTCGAGGGACAGGCCGATGATGCCCTGTGTCGCGGCATCCTCCGGCGCCGGCAAGCCGTGCGCCTCGAAGGCCAGGCGCATCGTGGCACAGATGACCCCGCAGGAATCGGCAATCGTGCCATCGCAATCGAACAGAACGGCCTTCATCAGTCGTTCGTCGCCGTTTCGTCGAAGCCGAACAGATTGAAGGTCTGGATCATGTGCGGCGGCAGCGGCGCGATCTGGTCGATGAAGCCGCCGCTCGGATGCGGGATGACGATGCGGCGCGCGTGCAGGTGCAGCCGCTTCTGGACGCCGCCGGGAAACTCCCAGTTAGTGTCGTGCTCGAAATATTTCGGGTCGCCCAGTATCGGGTTGCCGATATGCAGCGCGTGGACGCGCAGCTGGTGGGTGCGACCGGTATAGGGCTCCATCTCCACCCAGGAGAAGTTCTGCGCCAGGTTCTCGATGACCCGGTAATGGGTCAGCGCATGGTCGGCGCCCTCCTCGCCATGCTTGGCGGTCCGCATACGGTCGCCGTCCGGCGTCTGTTCCTTGACGAGAAAGGTCGAGATGCGGCCCTCATGGGGCACCGGTACGCCCTTGAGGATGGCCCAGTAGGTCTTCTTGGTGTCGCGCTCGCGGAACGCCTTGGTCAGCGCGGTGGCCGCGCCGCGGGTGCGGGCGACGACCAGCACGCCGGAGGTGTCGCGGTCGAGGCGGTGGACCAGCCGGGGCTTCTCGCCCTTGCGGCTGCGCCAGGCCTCCAGCATCTTGTCGACATGCCGGTTCAGGCCGGAGCCGCCCTGCACGGCCAGGCCCGCCGGCTTGTTGAAGACGAAGACCTTTTCGTCCTCGTAGATCAGCATCTGCGACAGCACCTCGTCGTCGTGCTTGTCGCGCATGGTGTTGGCCGTCAGCGGCCCGATCTTGGGGCGCCCGGCATCGCCGCTCATCGGCGGAATGCGGACCATCTGCCCGGGCTGCACGCGGGTATCGGTCTTGGCGCGACCGCCGTCGATGCGCACCTGTCCCGAGCGCAGCAGCTTCTGCAAATGGCCGAAGCCCAGTCCCGGGTAGTGCAGTTTGAACCAACGATCGAGGCGCAATCCCGCCTCGTCATCCTCGATCCGTCTTTGTTCGACCGACGCCATTATCTCATGCCTTCCGCTTGAACTGGTGCAGATAGCATCAGGCGAGCCCGCGCGCGAGGGCGAGACCGGCAAACAACGCCGCGATCCCCACAACCACCGACCCGATCACGTAGATCGCGGCCAGTGTGTGGGATCCGCGCTCGGCCAACGCCATCGCATCCAGCGAAAAGGTCGAGAAGGTGGTGAAGCCTCCGAGGCATCCGGTGGCGACGAACAGGCGAACTTCCTGCGAGGCTCCGAAGCGACGCGCCGCCAGCTCGATGAACAGCCCCATCAGGAACGAGCCGAAGACGTTCACGAAGACCGTGCCCCACGGAAATCCTGCGCCGAACAGGCGCATGGCGGCGATACCGGAGAGGTGCCGGAGGGTGGCGCCGACGGCACCGCCGGCGGCAACGAGGAGAAGCTGTGACATGGCCGCCTTCTAACCGATGGCGCGACGTGGCGTAAGATGCCGGGGAAGCCCGGTGTCGGCGGGCCGAGAGAGTGCCGTCCGAACGCAAAACGGCGGGACCAGTGGCTGGCCCCGCCGTCGAATTCTCGTCCTGGGAAGGCGGCCTACTCGGCGGCGCGCGCTTCCGCCTCGGCGTGCTGCTGGAACGGCTGCTTCAGCTCCCCATGGAGGCCGCGCAGGGTCGAATAGCAGAGCACGAGCAGCAGCACCGCGAAGGGAAGGCCCGTCGTGATCGCCGCCCCCTGCAGGGCCGCCAGACCACCGCCGATCAGCAGCGTGATCGCCACCAGACCTTCGAAGGTCGCCCAGAAGATGCGCTGGGGCACCGGCGCGTCGATCTTGCCGCCTGCCGTGATCGTGTCGATCACCAGCGAGCCGGAGTCCGACGAGGTGACGAAGAACACGATCACGAGGATGATGCCGATGAACGAGCTGATCGAGGACAGTGGCAGCTCGCCGAGCATGGCGAACAGCTTCACCGACAGGTCGGCGTCCACGATCCCGGTGTAGCCGGCGATCGTTTCGGTCAGCGCGGTGCCGCCGAAGATCGTCATCCAGATCACCGAGACGACGGTCGGGATGAGCAGCACGCAGGTGATGAACTCACGGACCGTGCGACCGCGCGAAACGCGGGCGATGAACATGCCGACGAAGGGCGACCAGCTGATCCACCAGGCCCAGTAGAAGGTCGTCCAGCCGGTGCGATAGCCGTCATCGGTCCGACCGAACGGGTTCGACAGCGGGATGACCTCGCGCAGATAGGCGACCGAGTTGCCGAAGAAGCCGTAGACGAGGTCCATCGTCGGCCCGACCGCAAAGATGAACAGCATCAGCAGCAGCGCCAGGACCATGTTCAGCTCCGACAGCCGCTTCACGCCACCGTCGAGGCCGGCCACGACCGACACCAGCGCGACGGCGGTGATCAGGCAGATCAGCACGATCTTGGACAGGAGCGAATCCGGCACGCCGAACAGGAAGTTGAGACCGGACACCGCCTGCTCCGCACCGAAGCCGAGCGAGGTCGCCAGACCGAACAGCGTGGCGAAGACCGCCAGGATGTCGATCAGATGGCCGGGCCAACCCCAGGTCTTCTCGCCGAGCAGCGGATAGAAGGCCGAGCGGATGGTCAGCGGCAGACCGAGATTGTAGCTGAAGAAGGCCAGGGCCAGCGCGACCACGGCGTAGATTGCCCAGGGATGCAGCGCCCAGTGGTAGATCGTGGCGGCCATGCCGAGACGGCGTGCCGCCTCGATGTCGCCGGGTGCGCCACCCAGCGGAGCGGCCGATCCGCCTTCCATGGCGGCAGTGAAGTGGGTGATCGGCTCGGACACGCCGTAGAACATCAGGCCGATGCCCATGCCGGCGGCGAACAGCATCGCGAACCAGCCGAAATAGCCGTAGTCCGGACGCGCGTCCTTTCCGCCGAGCCGGATCTTGCCGTAGGGCGAGACGATCAGGAACAGGCAGAACAGCACGAAGATGTCGCCGGCGATTATGAACAGCCAGTCGAAGGTGTTGGTGATCGCCGGACGCAGCCACCCGAAGAAGCCGTCCGCCATCGTCGGGAACAGCAGGGTGAAGGTGACGAAGGCGATGATGACGCCGGCGGAAATCGGAAAAACCGGATTATGAATATCCAGCCCGAACCGTTGCATGTTGTCTTGACCGACCTCGTAATCGGTTATCGAATGTTCGGCCAATTGGCCCGGTTCGAGAGACATCTGAACCTCGCTTTGCACGATTATGGAAATTCGGGGGCGTCAAACGAAGCCCGGACGATCAAGCCGCCATATTGCCACAGATCGGGCACGCGGACACTCCGGCGATATTCTCACCGGTGCTGATTACTTGGCGTCGCCGGAAAAGTATCAACCCCTGCGGTCACGATTGCGGCGAAGTTTCGCCCAATTTTGAAGCCGGTCGCCGATCGGGATCTCTGCACCACGATCAGTCGGCCGGTAGAATTGCTGCCGGTCCATCTCGTCCGGAAAATAGTCCTGACCGGAAAACGCGTCGGGCGCGTCATGGTCATAGGCATATCCGGAGCCGTAGCCCTCGTCGCGCATCAGCGCAGTCGGGGCGTTGAGAATGTGTTTCGGCGGCAGCAACGAGCCGTGTTCCTTCGCCGCGCGCATGGCCGCCTTGTAGGCGGTGTAGACGGCGTTGGATTTCGGTGCGCTCGCCAGATAGACAGTCGCCTCGGCCAGCGCGAGTTCGCCCTCCGGCGATCCGAGATAGTCGAAGGCGTCTTTGGCGGCGAGCGCAATGCCCAGCGCACGGGGATCGGCCAGTCCGATATCCTCGGAAGCCATGCGCACCAGACGGCGGCCGAGATACAGGGGGTTCTCCCCTGCGTCAAGCATGCGGCACAGCCAGTAGAGGGCAGCGTCCGGGTCCGAGCCGCGCACCGACTTGTGCAGCGCGGAGATGAGATTGTAGTGGCCGTCCTGGCCCTTGTCGTAGACCGGCGCGCGCCGCTGCACGATCTCCTGCAGGCCCGCCGCGTCGAAGATCTCGCCCTTGCGGCTGGCGCGCCAGACCTCTTCGGCCAGCGTCAGCGCGGCGCGGCCGTCGCCATCCGCCATGCGCAGCAGCACTGCCCTCGCCTGTTCGTCGAGCGGCAACGCCATGCCCTCGGTCGCCTCGGCCCGCTCCAGCAGCTTCACGAGGCTGGCCGAGCCATGCGGCTTGAAGGTCAGCACCCGTGCGCGCGACAGGAGAGCGGCGTTGAGCTCGAAGGACGGGTTCTCGGTCGTCGCGCCGACGAGGACGACGGTGCCGTCCTCCATGACCGGCAGGAAGGAATCCTGCTGGGCGCGGTTGAAGCGATGGATCTCGTCGACGAAGAGCAGCGTGCGCCTGCCGTTGGAGCGGCGCAGCCGCGCCGCCTCGAACATCTTCTTCAGATCGGCGACGCCGGAAAAGATCGCCGAGATCTGCTCGAAGGCGTAATCCACCTCATGGGCGAGCAGCCGCGCCACGGTGGTCTTGCCGGTGCCCGGCGGTCCCCAGAAGATCATCGAACCGAGGCTCGTCGCCTCGAGCATGCGCGACAGGACCCCGCCCTCGCCGGTCAGATGTTCCTGGCCGACGACCTCGCCGAGCTGGCGCGGTCGCAGCCGGTCGGCCAGCGGCCGGGTGCGGTCGTTCCGCTCGTCCACCGCCGTTGCGGATGGACGCGGCCGCTCGCTCGGAGCGCCCCCACCGTCGCCGAAGAGATCCGCCATGTCAGCGCACCCGCCGCGCCAGACGGCGTCCGTTCCGGTCGATCTCGAAGCTCCAGCCGCGATTGCTGTCGATGGCGGCGGCCTCCAACTCCCTCGTGGTCCTCACCGGCTCGCCGTTGACAGCGAGGACGATGTCCCCCGGCCGCAGCCCGAAACGCTGCGCGAGCGAGTCGCGCGCCACCTCCGCCACGAGCACGCCGGTCTTTTCGAGCGGCATGTCGAACTCCTCCGCCACGCGCGGCGACAGGTTGAGGACGGTGGCACCGGCGAACGGATTCTGCCCGTCGATGGTGCGGGCGTCGCGCGGCGGGATCTCCGGCGCCGGCTGCAGCGGCAGTTCCAGCGTGCGGCGTTCGTCGCCGCGCAGCACTGTCAGACTCACGGTCTTGCCGATCCCGGCCGTCGCCAGCCGGTAGCCCAGGGCATCTGCGCCGCCGATCTCGAGGCCGTCCACCGCCAGGATCACGTCGCCGACCGCAAGGCCCGCCGCTTCCGCGGGACCGCCGGGCATGATGCCCCGGACGAGGGTTCCCGACGGGCGGTCGAGCCCCACCGCCTCGGCGATGTCGGCGGTCACCGGCACGAAGCTCGCCCCGATGAAGGGCCGCTCGAAGCGGCCGCCGGCCTTGGCCGAACGGATGAAGCTCGCGACCATGTTGGCTGGAATGGCGAAGCCGACGCCGTTCGAGCCGCCCGAGCGCGAGAAGATGGCGGTGTTCACCCCGACCAGCTCCCCCGACATGCCGATCAGCGCGCCGCCGGAATTGCCGGGATTGATCGCCGCGTCGGTCTGGATGAAGAACCCGAAATCGTCAACGCCGATATGGGTTCGGGCGAGCGCCGAGACGATGCCGCTGGTCACCGTCTGGCCGATGCCGAAGGGATTGCCGATCGCCAGCACGAGATCGCCGATCTGCAGTTGGTCCGAATCGGCGATCGGCAGGGTCGGGAACGGCCCCTCACCCTCGATCTTCAGCACCGCCAGATCGACGCTGTCGTCCTTGAGCAGGACCTCCGTTTTGAACTCGCGCCCGTCGGCAAAGCCGATCTTCACCTCGTCCGCATCTGCCACGACGTGGTTGTTGGTGACCACGAGCCCCGACGCGTCGACGATGACGCCGGAGCCGAGGGACGATTCCATCCGCGGCTGGCGGTTGCGCGGCTGGCCGAAGAACTGACCGAAGAAGGGATCGCCGGCGAAGGGCGAGCGCTGCGCCGGGACGGCCCGCGCGGCATAGACATTGACCACCGCTGGCGCGGTCCGCTTCACCAGCGGCGCGAAGGAAAGCTGGATCTGCGCCTGGCTCTCCGGCACGCGGGCATCGGCCTCGCCGACGGGGGATGACGGTACCGGCTGCCCGGCCGGGGCGGTGTCGGCCTCGGCGACGCGGGTCTCGCCGTCATCGAGGGGGACGACCCCATCGCGCGGCGCCGCGCTGCCCGCCGCATCCTGCTCCAGCGACGGCTTCGGATCGCCGCCGTCGAAGAGGTCGAGATAGGGGGCCGCGAGCACCCCGGCGCCAATCAGTAGACCCGCGAGAATCAGTTTCATCTGCATATCCGGTCCGCCGTGGTGGCTCGGCAGTATCGGACCGGCACCCTGATCGGGCGCTGGAACCGGATGCTGCCCTGCGAAAGGTCAAACGCCGCGCAACGACGGCCTGCTTTCGCATAGACCAGACCGCGGACGCGAAAAAGGGGCCGTTGCGGCCCCTTCCTCGTCATTCCGATCTGTGTGGCTGACGTCGCCTAGTCTGCGACCGCCGTCTGCGTGCTGGTCGCAACCGCCTCGTCAGGCAGGTCGGCCGTCGCGTAGCTGGCGGTCAGGACGCCAAATGCCGCCATGGCACACAGGAGGGTCAGAAAAGTGCGTCGCATGGAGAGCCGGCCCGTGGTGTTCATGATGTCCGCATTTTTCATAGAAGTTGTTTCATCCGCGTAAATGTCGCCACTTTTGCGTGGCTGCGTCCCGTTCTTGAGGGCAAAAGCGTTCGGCCGCCAAAAGGTTGCCTCGTTTTGAACGAAATTTCTGCTGGCTCCCCCGAGACCCCGCCTATGCCACGCCCCGGCGGCCCTCGCCATGGCATTTGCATCACACTCACCGAATACGCGAAATGTGTAGCAGCCGAAGCTGGAGCGGCCCATGCGCGGGCCTCTCAGGCGGGCCGCGGCAGCTGCACGATGCTCTGCGCCATCGCGGCGACGGCGTCTTCCGGCGACCGTGCCGACAGGCCGAGGATGTCGCGCGCCGGCGTGGTGTCCAGCGATTTGCGGCGGCCGAGTTCGGGCACGGCGGCGCGTGCCTGCGGCGACAGGATCGCGGCAAGCCGCACGACGCGGTCGGGCAATGTCCAGCGCGGCAAGCGGCGTGCCTCACCGGGGCAGGCTTCGCCCACCACCTTGCCGATCTCGATCAGGCTGAGCGTTCCGCTGGACAGGGCGAAGCGGCGGCCAACGGCTGACGGCGTCGTCATCGCCGCGAGATGCGCGTCGGCGACATCGCGGACGTCGGCCAGTGCAAAGGCGAGATCGGGAACGACGGGCATACGGCCCCCCATCACGGCCCGGATCAGCGCGGCCGACGTGCCCTCGCCTCGCGCCGCGCCTGCCCCCAGCAGAGGCCCAAGAACCAGCGCAGGATTGATCGCGACCAGGTCGAGCCCCGCGTCTCGCGCCGTATCCCAGGCAGCGCGTTCGGCCAGTGTCTTCGACAGGGCGTAGGCGGAGATGTCGGGGCTTTCCGTGTCCGACCAGTCGGCCTCTCCGTAGGAATCGCCGGGGCGCGGGGGATGGGCCGAATAGATCGCCGCGGCCGACGACGTCAGGACGACCCGCTCGGCGCCAGCGCGTTCCGCGGCGGCCATCACCCGCAGTGTGCCGTCTAGGGCTGCCGGAACCAGCGCATGCCGATCGCTTGGCGGGCTGGCAGGAAATGGCGATGCGGAGTGCAGCACATAGCGGCAGCCTGCGGCCGCCTCCGCCCAGCCGGCGTCGTCAGTGAGGTCCGCAGCGACGAAGGACAGCCGATCGATATCCGCACCGGCGGCGGCGAGCAGGCCGCGAACGGCGTCCGCCTTGTCGAGCCCGCGCACCGTTCCGCGCACATCGTAGCCGGCCTGGAGCAGACGCAGCGCCACATGGCCTGCGATGAAGCCCGATATGCCGGTGAGCAGCACCCGATCCCGCCCCATCGCTAGCCTCCTCGTTCGTGCTGTCCCACGCCGCACGACGAGGCGCGGGTCAGCCGGTCACCCTCCGGCAGATAGCGTGGGGTGGAGCGGACATGAAAAAGGGGCCACATGGGCCCCTCGTTCCTTCGTTCCGATGATCGGGTCGATCAGGCTGCGTCGAGCTCGCCTTCGGCCTCGACGCGCTCGCGATCGATGGCGCCACGGGCTTCCGGGTCACGATCGACGAATTCGATGACGGCCAGCGGGGCGTTGTCGCCGCGGCGGAAGCCGGCCTTCAGAACGCGGGTGTAACCGCCGTTGCGCTCGGCGTAACGCGGAGCCAGCGTGTCGAACAGCTTGCCGATGACCGACGGGTCGCGAACCTGCGAGATCGCCTGGCGGCGCGCATGCAGATCACCGCGCTTGCCCAGCGTGATCATCTTCTCGACGATCGGGCGCAGTTCCTTGGCCTTCGGCAGGGTGGTCACGATCTGCTCGTGCAGGATCAGCGAAGCGACCATGTTGGCGAACATCGCCTTACGGTGGCTGGCGGTACGATTAAGCTTACGACCGCGTTTTGCGTGGCGCATGGGATTTCCTCAAGTCAAATAAGCCGGCGTCATTGCGCCGGAAGTCGGGATCTTTGCGTCCCTGCCCCGTTCTCGGGACAGGCCGCCGTTCCTTTGAATGATTGAAATCCTCCCGCCGACGCGGGCGCCGGCGGGAGGCAGTCTCGTTCTAGTACTGGTCTTCGTAGCGCTTGGCCAGATCGTCGATGTTCTCCGGCGGCCAATCCGACACTTCCATGCCGAGATGCAGCCCCATGGACGCGAGAACTTCCTTGATCTCGTTGAGCGACTTGCGGCCGAAATTCGGCGTACGCAGCATCTCCGCCTCGGTCTTCTGAATCAGATCACCGATATAGACGATGTTGTCGTTCTTCAGGCAGTTCGCCGAACGCACGGACAGTTCGAGCTCGTCGACCTTCTTGAGCAGCGCCGGGTTGAAGGCCAGTTCGGCCATCTGTTCCTCGGCACCGGCCGGCGCGCGCTGGTCGCGCTGCGGCTCCTCGAAGTTCACGAACACCGAAAGCTGGTCCTGCAGGATGCGCGCGGCGTAGGCCACGGCGTCCTCACCGCTGATCGAGCCATCGGTCTCGATCTGCATGGTCAGCTTGTCCTTGTTCAGGTCCTGACCCTCGCGGGTCGCCTCGACCTTGTAGGACACCTTCTTGACCGGCGAGAATAGCGAATCGACCGGGATCAGCCCGATCGGCGCATCCTCGGCGCGGTTCTGGTCGGCCGGGACGTAGCCCTTGCCGGTGTTGACCGTGAACTCCATGCGGATCTCGGCGCCCTCGTCGAGGGTGCAGATCTCGTGCTCGGGGTTCAGGACCTCGATGTCACCGACCGTCTGGATATCGCCGGCGCGGACGATGCCCGGGCCCTGCTTGCGCACCACCATCCGCTTCGGGCCTTCGCCCTGCATGCCGATGTTGATTTCCTTGACGTTCAGGACGATGTCCGTGACGTCTTCACGGACGCCCGGGATCGAGGAGAACTCGTGCAGAACGCCGTCGATCTGGATGGCCGTGATGGCGGCACCCTGGAGCGACGACAGAAGAACGCGACGCAGCGCGTTGCCGAGCGTCAGGCCGAAGCCGCGCTCCAGCGGCTCGGCCGTCAGGGACGCCTTCGAACGGCTTCCGCCATTCTTGAACACCACCTGGTTCGGCTTGGTAAGATCTTGCCAATTGCTAGCAATCATGCGGATGCCTTTCAGTTTCCTCGCCACCATCCAATCGTGGCGATAGGTCTGAGTGCGGAAGGCGGAACCCTTCCTGTCGGCTGCACACCGCGCTCAGACGAACGCGGCGAAAAGCATCAGACGCGGCGCTTCTTGCGGGGGCGCACGCCGTTGTGCGGGATCGGCGTGACATCACGGATCGAGGTGATCGTGAAACCGGCGGCCTGCAGCGCGCGGAGCGCCGACTCGCGACCCGAACCCGGACCGCGGACTTCGACCTCGAGGGTCTTCATGCCGTGTTCCTGCGCCTTCTTGGCGGCGTCCTCGGCAGCGACCTGCGCGGCGAACGGCGTCGACTTGCGCGAGCCCTTGAAACCCTGCGCGCCAGCCGACGACCAGGCAATCGAGTTGCCCTGCGCATCGGTGATGGTGATCAGCGTGTTGTTGAAGGTCGAGCTCACATGGGCGACGCCCGACGTGATGTTCTTGCGCTCGCGACGGCGAACGCGCTGTGCTTCTTTAGCCATTAAACTGTCCTGTTGATATCGACACCGCCGTAATTCCGGCAGCTACACCACGGCGCGCCCGAGGACGCGCCGCATCGTATGAAACGGTTCCGGAAGGACCCGTCTTACTTCTTCTTGCCGGCGATCGCCTTTGCCGGACCCTTGCGGGTGCGGGCATTGGTGTGCGTGCGCTGACCGCGAACCGGAAGGCTGCGACGATGACGCAGGCCGCGGTAGCAGCCGAGGTCCATCAGACGCTTCACGTTCATTGCGGTCTCGCGACGCAGATCGCCCTCGACGCGGTAGTCGCGGTCGATGATCTCGCGGATCTGCAGGACTTCAGCGTCGGTCAGGTCGTTGACGCGGCGCTCGTCGCCGAGATTGACCTTCTTGACGATGTCCTTGGCATGGGCAGCGCCGATACCATGGATGTACTGCAGCGCGATGACGACGCGCTTGTTGGTCGGGATGTTGACGCCAGCGATACGGGCCACAACCATACTCCTAGAATTAGATGGGCTCTGGGCCCGCCATACACAAGATGCGGGGCCCTGCAGCCGAAAGCGACCGATGCAGGACTCCGAATGAAGACATGCGCCGATCGCTAAGGATTCGCGAATAGCGCAGGCTATAGATCAGCGGGGCTTGACAAGTCAACCGCCCGCCCCCTTGCGGCGGCTGTGGCCGCCGCCGGTTTCGACGCGTCAGGCCTTGCCCGAAACGATGCGCTCGATGCTCTCGGTCACCACGTCGATTGGCTGCATGCCGTCGACGGCACGCAGCGTGCCCTTGCAGTGGTAGTAACCGACCAGCGGCGAGGTGTCCTTGTAATAGGACCGCAGCCGGGTGCGCATGGTCTCGGCGTTGTCGTCGGGACGGCGCTTGAAATCCGTCGAGCCGCAGACGTCGCAGACGCCTTCGACCTTCGGACGCTTGTCCTCGTCGTGATAGACCGCGCCGCAGCTGGCGCAGGAGAAGCGACCCGAAACGCGGTTGACGAGGATATCGTCATCGACCTTGATCTCGATCACGTGATCGAGCTTCAGCCCCTTGCGCTCCAGCATCGCCTCAACCGCATCGGCCTGGTTCAGCGTCCGCGGATACCCGTCGAGGATGAAGCCCTCGGCGCAGTCCGCCTGGTCGATCCGCTCGGAGACGATCGCGTTGACGATGTCGTCCGAGACGAGATTGCCGGAATCCATCACCGCCTTGGCTTTCAGCCCGACTTCGGACTGGGCGGTCACAGCGGCCCGCAGCATGTCCCCGGTCGAGAGCTGCGGGATCTTGTGCGTTTCGATCAGGCGCTGCGCCTGGGTGCCCTTCCCGGCTCCCGGCGGCCCCAACAATATCAGCCTCATCTGGCCCCCCGTCTTCCACCCCTGAGTTTCGCCTTCTTCACGAGGCCCTCATACTGGTGCGCCAGGAGGTGCCCCTGCACCTGCGCAACAGTATCCATCGTGACGCTGACGACGATCAGCAGCGACGTGCCGCCAAGATAGAACGGGACACCCACGGCCGAGATCAGGAATTCCGGCAGAAGACAGATGATCACCAGATAGATGGCGCCGACGACCGTGATGCGGGTCAGCACGTAGTCGATGTATTCGGCCGTGCGCTCGCCCGGACGGATGCCCGGAATGAAGCCGCCATGCTTCTTCAGATTGTCGGCCGTGTCCTTCGGATTGAACACGACGGCCGTGTAGAAGAAGGCGAAGAACGCGATCAGGCCGGCATACATCGCCATGTAGAGCGGCTGGCCGTGGCCGAGCGAAGCGATCGTCGCCGAAGCCCAGCCCGGCAGATCCTCCGTGCTGGTGAAATTCGCGATCGTCACCGGCAGAAGCAGGAGCGAAGAGGCGAAGATCGGCGGAATGACGCCGGCGGTGTTCAGCTTCAGCGGCAGATGCGACGTGTCGCCCTGGAACATCCGGTTGCCGACCTGACGCTTCGGATACTGGATCAGCAGCCGGCGCTGGGCGCGCTCGAAGAACACGATGACCGCGATGCAGGCAACCGCCACGACGATCACCAGAAGGATCACAGCGGTGGACAGCGCGCCGGTGCGGCCGAGCTCGAGGAGATTCGCGATAGCAGAAGGCAGATGAGCCACGATGCCGGCGAAGATGATCAGCGAGATGCCGTTGCCGATGCCGCGGGCGGTTATCTGCTCGCCCAGCCACATCAGGAACATGGTGCCGCCGACCAGCGTAATCACCGCGGAGACCTGGAAGAACATGCCCGGATCGACGACGATGCCGGGCTGGGTCTGCAGGCCGGCAGCGATACCGTAGGCCTGGACCGTGGCCAAAAGCACGGTGCCGTAGCGGGTGTACTGATTGATGACCTTGCGGCCCTGCTCGCCTTCCTTCTTCAGCTGCTCGAGCGACGGAATGACCGACGTCATCAGCTGAATGATGATGGAAGCGGAGATGTAGGGCATGATTCCCAGCGCGAAGATCGCCATGCGTCCGACGGCACCGCCGGAAAACATGTTGAACAGACCGAGAATGCCGGTCGACTGCTGCTGGAAGGCCTGCGCGAGCGCGTCAGGGTTGATGCCCGGCATCGGAATGTAGGTGCCGAGCCGATACACCAGAAGCGCACCCAGGGTGAACCAGATGCGCTTCTTGAGATCCTCAGCCTTCGCAAAGGCCGAAAAGTTCAAATTCGCGGCGAGTTGTTCCGCAGCCGATGCCATACTTTACCTGTCTCCGGGGTTGTCCGGCGGGTCGGCATCGAATGCGCGCCCGTACCGTCAGCCGCGCCGTCTACCGGCGGGCTCCTCCATGAGGAAGACCGAGAGATAGACGCCGCGTCCGCCGGGTGCAAGAAGCCTTAGGCTTCCGCTCCCACGGTCTTGATGGAACCACCAGCCTTCTCGACCTTCTCGACGGCCGACTTGGAGGCGCCGTCGACGAGGAAGGAGACCTTGGCGGTCAATTCGCCGTCGCCCAGGACGCGCACGCCGTCCTTGGCGCGACGCACCAGACCGGCAGCCTTGAGGGCTGCGAGATCGACCGTCGCCGAGGCGTCGAGCTTGCCGGCGTCGATCGCTTGCTGCACGCGTCCGAGCGACACGACGTTGAAGTTCTTGGCGAAGATGTTGACGAAGCCACGCTTCGGCAGACGGCGGAACAGCGGCATCTGGCCGCCCTCGAAGCCGTTGATCGAGACGCCCGAACGGGACTTCTGTCCCTTGACGCCACGACCACCGGTCTTGCCCTTGCCCGAACCGATTCCGCGACCGACACGCTTGCGCGAGTGGGTCGCGCCCTCGACGTCGGAAATCTCATTGAGTTTCATGTTGCTTCTCCTGGTCTACCGGAGGGTGGGCAACGCCCTGCCCTGCGCGGTAGCCCGATGCTCTGGCAAAATTACGGTCTGGTGCGGCCGCGCCCAACGCGATGCCGCTCCACGCACTCGTCAGGCCGGCTCGACCACGCGCACGAGATGGGCGACCTTAGCGATCATCCCACGCACGGCGGGGGTATCCTCGAGCGTCCGGCGACGGTGCATCTTGTTCAGCCCCAAACCGATCAGCGTCTGGCGCTGGTCGGCGGAGCGACGGATGGGGCTGCCGGTCTGCACGACGGTGACGGTGCTGCCTGCGGTTTTGGTTTCGGCCATCGATTGGCTCCTTCAGTCAAAGCGCGAGGAGTTCGCCGAACTCCCCGCATCCAATCAATCCTCGGAAGCGGCCTGCGCACCGATGACTTCCCGGCGACGTGCCTGGAGCTCGGAGTACTTGATGCCGCGACGCGAAGCGACGTCCTTCGGATGCATGGCCTGCTTCAGGCCGTCGAAGGTCGCGCGAACCATGTTGTAGGGGTTCGACGAGCCGAGCGACTTGGCGACGACGTCATGCATGCCGACGGCTTCGAAGACGGCGCGCATCGGGCCGCCGGCGATGATGCCGGTACCGGCCTCGGCGGCGCGCAGGATGACCTTGCCGGCGCCGTGGCGACCGCTGACGTCATGATGCAGCGTACGACCGTCGCGCAACGGCACGAAGATCAAATCGCGCTTGGCGGCTTCCGTCGCCTTGCGGATGGCCTCCGGCACTTCGCGTGCCTTGCCGTGGCCGAAGCCGACGCGGCCCTTCAAGTCGCCGACGACGACGAGGGCGGCGAAGCCGAAGCGACGGCCACCCTTGACCACCTTGGCAACGCGGTTGATGTGAACGAGCTTGTCGACGAAACCGTCATCGCGGTCTTCACGTCGATCGTTACGAGGCGCCATATCCTGTTCCTTGTTCTTTTCCGGAGGCGTCTGTCGGTGGCGACCGCGTCAAGCGGCCGCAATGGTACGGGCGATGCGCCCGAGCGGCCTCAGAAGTTGAGACCGCCTTCACGTGCCGATTCGGCGAGTGCCTTGATGCGGCCGTGATAGATGAACGCGCCACGATCGAAAACCACGTCGGTGACGCCGGCTTCCTTCGCACGCTCGGCGACCAGCTTGCCAACCGCCGCAGCGGCCTCGGTGTCGGCACCCGTCTTCAGCTGCGAACGCAGCGAGGTGTCGAGGGTCGAGGCAGCGGCGAGCGTACGGCCCGCGGTGTCGTCGATGATCTGCGCATAGATGTTCTTCGAAGACCGATGGACGGACAGCCGAGGACGACCGTTCGCCACCTTCTTGATCGAGCGGCGGATGCGCGAGGCCCGCCGTCGCAGATTTTCCTTCAAGGTAGCCATTACGAGCCCTACTTCTTCTTGCCCTCTTTGCGGACGATCGTCTCGTCAGCATATTTGACGCCCTTGCCCTTGTAGGGCTCGGGGCCGCGGTACTCGCGAATCTCTGCCGCAACCTGCCCGACCCGTTGACGGTCGATGCCCGAGATGACGATCTCGGTCGGCTTGGGCACGGTGATCTGGATACCTTCCGGCACCGGGTAGATCACATCGTGCGAGAAGCCAAGGGCCAGCTGCAGGTTCTTGCCCTGCAGCGAGGCACGATAGCCGACGCCGTTGATCTCGAGCTTCTTCTCGAAGCCCGTCTTCACGCCGTTGACGATGTTGGAGATCATCGTGCGGGACATGCCCCACTTGGAGCGTGCATCCTTGGAATTGTCGCGCGGATCCACCTGGACCGCGCCGTCTTCCATCTTCACGAGGACTTCCTCGTTCACCACGAAGGTGAGCTCGCCCTTAGGGCCCTTTGCCGTCACGGTCTGACCGTCGACGGTGGCAGAGACACCCTCCGGCAGTGCGATCGGCTTCTTACCAATACGAGACATTTCGAAACCCTGTGCGTTCGCTGGGCGTCAGTGCTGCCGCGTCAGAAGACGCGGCAGAGCACCTCGCCGCCGACATTCTGTTCACGGGCGCTATGGTCGGCCATGACGCCCTTCGGCGTCGACAGGACCGAGATGCCCAGACCGTTCGCGACCTGCGGAATCGTCTTGGCCGACACATAGACGCGACGACCAGGCTTCGAGACGCGGGCGATCTCCCGGATGACGGGTCCGCCTTCGTAGTACTTCAGCTCGATTTCGTACTCGGACTTGCCGGCAACGAACTCGGTCTGGGTGTAGCCACGGATGTAGCCCTCGTCCTTGAGGACGTCGAGCACACGGCCGCGCAGCTTCGACGCGGGCGTCGTCACCGAGGACTTGTTGCGCATGATGGCGTTGCGGATACGGGTCAGCATATCGCCGAGCGGATCAGACAAAGACATGTCTATACCTCCTTACCAGCTCGACTTCACGATACCGGGGATCTGGCCGTTGTTGCCCAGGTCCCGGAGCGCAATGCGGCTCATCTTCAGCTTGCGATAGTAGGCGCGCGGACGGCCCGTCACCTCGCAGCGGTTACGAATGCGAACCTTCGACCCGTTCCGCGGCAGTTCCGCGAGCTGGAGCTGCGCCTGAAATCGCTCTTCCATGGGGGCGTCGGCATTCTTGGTGATCGCCTTCAGAGCAGCCCGCTTGGCGGCGTATTTCGCCACCATCTTCTGACGGTGCTTGTTCTGCTCGATCATGCCCTTTTTGGCCATTATCTCGTCCTTTGCTCGTCAGCCGTTACTGGCGGAACGGGAAGTTGAACGCTGTCAGCAGCGCCCGGGCTTCGTCGTCGGTGTTCGCCGTCGTACAGACGATGATGTCCATGCCCCACATCTGATCAACCTTGTCGTAGTTGATCTCCGGGAACACGATGTGCTCCTTGACGCCCATGGCGAAATTGCCACGACCGTCGAAGCTCTTCGGGTTCAGGCCGCGGAAGTCGCGGACACGCGGCAGTGCGATCTGCACCAGCCGGTCCATGAACTCGTACATGCGGTCCTTGCGCAGCGTGACCTTGGCGCCGATCGGCATGCCTTCGCGGACCTTGAAGCCTGCGATGGAGTTGCGCGCATAGGTGATGACCGGCTTCTGGCCCGCGATGCGGCCCAGGTCCTCGGCAGCGACCGTCGGCTTCTTGGAGTCGGCAGTTGCCTCGCCGACGCCCATGTTGATGACGATCTTGTCGACGCGCGGGACCTGCATCTCGTTCTGATACGAGAACTGGTCCTGAAGCGTCTTGCGGACCTCTTCGCGATAGACGCGCTTGAGGCGCGGCTCGTAAGCGGTTTCCGTATCAGCCATTGATCTGCTCTCCCGAGCGCTTGGCGACGCGCACCTTGGTGCCATCGTCGAGTACCTTGAAGCCGACGCGGGTCGCCTTGCCGTCCTTCGGGTCAGCGACCGCCAGGTTGGAAAGCTGAATGCCGGCTTCCTTGTTGATGATGCCGGCTTCCTGGGAAGCGGTCTGACGCTGGTGGCGCTTGATCATGTTGATCCCACGCACCAATGCACGACCGTCCTTCGGCATCACCTTAATGACTTCACCCGACCGGCCCTTGTCCTTGCCGGCGAGCACGACGACCGTGTCGCCCTTGCGGATCTTCTGCATCGTCCGCTCTCCTTCTTACAGAACTTCGGGGGCCAGCGAGACGATCTTCATGTGGTTCTTGCCGCGAAGCTCGCGGGGAACCGGGCCGAAGATACGGGTGCCGACCGGCTCTTTCTTGTTGTCGATCAGGACCGCGGCGTTCGAATCGAACCGGATCACCGAACCGTCGGCGCGGCGGATGTCCTTGGCGGTACGTACCACCACGGCCTTCATCACGTCGCCCTTCTTCACACGGCCCCGCGGAATTGCCTCCTTCACGGAAACGACGATGATGTCGCCGACCGAGGCATATTTCCGCTTCGAGCCGCCCAATACCTTGATGCACATGACACGACGCGCACCGGAGTTATCCGCGACGTCGAGGTTTGTTTGCATCTGAATCATGTCAGACCGCCTTCAAAGCTTGCTGCCGGGGTGCGCATAACGCGCGCGTCCCGGCCAAATCATCAACTGGCTGCTGCCGCTTCGCTCGAAACGACGATCCAGCTCTTGTCGCGCGAGATCGGCCGCGTCTCCTCGATGGAGACGATGTCGCCGACCTTGTACTGATTGCTCTCGTCGTGCGCCTTGTACTTCTTGGTACGGCGCACGGTCTTCTTGAACAGCGGGTGGGTGAAGCGACGCTCCACCAGGACCACTACCGTCTTGTCGTTCTTGTCGGAGACGACGGTCCCCTGCAGGATACGTTTGGGCATATTCTCGTCCTCAGGCCTTGGCCTCGCCCGCCTTCAGGCGAGAAATCGTCTTGATCCGCGCGATGTCGCGGCGCACCTTGCGCACGCGGGCGGTGTTCTCGAGCTGACCCGTGGCACGCTGGAAGCGCAGGTTGAACTGCTCCTTCTTCAGCTTGGCGAGCTCGTCGGTGAGTTCGTCCTGGGTCATTGTCTTGACGTCGGAAGCTTTCACTTCAAACTCTCCTATTCGGCAATGCGCTGAATGAAGCGCGTACGGATCGGCAGCTTGGCCGCGCCGAGACGAAGCGCCTCGCGGGCCGTCGTCTCGTCGACACCGTCGATCTCGAAGACCACGCGGCCGGGATGCACCCGCGCCGCCCAATAGTCAACGGACCCCTTGCCCTTACCCATGCGGACTTCGGTCGGCTTGGAGGTCACGGGCAGGTCCGGGAAGATCCGGATCCACACGCGGCCCTGGCGCTTCATCTGGCGGGTGATCGCGCGGCGGGCCGCCTCGATCTGACGCGCGGTGACCCGCTCTGGTTCCATCGCCTTCAATCCGAAGGCGCCGAAATTAAGGCCGGTTCCGCCTTTTGCGGTACCGTGAATGCGTCCCTTGAACGCCTTCCGGTACTTTGTGCGCTTTGGCTGCAGCATCTTATGTCACTCCGAATTCGATAAGGCTCAGGCGTGCTCGCGACGACGACCGCCGCCGCCCTGACCCTCGCCTTCGACCTGACGGCGCTCGGAGGCCATCGGGTCGTGCTCGAGAATCTCGCCCTTGAATATCCAGACCTTGACGCCGCAGATGCCGTAGGCCGTCTTGGCTTCGGCAGTCCCGTAGTCAATGTCGGCGCGCAGCGTGTGCAGCGGCACCCGGCCTTCGCGGTACCATTCGGTGCGCGCGATCTCCGCGCCGCCGAGACGGCCACCGCAATTGATGCGGATGCCTTCCGCGCCGAGGCGCATGGCGGACTGGACGGCACGCTTCATCGCACGGCGGAACGCCACGCGGCGCTCGAGCTGCTGGGCGATGGACTGAGCCACCAGGGTCGCATCGGTCTCGGGCTTGCGCACCTCGACGATGTTGATGTGCGTCTCGGCGTTGGTCATCGCGGCGAGCTTCTTGCGAAGCTTCTCGATGTCGGCGCCCTTCTTGCCGATGACGATGCCCGGACGCGCCGAGTGGATCGTGATACGGCACTTCTTGTGCGGACGCTCGATGACGATCTTGGAGACCGCGGCCTGCTTCAGCTCGTTGAGCAGATAGGCGCGGATCTTCAGATCCTCGTGCAGCAGGTGACCGTACTCGCCGGTGTTCGCATACCAGCGCGAATCCCAGGTGCGGTTGATGCCGAGCCGAAAACCGGTCGGATTGATCTTCTGACCCATTATGCGGCCTCCTCGATTGCGGCGATCTCGCGCACGACGATCGTCAGATGCGAGAACGGCTTCTCGACGCGGCTGGCACGACCGCGACCGCGGGCATGAAAGCGCTTCATCGTGATCGACTTGCCGACATAAGCCTCGGCGACGACCAGCGAATCGACGTCGAGATCATGGTTGTTCTCGGCGTTGGCGATGGCGCTTTCCAGCGTCTTCTTGACCGTCTCGGCGATCCGCTTGCGCGAGAAGGTCAGGTCCGCGAGTGCGGCGTCGACCCTCTTGCCGCGGATCATCTGCGCGACGAGGTTCAGTTTTTGCGGGCTGACACGGATCGTCCGGGCGACCGCTCTCGCCTCGTTCTCCGACAGCCGACGTTCGGCTTTGGCCTTGCCCATTGCTACTTCCTCTTCGCCTTCTTGTCGGCGCCGTGGCCGTAATAGGTGCGGGTCGGAGCGAACTCGCCGAACTTGTGTCCGACCATATCCTCGTTGACCGACACCGGAATGTGCTTCGAGCCGTTGTAGACGCCGAAGGTCTGACCGACGAACTGGGGCAGGATCGTCGAACGACGGCTCCAGATCTTGATCACATCGTTGCGGCCGCTCTCGCGCCCCTTCTCGGCTTTCTTGAGAAGGTAGCCATCGACGAACGGACCCTTCCAGACGGAACGTGTCATGAAGAAATCCTCTTACTTCTTGCGCTGATGGCGCGAGCGCATGATGAACTTGTCAGTCGACTTGTTCTGGCGGGTACGTTTGCCCTTGGTCGGCTTGCCCCACGGCGAAACCGGGTGACGACCACCGGACGTACGACCTTCACCACCACCATGCGGGTGATCGACGGGGTTCATCACGACACCGCGAACGTGCGGGCGACGACCCAGCCAGCGCGAACGACCAGCCTTGCCGAGGTTGATGTTCGAGTGATCGGCGTTGGAGACCGCGCCGACCGTCGCGAGACAGGACGACGGGACCAGGCGCTGCTCGCCCGAATTCAGGCGCAGGATCGCCAGACCCGAGTCACGACCGACGAGCTGCGCATAGGCGCCAGCCGAACGGGCGATCTGACCACCCTTTTCCGGCTTCATCTCGACGTTGTGGACGATCGTGCCGACCGGCATGGCCGACAGCGGCATCGCGTTGCCCGGCTTGACGTCGACGCCGGACAGGCCCGAGATCACCGTGTCGCCGGCAGCCACGCGCTGCGGCGCCAGGATGTAGGCGAACTCGCCATCCTCGTACTTCAGCAGCGCGATGAAGGCGGTGCGGTTCGGATCGTACTCGATCCGCTCGACCGTCGCCGACACGTCAAACTTGCGACGCTTGAAGTCGATGATGCGGTAGGTCCGCTTGTGACCGCCGCCCTGGTAGCGAGCCGTGACGCGACCGGCATTGTTGCGGCCGCCCTTCTGGCTGAGGCCCTCGGTCAACTGCTTGACCGGCTTGCCCTTCCAGAGGCCCGAGCGATCGACGATGACCAGCTGACGCTGGCTCGGCGTGTTCGGTTTGAAATTCTTAAGTGCCATTGCCTAGCTCCCTCCGGTCCCGATCAAAGACCGGTCGAGACGTCGATGGACTGGCCTTCGGCCAACGTCACGACGGCTTTTTTCTGATCGCTCTGGCGGCCGATGCGGCCACGGAAGCGCTTGACCTTGCCCTTGCGGACCATGGTGTTGACGGCGGTCACCTTGACATTGAAGAGCGCCTCGACGGCGGCCTTGATGTCCGGCTTGGTCGCCGTCCCCGGGACGTTGAAGACCACCTGGTTGTTGTCGGACAGAAGCGTCGACTTTTCGGTGATCACCGGGCTCGTGATGACGTCGTAATGGCGCAGATCGGTCATTTGAACCGCTCCTCGAGAGCCTCGACCGCAGCCTTCGACAGAACAAGCGTCTGGCGGCGGAGAATGTCGTAGACGTTGATGCCCTGAACCGGCAGCACGTCCATTTGCGGGATGTTGCGAGCCGAGCGCGTGAAGTTCGCGTCGAGCTCCGCACCACCGATGAACAGCGCGTTGGTCAGGCCCAGATCGGCGAAGGTCTTGACCATCGCCTTGGTCTTGCCTTCGGCAGCCTTCAGCTCGTCGATGACGACGATGCCGCCCGACTTGGCCTTGGCCGACAGCGCATGGCGCAGGGCAAGGGCCCGCACCTTCTTCGGCAGGTCATGCGCATGGCTGCGCGAGACCGGACCGTGGGCCTTGCCACCACCGCGGAACTGCGGCGCACGCGCCGAGCCGTGACGGGCACGACCGGTGCCCTTCTGGCGGTACAGCTTGGCGCCGGTCCGTGCGATTTCCGCACGGCCGAGGGTCTGGTGGGAGCCCTGCTGGCGCTTGGCCAGCTGCCAGCGAACCATGCGCTGAAGAATGTCTTCGCGCGGCTCGAGACCGAAGATGTCGTCGGCCAGGGTCGCCGTGCCGGCGTCGTTGCCGTCGAGGCTTTTGATCGTAACGTCCATTATTCCGCTCCCTCGGAAGCGTCCGCGGTCTCGACAGCAGCACCGTTTCCGGCGTTGCGGAGCGCGGCCGGCTTCGGCGCGTTGTCGGGCAGCGACGCCTTCACGGCGTCACGAATTTCGATCCAGCCACCCTTGGAGCCCGGGACGGCGCCACGAACCAGGATCAGGCCCTTCTCGGGATCGGTGCGCACGACCTGCAGGTTCTGCGTGGTCACGCGGACGTCGCCCATATGGCCGGCCATCTTCTTGTTCTTGAAGACCTTGCCGGGATCCTGACGCTGACCGGTCGAACCGTGCGAACGGTGCGAGACGGACACGCCGTGGGTGGCGCGCAGGCCGCCGAAGTTGTGGCGCTTCATGGCGCCGGCGAAGCCCTTACCGATCGAGGTGCCGGTCACGTCGACCATCTGGCCCGGCACGAAGTGCTCGGCCGTGATCTCGGCACCGACGTCGATCATGTTGTCGTCCGACACGCGGAACTCGACGAGCTTGCGCTTCGGTTCGACCGAAGCCTGGGCAAACACGCCGCGCATCGGCTTGGACGTGTTCTTGACCTTGGCGAGGCCAGCGCCGACCTGGACGGCGGTGTAACCGTTCTTTTCCTTGGTCCGCTGGGCGACGACCTGGAGGTTCTCGACCTTCAGGACGGTGACCGGAACATGCTCACCGACGTCGTTGTAGACGCGGGTCATGCCGACCTTCTGTGCTATCACACCTGAACGCATGGGCGTTATCCTTCCCGTGCTCGGATCAGAGCTTGATCTCGACATCAACGCCGGCGGCGAGGTCGAGCTTCATGAGCGCATCAACCGTCTGCGGCGTCGGATCGACAATGTCGAGGAGCCGCTTGTGGGTGCGCATTTCGAACTGCTCGCGCGACTTCTTGTCGACGTGCGGCGAACGGTTCACGGTAAACTTTTCGATCCGCGTCGGCAGCGGGATCGGCCCCCGCACATTCGCGCCGGTGCGCTTAGCGGTCGACACGATCTCGCGGGTCGACGCATCGAGAACCCGGTGATCGAACGCCTTGAGGCGGATGCGGATATTCTGGCCGTTCATTTTATTCGTCCTCTCGTCGGAGACCACCGGCGCGGCGGCGCTTTCCGAGCGCTTGTCTTGTCAAAGCAGCCAATGTCGCGCGGGGCGAACCCCGGCTCGCCCGCGGGGGGGCAAAGAACCGGGGACGCCGCTCTCAAGCGTGCGGCGTCCCCGAGATCGCGTCGTCCTACTCGATGATCGAGGCGACGATGCCGGCGCCGACGGTGCGGCCGCCTTCGCGGATGGCGAAGCGCAGCTTGTCTTCCATCGCGATCGGCACGATCAGCGTCACGTCCATCGTCACGTTGTCGCCCGGCATCACCATCTCGGTGCCCTCGGGGAGCGTGCACACGCCGGTCACGTCCGTCGTGCGGAAGTAGAACTGCGGGCGGTAGTTGGTGAAGAACGGCGTATGACGGCCACCCTCTTCCTTCGTCAGGATGTAGGCCTCGGCCATGAAGCGCGTGTGCGGCTTCACCGAACCCGGCTTGCACAGGACCTGACCGCGCTCGACGCCTTCACGATCGACACCGCGAACCAGCGCGCCGATGTTGTCGCCGGCCTGGCCCTGGTCGAGCAGCTTGCGGAACATCTCGACGCCGGTCACCGTCGTCTTCTTGGTGTCGCGGATGCCGACGATCTCGACTTCCTCGCCGACCTTGACGATGCCGCGCTCGACGCGGCCGGTCACCACCGTGCCACGACCCGAGATCGAGAACACGTCCTCGATCGGCATCAGGAACGGCTGGTCGACCGGACGCTCCGGGGTCGGGATATAGGCGTCGACTTCCTTCATCAGCTCACGCACCGCGTCCTCGCCGATCTCCTTGTTGGAGTCCTCGAGGGCGGCCAGCGCCGAGCCCTTGATGATCGGAATGTCGTCACCCGGGAAATCGTAGGACGACAGCAGCTCGCGAACCTCGAGCTCAACCAGCTCCAGGAGCTCGGCGTCGTCGACCTGGTCGACCTTGTTCAGGAACACCACGATCGCCGGCACGCCGACCTGGCGGGCCAGGAGGATGTGCTCGCGGGTCTGCGGCATCGGGCCGTCGGCGGCCGAGCACACCAGGATCGCGCCGTCCATCTGCGCGGCACCGGTGATCATGTTCTTCACGTAGTCGGCATGGCCCGGGCAGTCGACATGGGCGTAGTGACGGGCTTCCGTCTCGTACTCCACATGCGCCGTCGAGATCGTGATGCCGCGCGCCTTCTCTTCCGGCGCCGCGTCGATCATGTCGTACGCACGGTACTCGCCGAAGTACTTCGTGATCGCCGCCGTCAGCGACGTCTTGCCATGGTCAACGTGACCGATCGTGCCGATGTTCACATGCGGCTTGTTGCGCTCGAATTTGCTCTTGGCCATCTTGCCACTCCGTTTGTCTAGTCCGGGCTCAGGGAGCCCTATTCGTCTCGAAGCCGTTCGCGATCAGGCGAACTTCTTCTGGATCTCGTCAGCGACCTGGTTCGGAACCTGCTCGTAGTGATCGAACTGCATCGTGTACTGGGCGCGGCCCTGGGACATCGAGCGGAGCTGGTTCACGTAACCGAACATGTTGGCCAGCGGGACCATGGCGTTGACGACCTGCGCGATGCCGCGCGGCTCGGTGCCCTGGATCTGACCACGCCGCGAGTTCAAGTCGCCGATGACATCGCCGACGTAATCCTCAGGCGTCACAACCTCGACCTTCATCACCGGCTCCAGCAGGCGCGGACCGGCCTTCTGGATGGCTTCGCGGAACGCCGCACGGGAGGCGATCTCGAAGGCTAGGACCGAGGAGTCGACGTCATGGTAAGCACCGTCGAGGAGCTCGGCCTTGATGTCGACCATCGGGAAGCCCGCAAGCGGACCCGCACCGAGGACGGACTGGATGCCCTTCTGGACGCCCGGGATGTATTCCTTCGGCACGGCGCCGCCGACGATCTTCGACTCGAAGGAGAACCCTTCGCCGATCTCGGCCGGCTCGAACACAAGCTTGACGCGGGCGAACTGACCCGTACCACCGGTCTGCTTCTTGTGGGTGTAGTCCACCTCGGCCTTCCGCGTGATCGTCTCGCGGTATGCCACCTGCGGTGCACCGATATTCGCCTCGACCTTGAACTCCCGCTTCATGCGGTCGACCAGGATGTCGAGGTGAAGCTCACCCATGCCGGCGATGATCGTCTGGCCGGATTCCTCGTCGGTCTTGACGCGGAAGGACGGATCCTCGGCTGCCAGGCGGTTGAGCGCGAGGCCCATCTTCTCCTGGTCGCCCTTGGTCTTCGGCTCGATCGCGATCTCGATGACCGGATCGGGGAATTCCATGCGCTCGAGAATGACCGGCTTCAGCGGATCGCAGAGCGTGTCGCCCGTGGTGGTCTCCTTGAGACCGGCCAGCGCCACGATGTCGCCTGCATACGCCTCTTCGATGTCCTCACGCGAGTTGGAGTGCATCTGCAGCATGCGGCCGACGCGCTCGCGCTTGTCCTTCACCGTGTTCATCACCGAGGAGCCCTTGGTGAGGACACCCGAATAGATGCGGGCGAAGGTGAGCGAGCCGACGAACGGGTCGTTCATGATCTTGAAGGCCAGCATCGACAGCGGCTCGTCGTCCGACGACTTGCGGATCATCTCGCCATCGGTCTTCGGGTCGATACCCTTGATCGCCTGGACTTCGACCGGCGACGGCAGGAAGTCGACGACGGCGTCGAGCAGCGGCTGAACGCCCTTGTTCTTGAAGGCCGAGCCACACAGAACCGGGGTGAACCAGACGTCGCAGGTCCCCTTGCGGATCAGGCGACGCAGTTCATCATTGTCGGGCATCTCGCCTTCGAGATACTTCTCGGTGGCGGCTTCGTCGATCTCGACCGCAGCCTCGATCATCAGCTCGCGATATTCCTCGGCGCGATCCTTCAGATCGTCCGGGATCTCGACGATGTCCCACTCGGCACCGAGATTCTCGTTGCGCCAGACAAGCGCCTTCATCTCGATGAGGTCGACGACGCCCTTGAACTCGTTCTCGGCGCCGATCGGCAGCTGGATCACGACCGGACGCGCACCGAGGCGCGACTTGATCATCTCGACGCAGCGGTAGAAGTCGGCGCCGGTCTTGTCCATCTTGTTGACGAAGATCATGCGCGGGACATGATACTTGTCGGCCTGGCGCCAGACGGTCTCGGTCTGCGGCTCGACACCGGCATTGGCGTCGAGCAGTGCGATCGCACCGTCGAGCACACGGAGCGAACGCTCGACTTCAATGGTGAAGTCGACGTGGCCCGGGGTGTCGATGATGTTGAAGCGGCGCTTCTTGCCGTCGCGACCCTGCCAGAAGGTGGTCGTCGCAGCGGAGGTAATCGTGATGCCGCGCTCCTGCTCCTGCTCCATCCAGTCCATCGTCGCAGCGCCGTCGTGCACTTCGCCGATCTTGTGGGACTTGCCGGTGTAGAAGAGCACCCGCTCGGTCGTCGTCGTCTTTCCCGCATCGATGTGAGCCATGATGCCGAAATTACGGTAATCTTCGATCTTATAGTCGCGTGCCATCGGGCGTCGCCTTTCGGACAGAAGCTAGAATTACCAGCGGTAGTGCGAGAAGGCGCGGTTCGCTTCCGCCATGCGGTGCGTGTCTTCGCGCTTCTTCACGGCGGTACCGCGGTTGTTGGCGGCGTCCATGAGTTCGCCCGAAAGGCGATCGACCATGGTCGTCTCGTTGCGGTTACGGGCCGCAGTGATCAGCCAGCGAATGGCCAGTGCCTGACGGCGCTCCGGACGAACGTCGACCGGGACCTGGTAGGTCGCACCACCAACGCGGCGCGAACGGACTTCCACATGCGGCGAGATGTTCTCGAGCGCCTGGTGGAAGATCGCCACGGCGTCCTGGCGGGACTTCTCGTGGACGGCGTCGAACGCGCCATACACGATGCGCTCGGCAACCGACTTCTTGCCGTCATACATGACGGCATTCATGAACTTGGATACGATGAGATCGCCGAACTTCGGGTCCGGGTTGATCTCGCGCTTTTCGGCTCTGTGACGGCGGGACATTTATCGTCTCTTCCAGTGATCAGCGTTGGGCTTATTTCGGACGCTTGGCGCCGTACTTCGAACGCCGCTGCTTCCGGTTCTTGACACCCTGCGTGTCGAGCACGCCGCGAATGATGTGATAGCGAACGCCGGGAAGATCCTTCACGCGACCGCCGCGGATCATCACCACGGAGTGCTCCTGAAGGTTATGCCCCTCGCCCGGGATATAGCCGATCACCTCGTAACCGTTGACGAGGCGAACCTTGGCGACCTTACGCAGAGCCGAGTTCGGCTTCTTCGGGGTCGTCGTATAAACTCGCGTGCAGACACCGCGCTTCTGCGGGTTCGCTTCGAGTGCCGGGACCGTATTGCGCTCGGTGGGACGTACGCGAGGCTTGCGGACAAGCTGGTTGATGGTCGGCATTCCAACCTTCCCTCTTCTTCCAAATCCAAAGTTCGAAACGAAGCAGCCCGCCCGTACATGGAGTGGACTTCTCCATGCACGAAACCGAGCATATCGTTCGCATGTATTGCGAACTGCCCGGCACGAAGCAGAGGACCGCCAGGGCGATCGTGCATACAGCGATGTGGCGTCTCGTTGAACGAAGCCTTGTTTGAAGCTCTGGATCCCGGACGCGGCGTCCTTGGGAAGAGTCGGCTTCACATCGGCTCTGTTGGAGGGCTATCTATCGATTCCCTCCCCCCTCGTCAACCCCGATCCCCCGGTCCTGCCGGAAAGCGCCAGCAGATTGCGGGCGCTCGCGCCGTGCAGCGCCGCATCAAGGCGTCAGAACGACAAAGGGCCGCCCTAAGGCGGCCCCTGAAGGTTGTTAACAGGCGGTTAAGGCCTATTCGGCCGGGTCGCTGACCGAGGTCAGCATCCGGTCGGTCTCGGCGACGTTGGCCGCCTTGCGGCGATCGTCGAGAATCAGGTCGTCGCGCGCCGTGGCGATGCGGCGGACCTGGGTCATGGTGCCACCGGTACCGGCCGGGATGAGTCGGCCGACGATGACGTTCTCCTTGAGGCCCTGCAGCGTGTCCGTCTTGCCGGCGACCGCAGCCTCGGTGAGCACCCGGGTCGTCTCCTGGAAGGAGGCAGCCGAGATGAAGGACGGGGTCTGCAGCGACGCCTTGGTGATGCCCAGCAGGACCGGATTGCCCGAGGCGGGACGCTTGCCCTCCTCGTTCAGACGCTCGTTCAGCTCCGCCAGCTCGATCCGGTCGACATGGTCGCCCGGAATGTAGCCGCTATCGCCGGATTCGACGATCTCGACCTTCTGCAGCATCTGCCGGACGATGACCTCGATGTGCTTGTCGTTGATCAGAACGCCCTGGAGCCGGTAGACCTCCTGGATCTCGTTGACGAGGTAGCTCGCGAGAGCCTCCACGCCGCGGATGGCCAGAATGTCGTGCGGTGCCGGGTTGCCGTCGAGGATGTAGTCGCCCTTCTCGATGACGTCGCCTTCCTGGAGATGGAACGGCTTGCCCTTCGGGATCAGGTACTCGACGGGCTCGGCGCCCTCCTCGTGCGGCTCGATGATGATCCGGCGCTTGTTCTTGTAGTCGCGCCCGAACTTCACCGTACCGTCGATCTCGGCGATGACCGCGTTGTCCTTCGGCTTGCGGGCCTCGAACAGCTCGGCGACGCGCGGCAGACCACCGGTGATGTCCTTGGTCTTGGCGCTTTCCATCGGAATACGCGACAGGACGTCACCAGCCGACACCCGCGTGCCCGGCTCGACCGACAGGATGGCGTCGACCGACTGGTAGTAGCGGGCATCGGAACCGCGCGGCAGCTTGAGAACCTCGCCGTCGTCGCCCTTGATGACCATCGCCGGCTTGAGGTCCTGACCGCGCGGGCTCGCCCGCCAGTCGATGACCGCACGCTTGGTGATGCCGGTGGCCTCGTCGGCCTGCTCGGACACCGAAATGCCGTCGACCAGATCCTCGAAGTCCACCGTACCGTCGAGCTCGGTGAGCACCGGGCGGGTATACGGGTCCCACTCGGCGACACGCTGGCCGCGCCGCACGGTATCGCCATCGTCCACATAGACGCGGCTGCCGTAGGTGACGCGATGCGAGGCCCGCTCCTTGCCCGCCTGATCCATGATCAGGATGGCCATGTTGCGGCCCATGGCGACCAGCTGGCCGTCGGAGTTGCGCACCACGTTTCGGTTGCGGATCTGCACCGTGCCTTCGTAGGACGCCTCGAGGAACGAGGAATCCACCACCTGCGCGGTGCCGCCCATGTGGAAGGTCCGCATGGTGAGCTGCGTGCCCGGCTCGCCGATCGACTGTGCGGCGATGACACCGACGGCCTCGCCCATGTTGACGGGCGTGCCACGGGCCAGATCGCGGCCGTAGCAGGTGCCGCAGATGCCGGTGCGGATTTCGCAGGTCAGCGCCGAACGGATGTTGATCGACTGGATGCCGGCCTTCTCGATGATCTCGACATCCGGCTCCTCGATGGTGACGCCACCCTTGACGATGACCTCACCGGTGAGCGGATGCACGATGTCCTCGAGCGCGGTCCGGCCCAACACGCGCTGGCCCAGCGATGCGACCACCTGGCCGGCATCGACGATCGGCTGCATCGTCAGACCCTTGTCGGTCCCGCAGTCGACCTGCGTGATGATGCAATCCTGCGCGACGTCGACGAGACGACGGGTCAGGTAACCCGAGTTGGCGGTCTTCAGGGCGGTGTCGGCCAGACCCTTACGGGCACCGTGGGTCGAGTTGAAGTACTCGAGAACGGTCAGGCCTTCCTTGAAGTTCGAGATGATCGGCGTCTCGATGATCTCGCCCGAAGGCTTGGTCATCAGGCCGCGCATCGCCGCCAGCTGACGCATCTGGGTCGGCGAACCACGCGCGCCCGAATGCGACATCATGTAGATCGAGTTCATCGGCTTCTGACGGCCGTCCTCGTTGAACTCGACGGCCTTAATGCGGGCCATCATCTCGTCGGCGATCTTGTCCGTGCACTTGGCCCAGGCGTCGACGACCTTGTTGTACTTCTCGCCCTGGGTGATCAGGCCGTCATTGTACTGCTGCTCGTATTCCTTCGCGAGCGCCTGGGTCTCGCCGATCATCTGCGGCTTGGTCTCGGGGATCAGCATGTCGTCCTTGCCGAACGAGATACCCGCGGTACAGGCATGGCGGAAGCCGAGCTGCATGATCCGGTCGCAGAAGATCACCGTCTCCTTCTGACCGCAGTGGCGATACACCTGATCGATCATCCGCGAGATGTTCTTCTTCGTCATCAGCTCGTTGCAGATGTCGAAGGGAACCTTGGCGTTCTTCGGCAGGATCTCGCCGATGAGCATGCGGCCCGGGGTGGTCTCGTAGATCTGCGAGACCGGGTTGCCCTCGGCGTCGATGGTCTTGAACCGGCCCTTGATCTTGGAGTGCAGCGTCACGGCGCCGGTGAACAGCGCCTGCTCCATCTCGCCGATGTCGGAGAAGGCCATGCCTTCGCCCGGCTCGTTCTCGTTCATGATCGACAGGTAGTACAGACCCAGCACCATGTCCTGCGACGGCACGATGATCGGCTGGCCGTTCGCCGGGTGCAGGATGTTGTTGGTCGACATCATCAGGACGCGGGCTTCGAGCTGCGCCTCGATCGACAGCGGCACGTGCACCGCCATCTGGTCACCGTCGAAGTCGGCGTTGAACGCCGTGCAGACCAGCGGGTGCAGCTGGATGGCCTTGCCCTCGATCAGCACCGGCTCGAACGCCTGGATGCCGAGACGGTGCAGCGTCGGCGCACGGTTCAGCAGGACCGGATGCTCGCGGATGACCTCGTCGAGGATGTCCCAGACTTCCGGACGCTCCTTCTCGACCAGCTTCTTGGCCTGCTTGACCGTGGACGAGAAGCCCTTGGCGTCGAGGCGCGCATAGATGAACGGCTTGAACAGCTCGAGGGCCATCTTCTTCGGCAGGCCGCACTGGTGCAGCTTCAGCTCCGGACCGGTCACGATGACCGAACGGCCGGAATAGTCGACGCGCTTGCCGAGCAGGTTCTGACGGAACCGGCCCTGCTTGCCCTTGAGCATGTCGGAGAGCGACTTCAGCGGGCGCTTGTTGGCACCCGTGATGACGCGGCCGCGACGGCCGTTGTCAAACAGCGCGTCGACGGACTCCTGCAGCATCCGCTTTTCGTTGCGGATGATGATGCCCGGTGCGCGCAGCTCGATCAGCCGCTTGAGACGGTTGTTCCGGTTGATGACGCGGCGATACAGGTCGTTGAGATCGGAGGTCGCGAAGCGGCCGCCGTCCAGCGGGACAAGCGGGCGCAGGTCCGGCGGGATCACCGGAACGACGCTCATGATCATCCATTCCGGCTTGTTGCCGGATTCCAGGAAGTTCTCGACGATCTTCAGCCGCTTCATCAGCTTCTTCGTCTTGAGCTCGGAGGTGGTCTCCGCGAGCTCCGAACGCAGATCGCCGGCGATCGTCTCGAGATCCATCGAGCCGAGCAGATCCTGGATCGCCTCGGCGCCGATCAGTGCCGTGAACGAATCCTCACCGAACTCGTCGGTGGCGATCATGTACTCTTCCTCGGACAGGAGCTGGTGCTCCTTCAGCGAGGTCAGGCCCGGCTCGGTGACGATGTAGTTCTCGAAATAGAGAACCCGCTCGATATCCTTGAGGGTCATGTCGAGCAGCGTGCCGATGCGGCTCGGCAGCGACTTCAGGAACCAGATGTGGGCGACCGGCGCGGCGAGCTCGATATGGCCCATGCGCTCGCGACGCACGCGCGAGAGGGTGACCTCGACGCCGCACTTTTCGCAGATGATGCCCTTGTACTTCATGCGCTTGTACTTGCCGCACAGGCACTCGTAGTCCTTGATCGGACCGAAGATGCGCGCGCAGAAAAGGCCGTCGCGCTCGGGCTTGAACGTACGGTAGTTGATCGTCTCGGGCTTCTTGATCTCGCCGAACGACCAGGAGAGGATCTTCTCAGGCGAGGCAAGCGAGATCCGGATCGAATCGAACGTCTGCGCAGCCACCTGCGGATTGAAGATGTTCATGACCTCTTGGTTCATGGCTTTTCTCCTTCTGGGGCGCCTGCCCCGGGCCGCGGCGGGGGTTACCGGCGGCGGCTCAAATTCTTCAATCGTCGAGGACCGGCGCCGAAGGGGCGCCGGCCCGGACCGCGGCGCGCCGCGGTCCTGTCATGAATGGCCTATTCGGCAGCGTCCGGCAGGTCGGCCGGAGCCGGCAGCTCGGCGGCGGAGTTCGCCAGATCGACGTCGAGGCCGAGCGAGCGCATTTCCTTGACCAGCACGTTGAAGCTCTCCGGGATGCCGGATTCGAACGCGTCGTCGCCGCGCACGATCGACTCGTAGACCTTGGTACGGCCCGCGACGTCGTCCGACTTCACCGTCAGCATCTCCTGCAGCGTGTAGGCCGCGCCGTATGCCTCGAGCGCCCAGACCTCCATCTCGCCGAAGCGCTGGCCACCGAACTGCGCCTTGCCGCCCAGCGGCTGCTGGGTCACGAGCGAGTACGGTCCGATCGAACGGGCGTGGATCTTGTCGTCCACCAGGTGGTGCAGCTTCAGCATGTAGATGTAGCCGACCGTGACCTGCCGATCGAAGGCTTCGCCGGTACGCCCGTCATAGAGCGTGACCTGGCCCGAGCCGTTCAGCCCAGCCCTCTCCAGCATCTCGACGATGTCCTGCTCGACCGCGCCGTCGAAGACCGGCGTGGCGATGGAGACGCCGCGCTTCATCTGCTTGGCCAGCGTCAGAACGCTTTCGTCGTCGTAGTTCTTCACCTTCTCGTTGCGATCGCTGTCGCCCAGCAGCCCGGCAATCTCGTCGCGCAGCGGCGAGACGTCCTTGCTGGTCTGGTAGGCCTCCAGCATGTCGCCGATTTTCCGGCCCATGCCGGCGCAGGCCCAACCCAGATGGGTCTCCAGGATCTGTCCGACATTCATGCGCGACGGCACGCCCAGCGGGTTCAGCACGATGTCGACATGGGTGCCGTCCGCATTGAACGGCATGTCTTCCACCGGCAGGATCCGCGAGACAACGCCCTTGTTGCCGTGACGGCCGGCCATCTTGTCGCCCGGCTGGATCTTGCGCTTGACGGCGACGAAGACCTTGACCTGCTTCATGACGCCCGGGGGCAGCTCGTCGCCGCGCTGGACCTTCTCGACCTTGTCCATGAACCGCTGCTCGAGGGTCTTCTTGGCTTCGTCATAGACGTTACGCAGATCCTCGAGAGCCGCCTGGGTCTTCTCGTCCTCGACGGCGAACATCCACCACTGCGACCGCGGGTATTCACCCATCGCCTCGGCGGTGATGACGGAGCCCTTCTTGAAGCCCTTCGGCGCCGCGACCGCAGCCTTGCCGTCGAGCATCTCGATCAGGCGACCGTAGACGTTGCGATCCAGGATCGCCTGCTCGTCGTCGCGGTCCTTGGCGAGGCGCTCGATCTCCTCGCGCTCGATCGCCATGGCGCGCTCGTCCTTCTCGACGCCGTGGCGGTTGAACACGCGAACCTCGACGACGGTGCCATAGGCGCCCGGAGGCATGCGGTTGGAGGTGTCGCGGACGTCGGACGCCTTCTCACCGAAGATGGCGCGCAGAAGCTTCTCTTCCGGCGTCATCGGGCTTTCGCCCTTCGGCGTGATCTTGCCGACCAGGATGTCGCCCGGCTGCACCTCGGCACCGATATAGACGATGCCGGCCTCGTCGAGGTTCTTCAGCGCCTCTTCCGAGACGTTCGGAATGTCGCGCGTGATCTCCTCGGGTCCAAGCTTGGTGTCACGCGCCATGACCTCGAACTCCTCGATGTGGATCGAGGTGAAGACGTCGTCGGCGACGATGCGCTCGGACAGGAGGATGGAATCCTCGTAGTTGTAGCCGTTCCACGGCATGAACGCGACGAGCACGTTCCGGCCGAGGGCGAGATCGCCCAGATCCGTCGACGGACCGTCGGCGATGATGTCGCCCTTCTCGACCCGGTCACCCACCGCGACCAGCGGACGCTGGTTGATGCAGGTGTTCTGGTTCGAGCGCTGGAACTTCATCAGACGATAGATGTCGACGCCGGACTTGCCGGCTTCCAGATCCTCGGTCGCCCGGATGACGATACGCGTCGCGTCGACCTGGTCGACGATGCCGGTGCGGCGGGCGCCGATGGCGGCACCCGAGTCGCGGGCCACGATCGGCTCCATGCCGGTGCCGACGAACGGCGCTTCGGCGCGCACCAGCGGCACAGCCTGACGCTGCATGTTCGAGCCCATCAGTGCGCGGTTCGCGTCATCGTTCTCGAGGAACGGAATGAGCGCGGCCGCGACCGACACGAGCTGCTTCGGCGAGACGTCCATCAGGTCGACATTGTCGCGCGGCGTCATGAAGACGTCGCCCTGGTGGCGGCAGACCACGAACTCGTTCTGGAACTGGTTGTCATCCGTCAGGATCGCGTTCGCCTGGGCGACGTGATGCTTGGATTCCTCCATGGCCGACAGATAGACGACGTCGTGGGTGACCACGCCATCGACCACCTTGCGGTACGGGCTCTCGATGAAGCCGTACTTGTTCACCCGCGCGAAGGTGGCGAGCGAGTTGATCAGTCCGATGTTCGGGCCTTCCGGCGTCTCGATCGGGCAGATACGGCCGTAATGGGTCGGATGCACGTCGCGGACTTCGAAGCCGGCGCGCTCGCGGGTCAGACCACCGGGTCCAAGCGCCGAGAGACGACGCTTGTGGGTGATTTCCGACAGCGGGTTGGTCTGGTCCATGAACTGCGAGAGCTGCGAGGAACCGAAGAACTCGCGCACGGCGGCGGCCGCCGGCTTGGCGTTGATCAGGTCCTGCGGCATGACGGTGTCGATCTCGACCGACGACATGCGCTCCTTGATCGCCCGCTCCATGCGCAGCAGACCGACGCGGTACTGGTTCTCCATCAGCTCGCCGACCGAGCGCACCCGGCGGTTGCCAAGATTGTCGATGTCGTCGATCTCGCCCTTGCCGTCGCGCAGGTCGACCAGCGTGCGCACGACCGCGAGGATGTCCTCCTTGCGCAGCACGCGCACGGTGTCCTCGGCGTCGACGTCGAGACGCATGTTCATCTTGACGCGGCCGACGGCCGACAGATCGTAGCGCTCGGAATCGAAGAACAGCGACTGGAACATCGCCTCGGCGGTTTCCATCGTCGGCGGCTCGCCCGGGCGCATGACCCGGTAGATGTCGAACAGCGCGTCCTGACGGCCTTCGTTCTTGTCCACCGCGAGGGTGTTGCGGATGTAGCCGCCGACATTGACGTGGTCGATGTCGAGAACGGTGAACTCGTCGTAGCCCGCATTGATCAGGTCGATCAGCGAACCCTTGCGCTCGCCGGTCTTGGCGTCGACGGTCATCTCCAGTTCCTGGCCGGCTTCGAGATAGATCTCGCCGGTCTCGGGATTGACGATGTCCTCGGCGATGTAGGAGCCGACCAGATCGTCCTCGGTCGCACGGAGCGCCTTGACGCCCTTCTCCTGCATCTGACGCGCCTGGCGCGCGGTGACCTTCTTGCCGGCCTCGACCAGCACTTCGCCGCTGTCGGCGTCGATCAGATCGACGACCGCACCCTGGCCGCGCACGCGCTCGACCGAGAAGGGAACGCGCCAGCCGTTCTTGTCCTTCTCGAACTTCACGGTGTCGTAGAAGGTCGACAGGATCTCTTCGCCATCCATGCCCAGCGCCATCAAGAGGCTGGTCACGGGGATCTTGCGGCGCCGGTCGATGCGCGCATGCACGACGTCCTTGGCGTCGAACTCGATGTCGAGCCAGGAACCGCGATAGGGAATGACGCGCGCCGCGAAGAGCAGCTTGCCCGACGAGTGGCTCTTGCCCTTGTCATGGTCGAAGAAGACGCCCGGCGAACGGTGCATCTGCGAGACGATGACGCGCTCGGTGCCGTTGACGATGAAGGTACCGTTCATCGTCATGAGCGGCATGTCGCCCATGTAGACGTCCTGCTCCTTGATGTCCTTGATGGACTTGGAGCCGGTGTCCTCGTCGACATCGAACACGATAAGGCGCAGCGTCACCTTCAGCGGCGCAGCATAGGTCAGATCGCGCTGACGGCATTCCTCGACATCGAATTTCGGCTGCTCGAACTCGTACTTGACGAATTCCAGCATGGCCTGGCCGGAGAAGTCGGAGATCGGGAAGACCGATTTGAAGACGGCCTGCAACCCTTCGTCCAGACGCCCGTTTACCGGCTCGTCCACCATCAGGAACTGATCGTAGGAGGCCTTCTGGACCTCGATCAGGTTCGGCATTTCGGCCACTTCGGGGATCGACCCGAAGAACTTGCGCACGCGCCTGCGACCGCTAAACGTCGTCGTCTGAGACATCGTCGCTCCTTCTCGTGATATCGCCCTCGACCAAAGGGCTGAAATTCCTCTGTCTCTCCGCCGAGAGACTCCGCTGCGCCCTGCGGCGGCAGCGACTGACCGATCTGTCGGGCGCTGGGCCCGCGTCTTCGAAAGGCTTGCCGGCAAGCCGTTCGAACACACGCACTGCATTCCCGTCCCGCGTCTTACCGTGCCGCACCGCGGAGAGTGCCCTGCCCGCCTGATCGACCCCGAAGGGCCGGAACCCTATGGCGAGCACGGAAGGCGGAACGGCAAATTGCCGTCCCGCCCCCGGATGTTCTGCGTAAGCGCGGCGAACCGCGATTACTTGACTTCGACCGTGGCGCCAGCCTTCTCGAGCTGGTCCTTGATCTTGTCGGCCTCGGCCTTGTCCACGCCTTCCTTGACGGGCTTCGGCGCGTTGTCGACGAGGTCCTTGGCTTCCTTGAGGCCAAGACCCGTGATCGCACGGACTTCCTTGATGACGTTGATCTTCTGCGCACCGGCAGATGCGAGGATCACGTTGAACTCGGTCTGCTCTTCGGCGGCTTCGGCCGGAGCACCACCACCAGCGGCCGCAACGGCGACCGGAGCGGCGGCGGAGACGCCCCACTTCTCTTCGAGCATCTTCGACAGCTCAGCCGCCTCGAGGACGGTCAGGGCCGACAGGTCTTCAACGATCTTGGCGAGATCAGCCATGTTAGTATTCCTTCAGGTTCGAACTTTGAGGTGTGCAGCGAGGAACCATCCTCACGCCGCTTCGTCTTTCTTGGCATAGGCACCGAAAACGCGTGCGAGTTGCCCCGCAGGCGCCTGGAGAACTCCAGCGATCCGAGTAGCCGGCGTATTGATCATGCCGACCAGCTTGGCCCTGAGTTCGTCCAGCGACGGCATGGTGGCCAAGGCCTTCACACCGTCTGCATCGAGTGTCGTGGCGCCCATCGAACCGCCGAGGATAACGAGCTTGTCGTTCCCCTTGGCGAAGTCGTTGGTCACCTTGGCCGCCGCCACCGGATCGCTCGAATAAGCGATCAGCGTCTGGCCCTCGAACAGATTCGAGATGCCTGCGGCGTCCGTGCCTTCAAGAGCGATCTTGGCGAGGCGGTTCTTCGCGACTCTGACGGTGCCTCCCGCGACGCGCATCTTCGAACGATAATCGTTCATCTGCGCGACCGTGAGACCGGCATAGTGGGCCACGACGACCGTTCCCGAGGCCTGGAAGGTCTCGTGAAGGGACGTGACGAATTCGCGCTTTTCCGCTCTGTCCACTGCCTCTCTCCAGTTAGCCCCGGTTCTTGCGAAACGAGGCCGGTTGCCTTTTGCCGCCCGGACCATCCGGGCGACGCTCGGAGATCCTGTCCCCCCGGCCAACCCGCAGCAGCTCCGTGGAACCGATGGGCGACGCAAGGCATTCAGAGGTTCGAACCGACCAGACCGGCGATGCCGGAAAACTCGGAACTTCCCCGTCTCATGAGGGCTATCTAACGATTATGACCGGAGCCGAAGCACCGGCCGCCCACAATCTCGGACAGGCATTCAGGAGGCTTTCAAAAGCCTCCACGTACCGGGACGAGCCCGGAACCTTGATGGGGAAGCGGCGGATATAGGGACGCCGCTTCCAATTTGTAAGGGTCAGGCCTGCGAGGCGCCGACGGTCGACGGATCGACCTTCACACCGGGGCCCATCGTCGAGGTCACCGCGATGCGCTGGACATAGTTGCCCTTGGCGCCCGACGGCTTGGCCTTCTGGACCGCATCGGCGAAGGCGCGGATGTTCTCCACGATCGCCTTGCTGTCGAAGCTGGCCTTGCCAACGCCGGCATGCACAATGCCGGCCTTCTCGACGCGGAACTCGACGGCGCCGCCCTTCGAAGCCTTGACGGCCGCTGCGACGTCCGGGGTCACCGTACCGACGCGCGGGTTCGGCATCAGACCGCGGGGGCCGAGCACCTTACCGAGACGGCCGACAAGGGCCATCATGTCTGGCGTGGCGATCGCACGGTCGAAGTCGATCGTGCCGCCCTGGACCTGCTCGACGAGGTCTTCCGCACCGACGATGTCGGCGCCGGCAGCCTTGGCTTCCTCGGCCTTGTCGCCACGTGCGAAGACGGCGACGCGGACGGTCCGGCCGGTGCCGTTCGGCAGGTTGACCACGCCGCGGACCATCTGGTCGGCATGACGCGGGTCGACGCCGAGGTTCATCGCAACTTCGATGGTCTCGTCGAACTTGGTCTTGGTCCGGTCCTTGAGCATCTGCACGGCTTCGTCGAGGCCATACAGCTTGGTGCGCTCGATGCCCTCGCGGGCGCTACGGATTCGCTTGCCACTCTTTGCCATCGTCTCAGCCCGCCACTTCGAGGCCCATGGAGCGGGCAGAGCCCTCGACCATGAGAACCGCCGCATCAATGTCGTTCGCGTTCAGATCCTTGAACTTCTTCTCGGCGATCTCGCGAACCTGCTCGCGCGTCACCGAACCGGCGACACTGCGACCCGGCTCCTTGGAGCCGCTCTTGAGGTTGGCGGCCTTCTTGAGGAAGTAGCTCACCGGAGGGGTCTTCATCGCGAAGGTGAAGGACTTGTCCTGGTAGTAGGTAATGACCACCGGGATCGGCTGGCCCTTTTCCTGCTCCTGGGTCTGCGCGTTGAACGACTTGCAGAATTCCATGATGTTGATGCCGCGCTGACCCAGCGCCGGACCGATGGGCGGCGACGGCGTCGCCGAACCGGCCGGGACCTGAAGCTTCAGCTGGCCCTGTACTTTCTTAGCCATTTGTACCTGCCTTCAATGTTCACGCCGGGCGGCCGGCACGAAGCCAGCCGGACATCCGGCAGTCTGCAGTCCGCGCGGTCCGGAACAGGGGCCGGCTAAAGCCCGAGCGCCTCCCGCACGAGGATGGGCTTGGCGCCCGTTCGGATCAGGCCTTCTCGACCTGACCGAATTCGAGATCCACCGGCGTCGCACGCCCGAAGATCGAAACTTCCACCTTGAGACGCGCGCGCTCCTGGTCGACTTCCTGAACGATGCCGTTGAACGACGCAAAGGGGCCGTCGGAGACCCGCACCTGCTCGCCGATATCGAAGGAGACGGTCGGCTTCGGCCGCTCGACACCGTCCTGGACCTGCGCGAGGATCTGCTCGGCTTCCTTCTCGGTGATCGGGGTCGGCCGGTTCTCGGCGCCCAGGAAGCCGGTGACCTTCGGCGTGTTCTTGATCATCGAGAACACCTGGTCGGTGAGCTCGGCCTTGACCAGGACATAGCCGGGGAAGAACTTGCGCTCGGCATCGACCTTGCGGCCGCGGCGCACCTCGACGACCTTCTCGGTCGGCACGAGAATCTTCTCGAATTTATCGGACAGACCCTTCTGACGGGCCTGCTCCTCGATCGATTCTGCCACCTTCTTTTCGAAATTCGAATAGGCGTGGACGATGTACCAACGAGCGGTCATGAAACTGGTGATAACTCCTGCAGCGTCCGGATCAGACGCTCATGATCAGGCCGACGACGTAGCCGAGCAGCTGATCCGCGATAAAGAAGAAGGTCGCGGCGAACGCCACCATCACGAAAACCATGATCGTCGAAATGACGGTCTCGCGACGGGTGGGCCACGTCACCTTCGCGGTCTCCGACCGGACCTGCTGAAGAAAGCTGAAGGGATTGGTCTTGGCCATAAACCGCTCACGGCTAAGGCGCATGAAGGCTAGCGATCGCCCCACGCGCCATATGTCATTAAGAATGCCCCACTTAGCCGCCCTCGGAATGATTCACAAGGGCTGCCGGGGAAAACTCTCGTTCGCGTTGCTGGCAGGGGCAGTAGGGCTCGAACCTACGGCCTGCGGTTTTGGAGACCGCCGCTCTACCAACTGAGCTATACCCCTACGGTGGCGCCCAGATATCGCCTCGCGGCGCGAACTGCAACACCCTTTTTCGTCGAAACACCGCCCGGAGTGCCGAAACCGCGCTCACAGGACGCAGGACTAAACCGCCCTCACCCGCGAAACGGACAAGTCTGGCCATCGCGACCACTTGCCCGACACCAGCGAGTGTTGAGGCTGCGCATGAGTCGATATTCGAACGAACCGGCCGCGGCGTTCGTCACTTGCCTTCTGACGATGCCCTGGCCGCCTGCTCCGCCAGCTTCTGCTTTCGCGTCTTCGGCTTCAGCCCGCGCAGGAATGCGTCGAGCCGGCCCTGCAGCCGCGTCAGCGACATCAGCCGGTCGATCGCCTGATTGGTGCCTTCGAGCCGTTCCGACAGAACCTCCGAGGAGACGAGCGCGACATCGGCGGCCGTGACGCCCGGAATCCGCGTGGCGATTCGCGACCATTCGCCGGCACTACCGCCGCCATCCATCGTCAGGCGACCGGTGCGCACCAAGAGCCGGTTCACCATCTGCTCGAAGGTCCACTCATGGTCGTGGAACAGCTTCCAGCGCGTCGAGCGGCGCGCGGTGAAGCCGGCCAGCACGATCGGCAGTGCCGGACAGGCTTCGGCGAGCCAGAAGGCCAGCGCGAAGCCGCTCGTCGGGACATGGGTGGTCGGATAGAAATCGGCAAAGACCGGGGCGAGGTCGAGGAAGCCGACCGGCGCGCCCTCGAAGGATTCGGCCGGGCTGAAGGTCTCTGCGGCGCCGGCCTTCAGATTGGCGATGCCATGGAATTGCGGACCGCGCAGGAACTGCAGCACGGCGCCGACTTCCCGGCGGTAGACGATGTTGGCGCCCGCCTGGCTGCTGCGGGCGATCAGCAACGACGGCCGATCGAAGGGCGCGTCGAGAACCTTGAACACCTTGTTGAAGAAGACGAAGAGCGTGCCGTCGCCGTAGCGCGCCGACAGCGCCGCGATATCGACCGCGTCGCTGTTGGCGACGAGGACGACGCGGGCGAAGCCGCCGAAGAACGCCGCCCAGCCGTCACGCGATTCGGGCAGCCCGCGCGCATCACTCGCCTGCGTCATGGCGCTCATATCCCGCAGTCCCGCCGCAAGACCTCAGGCGCCGCGCTGCTGGACGAACAGCGTCCGCTCGCGCGCGGCAAACCATTCCTCGGCGTAGTCGTCGTTGCGATACTCGTCGAAATACGGCCCGCCATCGGTGAAATGCACGTTCCGGGCCTCGGGATTGTGGTCGTATTCATTGACCAGCCAGTTCCACTCCGCCGGCAGTTCGCCGATGTTCTCGTCGCCGTCGAGCCATTTGAACTGGTGCAGCTGCAGGCCGGTGGCGGTGTTGACGTAGTCCGGCGTCAGCGCTTGGCATTTGGCGTTGTTGAACAGCATGACGCTCGACCAGTTCTTCTTCTCGTATTTGGTCTGCGTCTGGCCGAGGAACTTGGTCTCCACCTTGGGCTGGTAGTCGTGCTTGACGCACATGACCGAATGGCGATCGTCGCGCAGCGCCCACAGTTCGGCGATGTCGGCGCGCATCAGCATGTCGCAGTCCATGAACAGGCTCCAGCCCGTGAACCCCGACAGATACGGTACCAGGAAGCGCGAGAAGGAGAATTCCGTCGACTGCAGCGCGTTGCGCTCGCGCTGGAACACGCCTTCCAGGTTGGGCAGATAGAGCGGCGAGAACACCACGGGCACGGTCGAGCGCTCGAGAATGCTCTGGCACAGGACGTGATAGGCAATCACCTCCTTGGAATCGAACCCGATGAAGACCTGAACTGTCGGTTGCGTCACGAGGTCACCTTGCTGAATTGCTGAACCGTGGCGTCATACACCCGCGACCGGCAAAGGCCAACGCCGCGCAATATCCGGAGCGGCTGTTGCATCGCGGCGCGCTTCAGGGCGTCCACAGCCGCAAGCCGAGATCGGCCGCGAGTTCCGGCTCGCTTGTCGCGACGCGCGGATCCTCGCGCAGCGTTTCGAGGGCGTAGCGATCCTCAGCGATCTGCATGCGCGGACGTGCCAGCGTGTCGTAGGAATGGCCGGCCCGGGCAAAGGAAAAACCCGACAGCACGATCTCCGGCACGCCGAGAAACAGGCCGTAGCAGAGCGCTGCAATTCCGGTCGAGGGTTTACCCAGTTCGCCGATGTCGATCATTTCGGGGCCGATCATCGCCAGATTGACCGCTTCGCGGTCGTCGGGGTGCATCGACACCAGGGCGCCGATCCTCGCCTTGCGCTGGCGCAGCAGCTTCCAGTGCTGGCGCCATCTCGGCCGCGGGCTGAACCACAGCATGGCCCGTGCCTCGATATCGGGAAAGACCGCCCATGACTCGACCGGCCGCCGCACGCTCAGATCCGCCGGTCCCCAGCCGAAACGCTTCGCCGCCAGGCCTGAATTGTTGATGTCCACCCGGGCGTGGCTAGCCCGCAGGGCATCCGGCATGGCCGGGTCCGGGGCGCCGCCCAGCAGCACCCAGCGACGCCGCAGCAGGCCGAGGCGGTCCATCTGGGCGCGGTGCGCCTCGCGGATCGCCAAGAGGTGCGGCGTCAGCCCGGTGCCGGAGGGCGTGCCGCCGTTCACCGCCGTGCGGCGTATTCGGCGCGGATCGTCTCGGCAATCTCCAGCGACTGATCGGCGAATGTGTAGTCGTAGGGGGCGAGATCGCCGGCGAACGGCCGGGTCAGACCCAGCGTCTCCTGCATATCCTCATGGAACCACTCGAATTTTTCCAGGCGCTCGCCCGGGATCGGCGCGAGATCGAGGCTGTAGACCGGCCGCCCGGATGTCAGCGCCTCGCAATGCATGGTCACCGTGTCCTTGCTGATCAGGAAGGCGTCGGCCGCGGCGAGATAGTCCCGATAGGGATTGTCGCCGGTCCGGTCCCAGACGCGGATGTCCGGCTCGCCGACATGCAGCAGGGCGTCCAGCAGCGAGGGGTCGCTGCGGCGGGAGGTGGAGACCAGAACCAGCCAGCCCTCCGCCACCAGATCACGGGCGCTGGCGACCAGCCGGTCGATCGTCGGCGCGTCGTAGTCATAGGCGCCGTTGGCCCCGCCCAGCAGCATCACCACGATCGGCCGGTCGTCGCCCTCGGCCAGCCAGCGGCCGCGCGCGGCCACGCGACGCTCGTCCAGCGCCGTCCGCTTGATGCGATGGGGCACGCCGATCATGCTGCGATAATCGGTGCCGTCCAGGCGCGGGCTCTTCCAGTCGTGCCGGGACACGAAGGCAAGATCGTAGATGCTGCGCGACGGGGGTGCGGGCGGTTGCAGATGCACGGCAAACGGCCGTCCGCCGAAACGCTCGCGGATACGGGCCACGTGACGTTCGGCGAACCAGCCACAGGAAATGACGATGTCCGGTTCGGCTGCGCGGCTGCGCCAGTAGGGAGAGAACAGTCCGCGCCGCCATTTCGGCAGCCGCTCCACCGTATGGACGACCGGCTCGTCTGTCAGATGCTCGGCCACGCCGACGCACTGGGTCAGCGTGCCGGCCTTCTCCTCGCTGACGGTCCATACTCGCAACTGGCGATCTCCTCGCAACACCTGCCGGTTTCTAGCGCGGATGGCGCTGCACGCAACAGTCGGCGCAATCGGATCTGGCCCGCGCCCGGCGCCATGCGTGGCCGCGTGGATCTCACCGGCCCTGCCCTCTCCGCCTCAGCCGCGAGCGCCTCCGGCACCGCAAACGCAAACGGGCCCCGCGAAGGGGCCCGTCAACTTCAGCATAGCGGGGCGGCGCGGCGTTGCGCGCCCGCCGCCAGACTACTCGATGATCGAGGCGACGATGCCGGCGCCGACGGTGCGGCCGCCTTCGCGGATGGCGAAGCGCAGCTTGTCTTCCATCGCGATCGGCACGATCAGCGTCACGTCCATCGTCACGTTGTCGCCCGGCATCACCATCTCGGTGCCCTCGGGGAGCGTGCACACGCCGGTCACGTCCGTCGTGCGGAAGTAGAACTGCGGGCGGTAGTTGGTGAAGAACGGCGTATGACGGCCACCCTCTTCCTTCGTCAGGATGTAGGCCTCGGCCATGAAGCGCGTGTGCGGCTTCACCGAACCCGGCTTGCACAGGACCTGACCGCGCTCGACGCCTTCACGATCGACACCGCGAACCAGCGCGCCGATGTTGTCGCCGGCCTGGCCCTGGTCGAGCAGCTTGCGGAACATCTCGACGCCGGTCACCGTCGTCTTCTTGGTGTCGCGGATGCCGACGATCTCGACTTCCTCGCCGACCTTGACGATGCCGCGCTCGACGCGGCCGGTCACCACCGTGCCACGACCCGAGATCGAGAACACGTCCTCGATCGGCATCAGGAACGGCTGGTCGACCGGACGCTCCGGGGTCGGGATATAGGCGTCGACTTCCTTCATCAGCTCACGCACCGCGTCCTCGCCGATCTCCTTGTTGGAGTCCTCGAGGGCGGCCAGCGCCGAGCCCTTGATGATCGGAATGTCGTCACCCGGGAAATCGTAGGACGACAGCAGCTCGCGAACCTCGAGCTCAACCAGCTCCAGGAGCTCGGCGTCGTCGACCTGGTCGACCTTGTTCAGGAACACCACGATCGCCGGCACGCCGACCTGGCGGGCCAGGAGGATGTGCTCGCGGGTCTGCGGCATCGGGCCGTCGGCGGCCGAGCACACCAGGATCGCGCCGTCCATCTGCGCGGCACCGGTGATCATGTTCTTCACGTAGTCGGCATGGCCCGGGCAGTCGACATGGGCGTAGTGACGGGCTTCCGTCTCGTACTCCACATGCGCCGTCGAGATCGTGATGCCGCGCGCCTTCTCTTCCGGCGCCGCGTCGATCATGTCGTACGCACGGTACTCGCCGAAGTACTTCGTGATCGCCGCCGTCAGCGACGTCTTGCCATGGTCAACGTGACCGATCGTGCCGATGTTCACATGCGGCTTGTTGCGCTCGAATTTGCTCTTGGCCATCGTCGGCTCCCAACTTAGCGGATGCGTGAGTCCGGGCGCGACATAACGAGTGCGGCGGCCAATGACAAGCGCTGCACAAACGTGCCGGACACAAAGACGCCGCACGCGGGCGCACACGGTTTGATCAGCACAGCGGATGAGATCGGGAAATGCAGGAGGTCTGGAGCGGGTAGCGGGAATCGAACCCGCATATTCAGCTTGGAAGGCTGCTGGAGATTGAGCGAAAACAGTGGCCTGTTTCACTCGGCGCAGCGCGTGCCACTATTTGGTTCACGCTGCGTTCTTGCCGTGCCACTCGAAAGATGGAGGCCAACTTGCCAGACAGTCCATGGTCCGGCGATGCCGTCCAGCCGCAAGATGAAGCGTCCGCGCGCTTCGCATTGGAGCATGCCGACACTCGCGAGAAGGCCATCGCTGCCCTGCGCGAGATCGCCCAGCATCCCGATCCCGCCGCCGCGCGATCCGACAGCTCGCAGGTCATCGACGAATTGCTGCGGGCGATCGGTTATGCTGACGTGGCCGACGCATGGAATGGCGTAAACAGGGAGTGGGATTGAGCGACGACCCGCACAAGATCGACACGCTCGGCAAGCTGTCCGACAACGGCATGGGGCTCGCCTGGTATTGTGGTTCCTGCAATCGGAAGCTCGGCCTCGATCTTGACGAGGCGATTCGCCGATGGGGGCGCTCTCAGGCCTTCATCAAGTGGTCGCCACCGGTAAAGTGCTCCGCGTGCGGCAGCCGGGACATCACCATGATAGTGCAGGCTAAGGTGCCGGGGCGGTAGAAAATCCACAACCAATCTTATCGTCCTGCCGCGCACCAGACGAAAACAGACGCTGGCATGAAACCCACCTTGCCCAAAGCGTTTCGGTCTTACGCTCTCTTGCCACGGATGATTAGTCCTATGTCAATTGACCCACTCTGGATAAATATCTCGCACGCCTTGGGCGCCGAGGCTCGAGAACACCCGGTGGTACGCGGGATGAGCGGGATTGACCATCAATTCGCGGCGTTAGCGGTTGATGATCCCGGAAAGCGCCTCATTCTCTTTTCTGTCGATCCGGATCCGAGGGTCGCGGCCCTTACGCAGGTTGATGTCCAGGCGACCATGCCAGGCACGAGGGTGTTAGTGGCGCGGCCGCTCAGCATCGACCTTGGCTTCTTGGCGAGAAATTTCCGCGACAAAATTGGTGCTAGCGGGATCGATGTCCCAAGCGTGGTGGACTCTTTCCAACGGGTAGCGAAAAGACCGATGGAGGTTCAAAAGCGCGCTCAGCGCCTAGCGATGAGTCGCTTCGAGCGAGGCGGTTTTGCGGCGATGATGGAGGCATTTCAGCAAACCTCGTCGCCGGTTGTGAGTCAGCTGGTGGCGGTGACCCAGCAACTGGCGCTCTTAGATTGGCAGAATATCCTAGCGATGGTTGGACGTGATCAAGGTAGCGGCTTCATCTCGGTCGATGCGCTTCTCACGATGGACACGCTTGCAATCGATCGGAGACACGGCGTCTGCCCTATCCCATTCTACGAGCTCCAGTCATCGGAGTGGGAAATGCTCCGTTCCGAAGACGTGCGAGATGCCAAGGAGCTGTTGCTTAAACTTGGCGTGTTTGAATACTTCTTTCCCGCAGCGGATGAACTTCGGCTAGGCCTGATAGAGCAAGGAGTTAACGATCGCGCCAGGCTGGAAGCTGCTGTGCGGCTTACAGATCAAAGTGGACACATTCCTGGACACGCTACAATCGTTGACGAGCAAGACCCTATGGCTATCATCAGCGCCCTCGAGGAGGTTGGTTACGTGGCCGAGGGCGAATTTGGATTTGAAGTCACCCCTGACGGTCGGAGCTTCCGAAGTACGGTTCGATATCGCCCAAAGGAGAGCGTATTCAGCCGCATTTTGAATCGCATATCGATCAATGCTTCTGTATCACCCAGCGATTTTTAAAGCCTCCCAGCCTTCAACCGCCGTCCAGACTTTTCGCTCGCCAATCCTCCGTCTCGATTGGCAGCGTGACGTTCGGCCGGCTGAAACGCAAAAAAGGCCCGGCCACCCACGAAGAGCAGCCGGGCCGGTATGCACGCACTCACGATGCGCAGCTGTAGTGGTAGCGATATGAAACGGTCCGAGCAATGACGCTTCGTCAGCGGCGTCGGCTCATCTCGTGACGAAGTTCCTGGACCTCTTCCTTGTGGTCGATGACGGCGCGGGCGTGGTCGTCGATCGCCTTCGCCAGCACCCGAGCCGCAGCCGCCTGCTCCTTGCCAGCCATCGCGGACTGAGTCGTCGCGTAGGCCTGCCCCGTTACCTCAGTAGTCAGTCTCTTGATCGCCTCGCTGTCGAAGAAGTCCGTCGCCACCTCAAGTCCTGCACGATTGGTCGGCTCCGGTGAGCTTCTGCCTCGCTTGAACCCGAGTCCTGCAGCAAGGCCAACGATCAGGATCACGAGGGCATTGGCGAGTTTTTCCAGGTCGATCCCTGCCAGCCATTCCATCCTCACCGCCTCGCTGCATTCTTCCCCACGTCCGACCAGGAGCGGTAGGTGTTCATGATTTCGAGCAGCACCATCGTTGACCAGCCGATGACGCCGGAAAGCGCGCCGCCGCCTGTCAGGAAGGCCATGAGGAACCCGAGACTTATCTGCGACCAGATTGCTACGCCGACGATCGAGGCCACCGCCCGGATGTGGGGCGAGAAGGCAAAGCCCTTGAACGTTCCGTTGATGGTCAGCGCGGCCAGCCGAACCATGCCGCAGGCCATGATGATCCACGCCCACGATTGTTCGCTGGCCCAACGCGCCAGATACTCATACGACGGCGAGACGGAGAACATATCTGGCATCGCCTGAAGCGCGGCCCACATGCCCATCGCTGGCCAGACCATCACCCACTCGGACACGCGAATGGGAAAATGATCAGCGACGCCTCTGTAGATGCGGAAGACGATCAACGTGGCACCTCATTATGCCGGGAGCATTCCTGCGGCTTGTAGAGCCCGATGCGGCAGCCCCCGGCGACCGTGTCATCGATCGCGTTCTGGTCCGCTGCCGTAGCGCCGCGAGCGCCGGGCAATGCCGTGCCAAGAGCACGGCGCAGGTCAGGGGTCGCGGACACACTCGCTGGCGACAAAGTCCCAGCGCAGCCCGATAGCGACGCAAGCAGCACGATCAAGGCGAGCATCTTCACCGGCATCACCAGCGCTCCTGTTTCTGTCGTTGACGGTTGTGCGCTCAGAATGGCGCCCGGCTTCGTTGGCCTGGTGGATGACGTAGGCAGCGCCGCCAGCGATGAACGCCGCCAGCGCAGCGCCGCTCACCAGCTGAAAGGTTGAGAGGCCAAACATCACGCCACCTGCCCGGCCGCCAAGGCGGCGCTCCGCAGGCGCCGGCCTCGCTCCTGGATCTCGAGCTTGATCCGTCGCGCGGTCCGCGAGTCGGCCTCTCCCGTCATCGGCAGCTTGTGCTTCTCTTGGAAGTGCGACACCGCGTTGGTCGTCATCCGACCGTAGGTGCCGTCCATCGAGGTGCAGTAGCCGAGGGCGCCGAGAACAATCTGGAGAGCATAAACGTCCATGCTCTCGTCGCGCTCTTTGAGGGTCGGGCTCATGCTTCCACCGTCCGCTTCGACTTGATGAACCCCCAAGCCGCATAGGCGACGCCTCCGACTGCGATGACGGCCGAGGCGATCGTCAGCCCAGACACGATGAGATCGATCACCGGCGAGGCAATGCCGGCGCCAGAGATCTGCTCGGCCGCCTGGTCGAGAGTGGACTTGACCACCTCGATCGTGAGCGTGCCGGCGACGGCAGCGCCGGCACCCTTCTGCACTTCCTCGATCTCGGTGACCGCCTGCTTGCCAGGCTTGTCGTCGGCAGACTGCCGGTGCTCGCCAAGCGCAGCTTCGGTCTTCGGTCCGTAGACGCCGTCGGGCGTGAGCCCGGCTGCCTTCTGGAAAGCGACAAGCGCGGCCTTGGTCGCCGGGCCGAAGTCGCCGTCGACGCCGACGGCATGGCCGGCGCGAAGGAGGAGCGCCTGCAGCTCGCGCACGCGGGCACCCTTCGACCCCATCCGCAGCATGCCGTCCGAGACGACGATACGGCCGCCGAACATTGCAGCAGCCGCCCGCATCTTCTGGGCGTACCGATTCTTGCGGTAGGCGGGGCCGTTGTAGCCGCGGGCGAAGGGGTCCCACTGCCCAGCTTCGAGCTCGTCGTCGAGGTGGTTCACCTTGATGAACCGGAGCATCAGCTCGACCTGGCCGCGCAGACCGGACCGGGCAACGTCCACCAGCTCGTGCACGCTGGCATAGCCGAGCGAGCGCCAGTGGAAGCCCATCACCTGACCGACGCCCCAGCTGCACGACTCAAGAGCGGCCTCGGAGTTGATCCGCATCGCCAGGGCGAGGAGCTTCCAGCGCCCTGTCTGTGAGCGGGGGTTCTTCACCCGCAACGCCTTCGGGTGCGCGACACGCTCGGCGACAGCGCGGTCCCGCTGTCCGCCCTTCAGGCGGCGGTAGAAGATATGCCCTTCGAAGCGGATGAGCGGCTCGTCGCGCCCATCCACCTGGGCGAAGATCACCCCGGCGCTCTCAACTTGCGTGACGGCAAGGACGTGCGCCTCTGGGCCAATGCCCTCAGCACGCGCAGCTTCCCCGACCGCCCGCCTCTCGGCTTGCGTGAACATGATGACCTCCGATTTGAGATTGGCCTCGCGGCAGGGCGGGCTGCGCTCAGATCAATCCCAGAGACTGATCACAGAGCGAGGTTTCGGCTGCACCGGCAGAGGTGGCAGCACCACAACCGTATCGAGCGGCAGCACCAGGCCGAGACTGGAGATCCCGCGGTTGGCGTCAAGTAGCAGCTCGGTGGTGTCCTCATGCGTGCCGTAGTGGCGGAAGGCGATTGCATCGAGCGCCTCGCCCTGCATCGATCGATACTCGGCAACGCCGTCGTCGCGGTAGGTGACCTTCATGGTGGTTATCCTGGTCTCGGAGTCGGGATCGGCACCGTGCTGAGCGCCGGGAGCTTCGGCTGAGTGCTCGTCGGCCCGGCTTCGGGGGATTCACACGCGACCGTCACGGAATAGGCGGCGCTGCCGCTGAAGGTGTGGGTCACCGTCTGCGCCCGCCACGTCCCATCAACGAGCGATCGGATGCCGTAGGCTTCGACGTCCGCCTCAGCCATGGCGTAGGGATTGCCGTCGATCTCGAATGACGCGGTGCCGATGCCTCGCTTGAGATCCTCGGCCTTTGCCTTCGCCGCTTCCTTGGCGTCCTCCTCAGAGGGGAACGGCTCACGGAGGAGGAAGACGGGGCCCTCGCCAAAGGACTCTTCCTCCAGCTCCTTGGTCTTCGCTTCGTCCCGGTCGAACCACGTTGCCTTGACCGTCTTGTGCTTCGGCTTGTCCTTCAGCGAGACGGTGTAGCTCTTCACGTTCACGTCGCCGATCACGTAGATCACCGGCAGACGCTGGCCGCTTGCGGACTTGCCGGCGCCGCGCGAGACGACGACCAGGTTCTTGTTCTTGACGGTGACCGAAGCGCCGATCTTCTTGCCGAGGCGCGTCGCAAACGCGAGGTCGCTCTCCTCGGACTGCGCCTCGAACTTGAGGGCCTTCGACTTGAGGTCGTTGGCCATCGTGAGGGACAGGCTGTTCCGCCCGGCAAGGGTCTCGAAGACCTTGCCGTAGGTGGGGAACTCGTCCTTCTTGTAGCTCGCCTTCCGCTTTTCCTTGGCGGCCGTCTTCGCCCCGACCGACTGGCCGGTGACGCTGATCTCCTGGGGCCAGCCCTTGAGATCCACGGAATCGACAGTGAAGAGCCCGAAGTCACGGTAGTCGTCGACGTAGCCGGCGAGCACCCGAATCTCGACGCCTGTCTCAGGCGGCGCGATGATGCCGTTCTGATCGTCGATGGTGAACTGAATGGTATCGGCGTTCTCGCCGACCCCGTCTGTGATCGTCAGGGAGATATTTCCCTGGCCGACGCGAGCGGTGACGTCAGTCTCGCCCTGCATGATCTGGAAGAAGGGCTTGGGCATCAGCGCGCACCACCGGCCCGCCCGACATACCGTGTGAGCTTGATCGTCGCCGTCACGGTCTGCGGCTGCCCGTTCGGGGCATACTGCGTTTCGCCGCTATCGACACTCTCGATGATCCAGCGGCCGAAGATGGCCCCCAGGATGCTGACGAACGTGAGTGGCGTCTGCATGGCGCAGGCGAGGCGGACCGCCTCCAGCATCGCCCCACCCGCGCGGTTGAGGTGCATCGGGTGGAACGTGGTGCTGAGCGTGATGGTCGACGGGCCGGGCCCGAGGAGGTGCGTCGGCTGATCTGCGCCGATCACCTCCGAATGGGCGATCCGCCCCGACGTCGAACGATCGCGCGTGTCGACCGTGAACGTCGGGACGGTAAAGCGGAACGGGCCGAGTGCCATCAGCATGGGCGAAGCTCCTTAAATGACCGGACGATCCTCGAGCGAGATCTGCGTCGAGCGGTTGAGCTGCCGCTGCAGAATGCCGGCGATCTCGTTTGCGGCCGCCGCGGGGTTGGTCGAGTTGATGTGGAAGTGGTTGGTGATCGGAGAGCCCCCGCCCAGCCGACTGGTCGGCGAGACGTAGCTGTTGCGCCCCATGTGGACGATCTCCGGGCCCTTCTCACCGACGAGGTAATCGAGGCCGGCGCGAGCTGCGCCGCCCGAGGCTCGCTTCCCGCCGAACAACGCCGGCTTGCCGATCGGGACAGGGGCGGCCATGCCGCCCCCGCCCTTGCCAAGAATCGCCGGCTTGCCGATCGGCACCGGGGAAGAGTTGGCGCCACCGAGGAGCGCGCTCTGCCCGGCGAGGCCGCCGAGCGCCGAGCGGATCTGCGCAGCAGCACCGGCAAGGGCGCCGGCAATACCAACCAAGCGCTGCACGAGGGCATCGAGGCCGTCGGCGAAAGCTCGCCCAGCCTCGACCCAGCCATTCGGCCAAGCCACGTCGATACGGATGGCCGACGCCAGCCCCTCGAAAGCCCGGGACACGAGGTTGAACGAACCGGCAAGGCTGTTCGCGATCACCGCGATCGTCGCGTCATCCACGTTCTGAAAGAACGAGTTGATGAAGTTGGCCGCACCAGTGATCGCCGATCCGGTCAAGCTGCCGATCCGCTCGAACGCTGCAGCCAACAGGCCGACCGCGCTCGACAGCGTCCGCAGGCCCGACGACCCATCAGCATATGGCCCGACCCGCTCCATGAAGTCGCCGATCGTCGTCGCCATCGCACGGATGGCTTCGATCTTCGGAACGACGAAGCCGCGGAGGCCTGCCTTGATGTCGTCGAGGGCCTGCCGAACTTGCGGAGACCGCTGGGTCCACGCCCCTTCTGCGAAAGCGCGGATCTTCTCCCCGATCTCTTCAAGCCGACCGATCGCCGCCCAGGCAGTGTTCACGCCTTCCGCCAGACCGAGACCCATGTTGCGAGCAAGCTGCCCAACGGCATCGGCCCGATCACCAGCACCCCAATCGATCGAGAAGAAGTCTTTCACCGCATCCTTCAGAGCCTGGACGCGAGTGACGATCTCCGGGGACAAGCCCACAGCGAACGACTTGCCGAACACCGACATGAAGTCCTTCACCGCGCTGAAGTTCAGAGCGACGAGGGCGGACAGGCTGCCGACGATGAGCGCCAGCGGATTGACCATCAGCGCCAGCGCTGCTGCCGCGCCGCCGGCGGCCAAGCCGAGCGGCCCGAGCACTGCGAGCGCCAGGACGCCGTAGCCGGCAAGACGCAGGAGATCCGGGCTGGCTTTGGCCACCGCCTGCAGGCCGTTCGCCATTTCGGCGAAGAACCGAATGGCATCGGCAGCCAGGCCAGAATCGCCGAACGCGACCACTGCGTTTTCGACCGCAGCCGTCAGTTCGTACCATGCGCCGACGATGCCCTTGAGGCGCACCCGGCTCATGCGATCAGCTGCGCCCTCGTAGTTCTTGAGGAGCGTGGCGAGGACGCCGTTCACGTCGCCGGCCAGCGCCGCCATGATCTTCACGGCATGGCGCTTGCCGAAGATGTCACCGAAGAAGGCTTCGGCGCCCGGCGTATCGCGGAGCTTGTCGAGCAAGCCAAGGAAGTCGACCTCGGTGCCCAGCAGCGAGAGGTTCTCGTTCAGGGACCGCAGCAGGACTTCCCGGTCGATCAGCCCGCCCTCGCCCGACAGCTCGTCGCCAAGCTGGTCGGTGATCGTGGCGGCCAGCTTGGCCGGCGAGAGCTTGATCCGCGGGTCATCGAGGATGCGCTGGATGGAATCTTCCATCCCGCTCGCATCGATGCCGTCGAGGGCGAGGTTCTTGATCAGCGTCTGGGCGTCGATCTTCTTCGCGCCCGTGATGAAGTCGCTGAGGTTGATGTTCATCTTCTCGAAGGCCTGAAGCGCGCCTTCGGTCGGGCTGATCAGCGACATGAGAGCCCAACGAATACCGGTGCCGGCGTTCGATGCCTTGATGCCGTTGTCGGCGAGGACCATCAGCATCGAGGCCATTTCCTCGATCGACTGGTTCGTCACCGGGCCGAGCGGCGCGACGTAGCGCATCGAGACGGCCAGATCCTGCACGTCAGCGTTCGACTTGTTCGCCGCCCAGGCGATCGTGTCCGACACACGCTTCATGCTGTCGTTGACCTGCTGCTCGGTATCCTTCGGCAGGCGGAAGGCGGAGAGCATGTTGGTCAGGAAGTCGCCGGACTCCGCAATCGGGAAGTCGCCAGCGAGCGAGAAGTTCAAGGTCTCGCGGATACCGCCCATGATCTGCTGGACGTCCATGCCAGCGCGAGCCAGCTCGCGCATGCCGCCAAGGATCTGGGTGTTCGACGCAGGGAACTCCTTGTTCAGAAGCTGCGCATACTGCTCCATCGCCAGGCGCTGCTCGGCGGTCGCCATCGCAACCGCCTCGATCGTGTTCCCTTCCTTCACGTATTCGAAATACTGCTTGGCACCGGCGCCGATGCCAAAGCTGAGGCTGGCCGAAAGACCGGCGACGTCAGCCGTCGCGCGGCGAGCGCTGCGCGCCATGCCGCCAAGGGCACGGGACGGCGCCATTGCACCGGTCCCAAAACCACGAACCGCCTTATCCACCACACCAAGAGACCGGGCAATTGTCTTGCCCGGCCCCGTGACGTGATCGACCAGGCGCATGATGAGCCGGGCTTCTTTACTTGCCACCGAGCAACTCCGCGATGCCGGCCACCGTGCCGGTGACCCTTTGGGTTTCGATCTGTCGGATGATCGCAGCGGCGCGCGGATACCAGAGCGTCACGAGCGTATGGAAATCCATCCGCTCGATCTCGCTCGGTGGCCAACCGAAGGCGTAGGCTACGATGCCTGCGAAATCGGGCCAGTCTGCGAAGTCGGCTCGGAGCTCTCCGTCGTCGAAGAGGTCGGCCCAGCATTCGCGGACGAGTCCGGCGTCCCCGCCGTCTCTTCCTGCAGGTTCTCCAGAGACGGCATTTCCGGGAACATCATCTGGAATCGGCGGGGCATGAAAGGGCGAGCGGTCACCGTCAGCTCAAGGCGATCTTCGAGATCCAGAGCTGTGATCACTTCGACGGGCGTGTCCGTCATCAGCGAGAGGATGGCGTCCGTTTCGGAGACGCCGTCCTGCTGGATGAGCGACGCGAACGACTGGAAGTCCTCGCCCTTCAGACGCCGGACGGTGAGCTGACGGAACTCGGCTCCGTCGAACTCCATCGGCACAGCCAGGTCATATGCCTTGGTCAGCGGCCGGTTGCCGAGGTATCGCACCTTCGGCTTCGCAACTGCCGGCGCGTTGACGGCTGTCTCCGTCTTCGGGGCCGTTGGCTTGAAGCCTGTGCCGCCGACGACGTCGAGGTGAGCGACGGCGTCGTCAACATTCCCGACCATCATCTTTGGCTGCAGGCTTTTGTCGATCGGCGTCCCGTCCCGATCAAGCGGGACGGAACGCAGGGTCTTGGTAGCAGCGTCCATATTATCCTCCATGGAGCTGAGGGTTGAGAAGAAGGCTCGCGGCTTACAGGTAGCCGAGAGCCCCGTTGATCCCGCCGATCTGGTCGATGCCGTCGACGATCCACTTCGGGGGCCATGCGCTGACCTCGTGGATCGGCTCGTCGCCGACGTCGTAGCGCATGTATTTCACCGTGTTCATCATGAACTCGATGCCGCTCTTCTCGCCGCGCTGCCAGGTGTCGCGCGAGCCCGGGTTCGGGGCTCCCTCGATCACGCAGACATGCGGGACGTAGACGCCGCTCGCTTCCGTGAGGAATGCACCGCGGAAGGTGACGCGGGTCGTCTGGCCTGGCCCCTTGGCCATCCGGCGCATGATGTCCGGGTTGTGCCCGGCCATCTTGATCGTCGGCTCAAGCGCTTCGAGAGCTGCCATTGCCATGTTCATCCCGAGGCCCATGCCGCCGCCGCGGTATTCCTGGGTGACCGGGGTCGGAAGAGGAAGCGTGACCTCTTCCGTGTCGATGCCGAAGTCGAGGCCTTCGATGTGCATCGTGAAGCCCTGCATGATATGGCGCATGCCATCTGCTCCTTATTCGCGGGCTCGTCGCCCCTGACTGTCGTGGTTGGGTGGGGTCGCGCCTTAGACGGCGCGACCGGAGAGGCGGGCGATTTCCGCGACGGCGCGCTCCGACAGGGTGTCGTAGTAGCCGGTGTTCCGGTTGAAGATGAACGTGATGTGCTCCATCGGCGCCGGTGCTTCGCCGTCGTAGCTCACGTAGAGGTGGCCGGTGGCCCAGGTCTCTTTGGTGTTCAGGGCGCGGTCGAGCCACACCTTGCCGCCGAGCGTGGCGCCCAGCGCTTCCCAGCGCCGCAGCGCCGCGTTCACGGTCTCGGCGATGTCGCTGAGGATCTGCACCGAGAACGGCTTGTCGAGGAACGGCTCATGCGCCCGCTCGATGGACTCGATGATGGTGTCGTGGGACCGGCGAACCGACCAGAACAGCTTCAGCGTGTCGCCCGACGGAACCCGGTTGCCCCACAGCTTGTAGCCACCCGACGGCGACTGCACGATCGTGGCGACCGCATTCCGGTTCATGTACTGCGACTCGACCGACGGATCGCTCAGCGAGTGCTCGACCGGGCGAGACGTCCCGATGACGCCCTCGATGACGTGGTTCGAAGGCGAGTACCAGAAGCCCTCGTCGTAATCGACGCGAGCCTGCAGGCCGGCGACGCGGGCCGAGGACGGCTCCGAGACGATCGACGCCCCCTTCGCCACCTTGGCGAACGGATCGATGATGAGAAGCCGGTCGGTGGCGTAGCCCTGCCGATAGGCAACAGCATCCTCAGCGGTCGTGTTCGGACCGTCGACGATGACGCCAGCGCGGAGCCGGTTGGCGAGGATCAGCATTTCCGCGGTCACCGGGTTATTCACGGTGCCGAGAGTTGCCGTCGCCGTCGCGCCGGTGCCGCCGCCACCGGTCAGCGTGACCGTTGGGATCTCGGTGTAGCCGCTGCCCGGGTTGGTGAGGACGATTTCGCTGACAACGCCCGCGTCGGAGTCGAGGATGGCGATCGCGCTGGCGCCCACGCCAGTGGTGTCGCCGGCGCCGCGAGCGATACTGACCGTCGGAGGCGTGGTGTAGCCGGTGCCGGCATCGCTGACCGCGATCGTGGCGACGCCGTCAGTCGGACGGGTCGATGTGTAGCCAGGCGCCACCAGGAGCTTCGGCTTCAGCTGCAGGGTCGACTGCGCCTGACGAAGCGCGTGCAGGCCGGTGAGCGAGGTCGAAGATCCGAGGATGTTGGCCCGGGTCTCTGCCTCGTTCGCCCCTTCGGTGACGCGGACGCCAACGATGGTCTGCGATGCGCGGGTCGCCTGATCGAAGACGCCCTCGATCATGTCGAGGCCGGTGCCTGCGGTGCCGAGACCCTTCGGGCCGCCCTGGTAGCCGTGGATGGCGATCGGGGTGTTCAGGGGCCACAGGTCAGCGTTGGCATCCGGCGCAGTGAAGACCATGCCGATGATGCCCGTGTCGATCGTCTCGACCGGACGCGGACCCTCGTTGCGCTCGATCGTCTCGAGGCCGTGGAGAAAAATATCCATGCTTGCGACTCCAGTTGCCAAGCGGGGGTTGGGCCCGGCGACCGGGCAAAGAAAAAGGCCGCCCAGATGGACGGCCTTCGGAGAGGATGAGGGATGCAGGAGGGCGGTTACTTCCGCCCGGCCCGCTTGTAGAACGGCAGCCCGAACAGCCGGACGCCGACGAACATGATGGTCCCGATCACGGCCGAGATCCCGGCGCAGACGCCGGTGATGATCGGATGGGCCGCCGCGATCTCCGGCAGGCTGTGCCAGACGCAAGACCAGAGCCCGGCATCGGCGACCAGGCGCTCGACCTGAGCGGCGTAGTCGCCGTCATGCGGTTTGCAGCACAGCTCGCCCCACCAGCCCTCGAACCAGCCGGTGCAGTGATCCATTAGGCCGGAAGACCGGACGCGATGGTGGCACGGCGCTCGACGGTGAGGATGCCCTGACTAACGAGAATGTCGAGGCCCGCGAGATTGCGCGGGTCTTCAAGGTCGACCGTCGTCAGATGTGGGTCTTTCAGCCGGTCGAAGAACACCCCTACCACCTTGCGCAGCGTCGTGGTTTCGGCCGTGTCGCTTGGGTCGCTGCCGGTCGAAAACTCCACAATCGCCACTTCCTCGAATGCCGAAAAAGCGTTGCGAAATTCCGATGGTGTCAGCTTCAAGCGGCGCGGTGCTGGTGCCGGATCGACTGGCGCCGGCGAAGGGTTGGTGAAAGCCTCGCCGTCATATGTCGCACCCTGCTGTGTGCCTTCCGGTGCCTCGGCCCAAGTCCATTCGGCTGGGTAACGGCCTTCCGGCGACCATGCGATGACTTCGACGGCCACACCGTCAACGATGCGCGCGTAGGTCATGCGTCCACCTCATCGAACCAAAGGAACACGGCGCCAGCGCCGCCGTTGCCGCCAGTGCCGGCGGTGCCGCCGCCGCCCCCGCCGTTGCCGCCGTTGCCCGCAACGGCGGCTCCACCGCCACCCCCGCCACCTATGCCGCCGGTGCCGCCGGTGCCGTTACTGCCACCTCGACCGCCACCGGCGCCCGGGCCACCGGTACCTCCGGTTAAATTAGTAGAGGTACCCCCGCCACCGCCATCGAAATCAGAAATATCCCAGAAATCTTTAGCTTCTCCATTACCTCCAAAGTCACTCGTCGTCGGGCTCTCTTTGCCACCCAACGAAAGCAAACCCGAAGCACCTGACGAGGTCACCGACGGGGCATGGCTAGAACTGCCTCCCTGCCCCGTCGCAGAGCCCCCCCAACCAGACCCGCCCTGTCCTGTCGTGGAAGCGGCACCGGGGCCAAATGGCGTACCAGAAGAACCTCCGCCAGTGGTCGCGCTAGATGATCCATCACCGCCCGGGGAATTCTTAATGTTGCCGCCAGTTGTCGTTCCGCCGGCTGCTACCGTTCCATTTTGCCCCCCTTGTCCGCCGTTCGCGACAATGTTGATTCCAGCCGCCGCGCAGACGACCGTCGTCGTGCCGCCCGTATTACCCACGACCGAACTGGCCGTCCCAACCCCACCGGCACCGATGGTAATGGTGATGATATTGCCCGATGAAACTGCATACTCGCCTATTGCGAGGCCGCCTCCCGCACCGGGCCGCTGCCTACCACCGCTGCCGCCTGCGCCCATTGCGGCAATTTTGATCTTGCCATCTTTGGGAGCGACCCATGAATAGGCGCCTGATCGCAGCCACATCATGCGGCGCCAATAACCATTGGAGCCGGGGCCGAGCGGGAATGCGATGCTGAAACCCGCATCGTTTCCATTTGAAATACTGCGCCCCATTATGCGGCCTCCTCAATGCCATAGACCTGCACCGACACGGCGTTTGCCACGTCCGATGTGATCCAGATTTTATGCCCAGCCGGCAGCACGATGCCGGTACGTTCCAGCACCGTGCCGACTGCCATGGCGACCTGCGTTTCCAGCCAATTGGCCGCCGTTGGTGCGGCGCCCGACGTGATGGCAATCTTCGCCTTGTTGGCGAGCAGGGCTGCGATGTTGACGCTGACGGCGGCCACCTTGTCGGCGGGCACGGTGTAGACCGCGACAGCATCGGTGTTCGTGTTGGTGTGATAGACCGGCAAGGCCATTTACATCGCTCCGAAAAACAGGGCGTCACCGGTGATGCGGCGACGCGACGAAACCTTGACGGCCAGCTCTTCGATCGAGCCTTGCACCGTCGTCGCGGTCAGGCCGACAACGGCGTTGCGGAGCTGGATGCCGTCGGCATAGACGCCGCCCGACACCAGCTCCGTGTAGGCGTCCGAGACCGCTTGGAACTCGCCCTGCAGTTCGATGAGATCAGCGCGGCGCGCATCGATCTCCTGCGTCAGCGTGGCGACGACGGCGTCGAGCGCTTGCGCTTTCAGCTGGTCAACCGTCGTCTGGTAGTTGACCTCCCAGCCTTCGAGGATCCGCAGTCGCTCGCCGACGCTGACGAAGGCCGCGTCCCATTCGACGCGGCCCAGCCGCATGTCCGCCGGCGCCTTGTAGTCGTTGTCAGGTGACGGGAGAGACATCAGCGATCACCTCCTCGCCATAAGCCTCGACGATCTCCCGCACCACGCGGCCCTTCATCGTGTGCCGGTCGCGCGGCAGGAGCCGCCGGTTTCCACGGTCGACCGCCTTCGCCAGCGTGACGAAGTAGGCCGAGTCGTTCTTCAGGTTGGTGAGCGACACGGCGAGCCTCATTAGAGCGCGTACAGACTGATGTTCTCGACGAACGAGATCGCCTGCACAGTTGTGGTGTTCGCCTCGTACTGAAGGCGAGCGGTGGGGGTGGATGGAACGGTGAAGTCCGCCAGGATCGTGCGCCGCGTGGACTTCGCCAGATCGCGCCGCTCGGTGATCGCGTCGGCGTCATAGGTCGTGCCGCCGACAATGATCTTAGGCACAGCCGTATGGTACAGCTCGTTGAACTGATCCACGACGATCTCGACCTGGATCGCCGTGGTCGAGTAGCCGAACGCCAGCTCTTTCGTGACGGCCCGGCAATCCGAACGCGGACGCCGCGCCATGCCGCGCGCCTTGGAATTGAGCACGATGCCTGGCGCGAGGCCCGAGGTGCCGAGCATGGTCAAGCGAAGCCCGCACAGAGCGGGCAGGCCCCGAAGCGGGTTCGGATGCTCATCGGTCTCAGGTCGAAGCGGCTCCCAATTGTCGGAGCCGGTCGGCTTGACCTCCCACATCATCGACGTGCCTTCAGGAGCCCAGCTCTCGTACAGGAGCTTGATCTCCGTCATGCCGTTTTCGAGGGTCAGCGGATTGAGCAGGACCACCGCACGAGTCGTAGAGAACTCGGCCGCATTTACCCGGAAGCAGAAGTCCTCCTCCGGAGCGCCCTGGAACCACGCCTCGTCGGTCGACCAGAACAGAGTGCCCTGGGCATACTGCGCGCCGGTGACCGTCTTCAGCGAGTAATTGCCGGTGGTCACCGTGACCCACGCATAGCGTCGGCCCGGCGCCAGGTAGCGCGGCTTAAACGGGAACTTGACCCAGCCCGCGGCGATGCTCGCCGGCTCCAGTGTGGACTTCGCGATGACGCGGTCGAAGATGGGCGAACCCGTATTCGAGACCTCGCACAGCATGACCGTCACGTTGCCGTCGGTATCGACGCGATCGAACTTCAGCTCGATCGACGTCATGATCATCGGCTGCGTCGAGAGCCAGGTCTGGGCGTAGACGCTGCCGTTGATGCCGAAGGTTTCGGTGACGTAATCCCAATACGTCTCGGTCCAGCTGCTGACCTGCACCGAGCGGGCGGCGTAGATCTGGTGCCCGTTCTGGTTCTCGACCTGGGAGTTGTGCACCACGACATCGGAGAAATTCCAATCGTGGCTGTTGGCCGCGCTGAACTGCGACAGATCGACGGTCGACGCATCATAGCTCGCGTCGATGGCGCCGAGGTTCTCGAAGGTTTCGCCATTCGCCTGGAACGTCTGCCCAGAGCGAACCTGCCCGACGGCGCCCCATTCCTGCACGTTCTCGCACATGGCGACGGTCGGTCCGTAGGACACGGACGACCGCGACACCTGCCGCTCAACCGCCGTGGTGACGGTGTGGACCTGCTGCGAGATATTCTTGGTGCCGCCCTCGCCATCGACTTCGAGCCGAACCTTTTCGGTCCACGCCGGCATGAGGATGTCGTCGTAGATCCGAATGTCGGTCTGCGCCGGGTTCTGCACTTCCAGGCGGTCGTCGCGCTCGCTTGCGAATGCGTGCCGGACGCCTTCATCGACGCGCGCCAGCCAAAGGGCGTCATCGACGCCCCACTGATCCTTGACCAGGCCCGGATCATAAAAGTAGCCGCGCGCCGCGTCCGGAAGGTTCAAGCGGCGCCGCGTCACAGCGACGTCCGTCTGGATCTGGCGGATCAGCTCGGGCCGCGGAATATCCCTGAGCCGGCCCTGCAGATTGGCGAGGTCCGTCTCGATCTCCGACGTCCGCTGGTAGGCGATCGCCATCTGGCCCTCGAGCACCGCGACGCGGCCCTCGACTTCATAGAGCGTCTTGACCCGGTGCTCGTTGCTGCTTTCGACCGCGATGATGCCGTTGGCGGCCAAGCGGATGTAGCAGACGCAGCAGTTGTTCGCCGCGACGACGGGCTTCAGCGGCGTCGGCGAGCCAAGACCCTGCTGCACCACAAACTCGACGGTCCGCACATTTGTCTTGGGGAGCGGCGTCAGGATGGTGTCGCCGGTCTCAACGTCCGTCTCGACGAACCGGTCTGCGGTATCCGTCCGCTCGACGCCGCGGGCGAGGATGGCGACATAGCGCTCATCGCCGACCACCAGCGGCAGGTGGACCTGCATGTCGATGTCTTCCGGGGCATCCAGATCGTAGACGAGGCTGTCGACGAAGTAGCGGCCCTGGTTGATCCGCACCGTCGATGACGACGGCGTGGAGACAGTGAAGTCGGCCCAATGACTCGGATAGCCGATCGCGCCGCCGACGATGTTCTCGTCGCCCTCACGCGCAGCCTGAGAGATCGCACTGAGATCGCCGGGCTCGACGATTTCGGCGTCGTCAAAGTCAATTGTTTTGGTCATAGGGCGTCCCTAAAGCTTAACCCGATCGAGGTACTGGCCGATGCGGTAGGTGCCATCGAGAGGCACAGCATCGTCCAAGCGGATCTTGCGGCCGTGAGCGAAATCGGCCCGGTATTCGGTGTCCGGCGCCTTGGCGACGGTCAGCGCCACCCGGCATCGCCGGATGCGCTCGCGTGATGGGGTGCGCAGCACGGCGCGGCCAAGCACCGACCGGCCAGCGACAAGAGCGCGAGGTGGCTTGAAGGTCTCGACCTTGACGAGGTGCCGCGCGACGAATGCGGGATGACCGATCGGGTGCCGACCAATGGCAGACCGCCCCAGGACGAAGCGGCTGGGGTAGCTGATCTTGTCGAGGATCTGGCCATCGACGAAATCGAGAAATGCCTGGCTGGCTGCCGGAGTCCCTTTCAGCGCAGCGAGCTGTAGCGCCTGGGCAATCATCGCGCGCTTGCGGTCGTCCGACCAATCCTCGAACCACAGATCCACGCTCTCATGCGCGGCGAGAAACGGCAGGAAGGCCGCCGGAGCGGTTGCCGGATCCATGATCTCGCGGATCGGAACCGGCAGCACATCGGTCATCGCCTCAGTGACGGCGATCTCGAACGGTGCCGCGTTGCCCGGCAGAAGCTTGGCAGCACTGGTCACGGCCGAACCTCCACAGCAACGTCAGTCGTCGTCGGCACCGGCACGCTGTACGGGTCGGGCTCGATGATGACGTCCAACAGGTCGCGGACCTTGATGATGTTCGCGCCGTATGCGGCGCCACGGATGAAGCCGTCGGGGATCTCGGCGCCGATCAGGATGCGCGCCGCTGCCGCTGCCTGCACACGACCGAGCGCTTCCATGCGGACGATCTCGGCGTCAGGTCCCGGCGCGATCTCGACTACGAGCTCGCTCGCGTATTCGACGCGGGTGGCATCGACTACGCGAACCGCCACAGCTTCGGGGCGAACGTGTTCCTGGAGTACGGCATTCCGGACGAGGGTTTTCTCTTCGTCCGTTGCTGCACGGCCTCCGGGGCCAATGACGACGATGTCCGTCTCACCGCGACGTCCGTGAATTGCACGACCGTTCACGCGGCAGTCGCCCATTTCCGGCCAGGCCGTCCATGCCTCATAGAGGTATCGATCTCGCGACCCGGCGGATGGCCGGTCGAACGCGAGGAGATAACGGCGCAGGAGCGCTGCGTCCGTCTCCATCACGGCCGGGGTCTCGAAGGTAGCTTCGCGGATCGTCAGCCGCTGGACGTTGGCACGGGCGACGATGTTGTCGAGGTCCGCCCCAGCAGCGAGCGGCGCCAGGACAGCGCGGATCGCGTTGTTGACGCGATCCCGATCGAGGAGCCGCAAGAACGACCAGGCCTCGCCCACGATAGCGGGAACGCTGGATTCGATGTTCTCGGTGTTGAACTCCGGCAGCCCCGGGCTCTTCACCCGCTGCTCATCCCACGCGATCAGGAACCGCTCAATGAAGGCGGTTTCGAGCGCATCTGCGCTCAGCGCCTCGATGGCATTAGGAGCGGCAACTCGAGACAGGTCGATCGTAGTGGGGGCGTAGGTCACGGGGCGCTCCGAATTAGGAGGCCCTCCCCGCTGTCGATCAACAGGAAGCGAGCCGTCCGGTTCTCAATGATCGTGAAGTCGCCGCGGTGACCTTCGGGGTAATAGGCCCCGTCGAGGTATATTCCCGGGCTGGCAGGGGTCGCGAAATCCACCTGGATATTCGTCGCGGCAAAGCAGGGCTCGCCATATTCATGCCCGCGCACCAGCCGGGGCCGGATGGCCTCGACGGTGACCATGTAAATGTCCATGACGGCATCGAGGTTTTGCGGCCGGTCGATCAGCCGGGGCAGCTCGGTGCCGAAGTCTCGCCGTTGCACCCGCTCACCGATCTCAGTGGTCAGGATGACTTCGAGGGACTGCACCACTCGGGGCCATCCTACGAGGATCGCCCCGGTGTGCCGGTCGATGCCGACGCTCGGCATTAGGTCTTCGACTTGTCGGCCACGGCCTTCGACGCCGGGGTCTCGCTGGTGGCAGACGCCTCGGTCGCAGGGGTGGACGAAGCCGCCTTCCGCTTTTCAGTGGCGGTGACCTTCTCCGCGCCGAGGTTGCCGGCCCGCACGAGGTACTTCACCTCGTCCTCGGTGGCCTTCACGACGTCATTCACCTTCCGGTACTGGCCGAACACCCAGCCTTCGCGCTGGACGTACCAGGTCTTCTTGGTCTCTGCCGGCATAGCGGCCTCCTTATTCGTCATGATGATCCGCTGAGCCGGTGGTGATGAACGCACCGCACTCGGTCGGGTCGCCGATCCGCGCAACGCGCGCACCCTCGACGCTGTAGCCGCCGGAACCGGCGATGATCGGGTTCACGCCATGCACCGGGCAGTCGTAGAGATCGCCGACCCGGGCGATCGGTAGACCGTTGCAGGTGCCGGCTGCGGCGCCCGTGATAATGGCGCCACCGTGCGAACCGCTGTCGGTCTTGCGAGCGACGCGGGGCATCAGGGGTTCACCCTGTAGTCGGGCGTGATCAGCGTGACCGACGACGGGCTCAGCACGAGTGAGGAGCCGCCCGCCGTGATCCGGATCTCCGATCCTGTTTGCTGGATCTGGGTGTCGCCGACCGTCCGGGTCGGCTCACCGCCCTTGTTGTGGTTCTGCGTGAACTGGCTCGAATAGCCGCCGGGCAGGATGAGCCCCTGCCCCGGGTCGCCGGACGGCGAAATGAAGATCGCTCGCTCGCCCTTGGTGACTGGCGTCCAGTCGCGGATCGCGCCGGCTCGCTCCAGCCACGGGCTCATGTCGGTCGGCAGGCCGCCGGCGTCCATCGACGCCAGGCCCTTCTCGTAGTCGACCTCCGCGATGCTCCCTTCCCGGAACATATTGTTGATGCGGCGGTCCTGGGCGACCAGCTGAGCTTCGAGGCTTTCGATCCGACGCATCAATGTCGCGAACGCCGCTTCGATACTCACAGCGGACTCCCGTTCGGCTGCAGCCATACGATCGGCGTGCCCAGCGTGACGGTCGGCCCGCGCTGATACCCGAGGATGTCCGTCACCCCGCTCGACCAGCCCACGACACGGCGTAGCTTGTCGGTGGCCGACAGGTCGCCGCCGCGCAGATACATCGCGCGCACCTCGTCGACCCGACCCGCATAGTCCGCGGTCTCAGCAAGGTCATCGAGGAAGGTCGCCACTTCCGCCGGCAGATTGCCAGGAGCGGGGTCTCTGAGGACGTAAGCTTCGATCGTAAGCTGACGGGCGCTCAATCGCGTTCCGCCCTCCACGGTGGCTCCACGGCGACTGATGACGTTGTCGAAGCCCGTAACGAGGTACTGGAAGCAGTTGGCTGCCGAGTTGTCCGCTGCGAGAGCGTCGAAGATCTGGCTTTCGAAAATGTCGAGCGACGTTTCAAGCTCGCTGTCGGTGACCGGCGTGCTGATCGTGTAGCTCTGAGGCGCCCCCTCCTCGTCGAGAAGGATGTTGCCGAGCTCGTCGCGATCGGCGCGAGACTGCACGACCAGGATCTCGATCGTCAGCGTCAGTGTCCGCCGCTTGGCCGCCTGCGACTGATGGTTCGCAAAGTCCTTGTCGTAGTCGGTGTAGATGACGCAGAGCGGAAAGGCGTTCTCGCCCTCGTACAGCTCTTGCGGTTCGATCTTCGAATCGAAGATCTGCGGGCCGGCCAGCGTGGGCCATGGCTGCCGCTGAAAATTGCTGATGGCCGCGACGGCGGCCAGGCGGAGGGTGATGCGATGCGCTGCGCTCACGACTACTCCTCCTTGAAGCTCCTGCCACGGCTGACGAGCTTGATCACGATGCGGGAATGTCCGTCCGGCTGGGCCGAGACGACATCGAAGTCGGGCAGGTTCTGGTCCTCGGGGAACCGGACGAAGTCGCCCTGGCGAACAAGCGCATCCTCGATGGGATCGCCGTTCACGTCGTCGAAGACGCGGCGATCGACCGAGAGGATCGGCTGCCGGCCCACCTGGAGGGCGCGAAGGTCGTTGGCCTCGCGGTAGCTCTTGCGAACACCGAGCTGCAGGCCGCTCTCGATGGACGTGTATTCGAACACGCCCTTGCCCTCGATGATCGGGCGATCCTGATCCCGGCCAGCTCGGCCGTTGATGGCCTGCTGGATCGGGATCAGGGTGAAAGACTCACCGTTGAGCCAATCGATCGTCTGACTCGCCATACGCTCCAAGCGATCGAAGTGGTTCATCGGTCAGATCCTCAGGAGTTCTTCGGTGCAGTCTTCTCGGCGCCTTCGGTTGCCTTGCCGTTCTTGTCGACAGGCACGACGCCCTTGACGCGAGCGAACTTGGCTTCCGAAGGGGCAACGTCGGCGTACTGCTGAGTGCTGCCATCCGTCTCAGATGCGAGGGTGACGTCGCGGGCCTTGGCCTGCTTTTCCGTCATCATCGCAGTGTCGCCGGCAGCGACGTATTTGCCGCCGACCATCGTCGCCGCGTTGGCGCGGTACAGCTTCTTGTCCATAGGGGTCATCCCGGTGTTCGGGCGGCAGCGCCGCCCGGCCTACGGTAGGCGAGGATTAGAAGGCGTCGTTCAGACGGACGACGCCCAGGCCGGACGGGTTCGCGGCGCTGAGCACCGCGACACCGATCTTGGTGTTAGCGGTGGAGACCGTGGTCGCCAGCTCGGCGGCGGCGTCCCAATAGATCTCGGCGCCGACGGTCCAGGCTTCGGCCGAGACCTTCGGCAGTTCGAAGACGCCGCCGACTTCGAGCTCGAACTCAGCGGCTTCGGCGGCGCTCGTGACGGCGACGCCGAAGATCTTGCCGAAGACGTAGACGATGCCGCTTGCGCAGCCGCCGGACGGCGCGGTCATCGTAAGGACCTTGCCCGGCTGGATGAAATTCTTTGCCATGCTCCCAAGCCTTTCTCGGGTGTTCTGGAAACGAAGACGCCGGCGCTAAGGCCGGCGGTCTTCGAAGCTCTCAGGTTGCGATTGCGGCTTAGGCGCCGGCGTTCTTGTAGGCGAAGCGGTAGTCGGTCAGACCCGCGCCGAAGTCGTGGCGGATCTTGTACTCGATGCCGTCGACATCGAAGCCGAGACGCTCGTCAAAGAACGGCTGCTCCTGGCCGGACAGGTATGCGTGCTGCAGACCGCGGCCCATCGTTGCCTGCATCGACGCGAACAGGAACCAGACGGTCGCGCTGATCTTGTCGAGGCGATACTCGTAGACCGGGGTCAGCGAGCGGATGGCTTCCGGCACCACATTGGCAGTGGTGTTCGGGACGGTGACGCCGGTGATGATCTTCTGCGCCGGGATCTCAAGATCCGAGCCGACGAAGAGATACTGCGGCGGGACGTTGATCGGCTCGCCGTCGATGTCGACCTGCTTGCGGAACATCGTGCGAGCTGCCGTCAGCGCGTCGGTCGACAGAGCCGTCGGCGTGCCGAGGTTCTTATGGTCGGCGTGGAACAGGCCCTTGCCGTCCTTCAGCTTCGCGTTGTCGATGATGACACCCCAGACCATGTCACCTTCGAGCTTGGCAGCCTTGCGGCCCCAATCCTGGATGACGCGGGCGAAGGCGTTCAGCTGATCGTTGATGATCATCTGACGGGTGAGCCCGAAGACGCGACCGAAGGTCCCGATCTTGAAGCTCTCTTCGCTTTCCTTGAGCGTGCCGCGCTTGAACTCGCCGTGCTCGTTGACCGGCAGCAGGTCGGGACCGTTGCCGATTTCCAGCATCTTCACGTCGCGGAAGTCGGAGACGACCTGGCGATTGGAGATCAGCTGGAAGGTGTTCTCGTAGCTCTCATAGCCGGCGACGAGCGTCTGGCGGGTGACCTCGCCCAGGATGGCGGGGAAGTCGCTGGTGGAGTGCAGGGCGCGCTTCACCACTTCGTTGACCGAGCCGCGGGTGCTCTCGCCGCGTGCGCGCATCAGTTCCTTGGCGGTGTCGACCATCGACATATCGCGCCACTCGCGAGCACCTTCCTGGAGCTCGGTCACAACGCCGGAGCGATGCAGCAGCGCGTTGGCGACGAGCGAGCGACGGGTGTCGACCTCGTCCTGCATGCCGCGGGTTTCGATGTGCGGGAAGGAGCCGGTGCGCTCCTGCTCGGCGAGCATCGCTTCGGTGACCGCGTTCTTGAACGCCGTTTCGGAGCTGCCGTCGCGGATGTGCTGGCGGACGAAGTCGTCCGTCATGCCGTAGCGACGACCGAGATCCGTGATGGTCTCGGTGCGGACGCGCTCGTGGCGGACTGCCTCGGTGGCTGCGGTCTGCGCAGCGCGCTGCACGGCCTCAGGATCTGCGGCCGGAGCCTGGCGGGTATCAGTCTGCTGCGTCGGAGCCGGAGCGGCCGAGCGAGACTGGCTTGCCGGGGCGGAGCGGGTATCGGCGGTCACCGTAGCCGCTTCGTCCTCGCTCGACGTCTCGTCGGTCGAGGCTTCATCTTCGGCGCTACGAGCGCCGTCAGCGCCGCTCGGGTTGCCCTCTTCACCCGGCTTCTTGCCGGTCTTGTTCGGCTGGTTCGCCATGCCTTTGTCTCCAGAAGTTGCCGATCCGGCGTTGGGGTTGTCGCGCCGTGAGACGGCGACTGTTACAGCGGCTTCTTCACGGGCTTCCGACCGTGAGAAGGCGCCAGCATCCGCGGGGATCGGGACCGCCGACAATTCGAGCGGCTCCCAATCGATCGCGCGAAGGGTGGGAAGCTGACTGTCGTCACCTTCGGTTTTCTCGTAGGCGTGGATTCGGTATCCGACGCTGACAGGGAACGGGTGGCCGTCCTGCAGATCCTGGTAGATCGACTCGCCGCGCTGGTTCCGGGACAGCCGGACCGTTGCGTAAGCCTTGCCGCCGTCGACGCGGACAGAGCCCGGGATCACGGTGCCGATCCGGTTGTCCATCGAGTAGGCGTCGTGGCTGTCGAGGAGCGACATGCCAGAGGCGAAGCGGTCCATCCGGATGTGTGACGCATCCATGGAGAGTTCCTCCATGAAGTAGCCTTCATCCCAGCTGTAGCGCCGCACCTTCGCGCCGGCTGCCCAGATGATCTCGACCGTGCGGTCCTCTGAGCTGAACGTGTCGGCGCGCACCTCGACCTCGCCGAATGCGCGGTCGGGGATACGGATCGCATCCCCCACCGGCTTTCGGCCGGTCTGGTTGCCTTGAGCCATGGGGCTTCTCCTAGCCGTTTGATTTGGGCTGGTCGGTTTGCTCCGCGACCCACTGAGCTTGACCGTTGATCGCCACTCGCCGGGGGTCGCAATCGAGGACGATCGCGTCGTCGTCGAGCTTCTTGTTGCGGTCGGCGATCTGCTGCTGGACCTTGTCGGGATCGTAGCCCCGCTCGGTCACCTTCTCGTCCCACGGGATGAACCCGTTGCGGACTTCGAGCATGTCAGCGCGGACGTCATCGATCGGGGTGATCGACTGGAACCGCGGGACCGTCCACTCGACCGGGTAGTCCCCGTCCGGCAGCAGCCCGGTGATGATGCAGGTCTCGATGAACCAGGTCCAGATCCGGTCGCAGAACATCGGGATGATGAAGTTCCACTGCATCGTGCGAACGAACTGCTGATAGGCCAGCTGCCCCATCTTGCCGGAGGCGAACGTCACCTGGCTGAGGTCGTTCGTCAGCAGCTCGTAGGGCATGCGAACTCCCGCCGAGATCCGTCGCTGATGCGAGCGGATGTAGGCCTCCTGACCCGCCGAGACCGACGGGTTGTTGAAGTGGATGTCGTCGCCTTCGTTCGCGTAGGCGAACATGCCCGGCTCGAAGCGTTCGACCGGGTCACCATTGCCGTCCCGAACGCCGCGATACTCGTCGATCCGAGAACCTTGCTCCTCGTATTCGCCGTCGTCGTTCGGCAGGAACTGGTTCGGATCTTCGCTAATCTCGTCGTCGTCATCGCGGCGAGTGATCACGCCGACGTTGCAGGCCTCGATCTTCTTACGGACCAGCTCGGCCTCGTGGTATTCGTCGAGATCCTTCAGATCGAGCATGACCGGCGCGAACCACGGAGCGCCGCGCGTCTGGTTGCCGCGAGGCTCGAACAGATGCGCGACCTCGGTGGCACGGACGGCGCTACTCTTCATGCCGAAGGGCGACGCCGAGGACTGCGGGTGCTGGGGGAAAAGCCAGTAGGCCTTCCGCCCGCCGATCGCATCGAACTCGATTCCGTTGACCGCTCGGTTCCGGCCCGTTGTCGGACCATGCTTCGAACTGTCCAGGAACTCGGCTTCGAGGAGCTGCACCTGCAGGGGCACCTTCAGGCCATCGGATGCCTTTCGCATCCGCATCCGGGCGAAGATCTCGCCGTCGACGACCATCGTCCGGACTGCTTTGTGGCAGAGGCCGTCGAAGGTCAGAAGCCCTTCAGGATCAATCCTCTTCGTGAAGGCCTTCCAGAGATCGTTGACCACCTCGTCGCGCGCGGGGTTCTGCGTCCGCGACTTCGCGATGATGCCGGTGCCGATCATGTAGTCGGCGTGTCGAGTGGCGCCGAGCGTCGCGATCGCGTTGTTCCGGTCGAGGTCTCGCGACCGCTCCCGCAACTTCGGCGCAGCGCGGCGGAGCTCGTCGTCATTCGTCCCGGGCCTCGTCAGCCAGCCGGATGTCCGGCGGCCGACTGCGGCAGCTTCGTATCCCCGGCGCTTCTGCGTCCCGGCCAGGACATCGGTCTTCTTGCGATAGGCCAGGCGCTCGGCCTCTCGCTTCGGCGAGAAGTATCCGATCGTCCTGTCTAGGATGGTGCGCTTCATCTGAGCCCCGATCGGAAGGTTGCGAGGGTGGCGGTCCGACGCCGACGGCCGTTGCCCATCTTCCGGATCTCACGTTCGAGATCCTTCTGGGCTCGGGCCATGTCGTCGTCGGACTTGTAGGTGACGTCTCGCTCGTTGAAGATCACGCGCTTGACGCCGGATCGCCGGGCCTCTTTGAGGCTGTCGAGCTGTTTTTGCAGTTCTGCGATCGTGGCCATCACCAGATGCTTTCTCGTTTCAGCCAACCGGCTCCGCCACGCTCAGGACGGCGTCGCGGTGCTGGACGGCGGGGCTGCAGCTCGTCGTCGGTGATGTCGGCGCCCGATGTCTTCTTCGGAGCCAGGTCCACTTCAGCGGCCGGCTCCTTCTTGCGGACCTTCATGGCGGGGCCGGCGCGAAGCAGATGCAGATTGAGCATCATCGCGCAGGCGCCCTGCATGGATTCGCAGTCGAAGAAGTGGTTGTGCTTCGAGCGGGCGACCCACTTGGTCTTGCCGTTCGCCAGGTTGACTTCGGCTTCCGAGACCATGTGCTGCAGGAAGTCGTCAGAGACGTCTTCCGGCAGGACCCATTCGCCGACCTCATCCTTCGGCCACCTGAACTTCTGGTGGAGCCACCGCTTGAAGAAGCCGGTGTCGAGGATGCGGATGTCGAGGCCGCGCTTGTAGGCCTTGCCGTCCAGGTTGATGTCGAGCTTGTTCGCCGCGATCGGCTTGCGCATCGGGTTCGATGCACCCTTCGTCGCATAGGCAAGCTTCGGGAAGCGCCGGCAGAAGCGGTAGACCATGTTGTCCGGCACCGCGAACTTCTTCCCCGGCCGATAGCCGGAGTCGATCAGCGCAAGCTTGATCGGGATGCCGTCGTAGAGATCGGTCAGCACCACGCCGAGCTTGTTCCACACGTCCAGCTCAGCCGTGTCGCCGTAGATCTCGGACGCGATGATCTGAGCGGACGAACCGCCCTCACCCCAGCCGCGGATCACGTAGACCAGCCGGTCCTTCTGGACGTCGCAGGTCAGCGTCAGTATCCGGACCCACTCCGGAATGTCGCCGGTGACATAGGGCCGGGCCAGCTGGCGCAGCTCCTGCCATTCCGGAGCATCGCCGTCGCCGGGCGAATAGAGCTCGCCCATACCGTTGACGATCGCCTGGACATCGTCGGTCTTGCCGGAGCGAGCCGCTTCGACAAACTCCGCCGCCCGCTGCCCCCAGGGGACGAACGGCGAGCACAGCCCAGACACCCAATAGGACAGCGTCCATGCCTCGGGGTCGGCGCCGTTCACCGTGCCGTCGTTCATGACGGCTTGGCCAGGAGCGACGAAAACGCCACGGGCGTTCATGTCCTCCAGGTCGTCGTAGAGAATCGTCTCGGTGCAGAACTCGCAGACCATGTGCGCGGTCTTGTGAGCGAGGATCGGCGTCGACGGCAGTTCCTTGCCCTCGGCATCGAGAGGCTTCTCCCACTTCAGGTTACGGAAGCGGGGGATGAAATACTCGCTGCAGTGGGGACACGGCACGGCCCAATGATACCGGCTGCCGGACTGCCACATGCGCCAGATGGTCGAGTGGATCTCCTTCGGGTCCTGGTCGGCCCAGAAGTGCAGCTCGCTCGCCTCGTCGAACACCACGTCCGAGAGACCACGCGAGGGGGACGACGTCGCGAAATGGACGAAGTCGGCGTAGGCGTCGCCGCGGCGATCGGCCAGGCCGATGACGTCACCCTGGCCCTTCACGTTGGCCAGCATCTTGTCGACCTCGTCGGTGACGATCAGGCCGAGCGACTGCGCAGCGAGCGCGGTCGCGGAGCCGCCGTGCACCAGGCGAAGCGTTACGCCGGCGATCACCTTCTTCGCCTTCGTCCGTTTCTTGCGCCCAGCCTTCCGGCGGAGCGAGATCGACTGCTTGATCAGCGCTTCGACGCGCGGCTCGAACTCGTCGTCGAGGATCTGCTTGGACGGCGCGATGAACGCCATCGGTGTCGGCGCCGTATCGAGGCGGTGGCCGAGCACGTCCATGGACAGCTCGGTGTTGTGTGTCGGGATCATCCGCTCGCCCGCGAGAAACAGGTGAGAGGCGGACGAGACCGCAATGCACTTCACCGGCCGACTTTCGACCGGCGTGATGGCGCGGATGTAGCGTTGGCGGCTCAGATGCCGACGCGAGGCCGCGTCCTCAGCAGGAAGCTGCGCCTGCTTGCGCTCTAGCCCAAAAACGGCTTGGTCCCGGTAGGCTCGGAACTCAGCTTGGTGAACGGTGTAACCGTCGGCCGAAATGCGGGTCCGCATCCGAGGACGGAATCCGAGTCCTGAGAGAAGCTCGATCATGCCGTCGGCCAACACCTTCGACACCACGGAGAAACGGCAGGTGCCGCCATTCGGCGTACCGTCGGTGTCCATGAGGCCGCGGAGCAATGCCCAGCGGCTCTCTTCGGGTGCGCGAAGGTACGAGATCGGGATGTGCTTGTTGCCGAGCACTCCGATGGCGCGCAGCTGCTTCTGTAGATTTTCAGCGGCACCGCGCGCCACACGCGCGCCGCTCGCGTCGCGTCCAAAGACGCCGACGCGGTTGCATGTCCGCTCACGGACGACGGAGGTTTCGACGCCACGGTCGCCGAGGTTCGCAACCATGTCGACGAGGTCTTCGTCGCCAACCGATATTGCTGCGCAGCGGGAGTTGCCATCGCCGAGCCACGCGCCGAGCACGTAAGGATCGACCGGAAGCGAGTTGGCCTCACAGTGCAGCGGCGCAGCGATCGGAATTGAGAAGCGCGACGCACCACCAGTCCGCGCAACGCCAATGTCGATCATGTCCTGGGTCGTCAGAATTTCCACGCGCCGCTCGATCCCAGACGGGACCTTGTGAGCGCGATTGACGGTCCAGAGGTGGCCGGCGTCGGCAATTATTGACGAGCCATCACAGAACTCGACACGATAGCAGACGTGCCCGAGCATCACCGGCGATACACCGGTGACGAGACAAGGCTCGCCGCGCTCATCAAACAAGCGGTCGCCCGGCTGCACCTTACCCATCGTGGTCCAGCCGGACGGGGTGGGAAGGCGCGTGTCGAGTGCTAGCGCCTTCGACATTTGGGTGCCGAACACGGCGACCACTCGGCGATGCGTGCGCGCGGCGATCGCGCGCTCGATCGGGATAATGTACGGGGTCAGCGACGGATCACGCGGTCCGGGGATCGCAGCCGTCTTCGGATAGACCCGGTTGGTGCTCGCCCACTCGTCAGGCGTCATCCTCTTCGGGGTCTTCAGCATCGCTGAGACCCGTGCGAAGAGCCTGTGCTTTTTCAGCGAAGCCCTGTGAGAGCCGGTCACGCTCGGCGTTGCAGACATCCTCGATCCTTCGGCGTTCCTTCGGATCGCGTGTGATCCTGGCGGGCAGACCGCCGATCACCTCGACGAACAGGCCGGCGGCCTCGTCGAGTGCGTCCATCGCCTCATCGAGCGCGATGATCTCTCGATCTTCGCGCGCCATCTTCCGGGCGATCTCTTCCTGCCGCTGCTCGCGCAGCTTGTCGGCACTGGTCGATGCCGACCGGCGCTTCTCGGATTCGGCACGAAAATTCACGAAGGCTGCGACGGCGGCGACCGTGTTGAAGGCACCGCGCCCTTCCTTCTCGATCACCCCTTCGTCGACGAGCTGTGTGAGCCGTCGGTCGGTGATCGATAGAAGCTTCGCCAGCTCGGTCGTGCCGATCGTCTCCGGCAGCTTGGGCTTGGCCGGGCCCTTCGGCCGGCCACCCTTGTTCCTGGCGGGCGCCTTGCTGGCGCTTGCCGGCGGCGCTTTCGTCGTCGAGCCCTTGCCGGCACTGCGGGAAGGAGACCGCGCGCCAGTTCGGGTTTCCGGAAGCTGCGGGGAGGTTCCGCGCTTCACCTTCGACGACGGCGCCGCCGGCAAACTCCGGGGTTTCGTCTTCTTCGCAACAGGCATCAGAACCTCATCAGCGGGGTCAGCCGCTTCATCACCTTCTGCTCCAGCTCCACCGGAGCGACAGCGAGGAAGGTGGCGAGCGACGCATCCTTCGGGATCTCCTTTTGGAGCGCCGGACCGTACAGCCGACGGACCTTGCCGTAGCGGATGCCACTCGAGGCGAACCGTCCGCGGTCGTCGCGGTTCTGGTCGGGCTTCGCGCCGAACGTCCAGAGCGCTTTCGGCGCCGTGCCGGACCCGCCGGCACTCTTCGGCAGGAGCGCGAAGAAGCCGCTGCCGGTGGCGAACGACCGCTTGAAAACTCGGGGGTTGTTCCAGACGCCGGACCGGACCGAGCCGGCATCACCTGCCCCACGTCCTGAGTTGAACCGTGCAGCGGCGGCGCCGCTCATCTTCATGGCCCGCAGGCCCTTGTAGATTTCGATCCGCTGGCCGCCTGGCACGCCGAAGATCTCGTAGGCGAGCTGGGCCTTACGCGGAATGCCACGGGTGCCTGAAACCACGTATCGCTGATAGTGCCCTTCCTTCAGGGCCATCTGCCGGTAGACCGCTCGCTGGACCTGCGTCTTCGTCTTGCGGCCCGCGTCGATCACACCTCGGTTCGCGTGCTTCTTCCAGTCTCCGCGACCGAAGAGTGCAGCGCGATCCCGGAGGGAAAGAACCAGCTTCACGTTCGTCTTCTGAACGACGATCCGGGCCACGCGAACCTCCTACGAAATCAGGCAATCGGAAGCCGAGAGGCAGCCAATCCCGCTAAGTCCTTGGCGTGGAATCAGAAAGTCGATCGAGAAAATCGAAAAAACTCCGAAATCCTGCGCTGCGCTCGACCCGCGGCGGCCCCCGAAAACCCAGAAAGGACCCAACCGTGGGGTGCGGTGCAGCATGTGCGGTGCAGCGGGTGCAGCGCATCATCGGCCGTTGTGCATCGCACCATGTTGCAGCGCACACACGACGCAAGCGCCGGTCGCTCAAGGCGTCCAGCGTTGGTGCAGTGCGGGAAGTGGTGGGGTGTGCAGTGCGGGATGTTGCAGCGCGCAATTCGTCCCGTCGGAACCGTTTTGACTCTTGCCCGGGCTTTTGTCCAGCCCGGGGGGAAAGGCTCAAAGCATTGGCTTTGCTACGTAAACGCTAACCTTAGACGCTTGTGCAGCCCGCTACGTTGCTCGCTTGGCCGGTCCCTATAGGGCCGGCCGCAACGTTGGCTCTCTACGTTCCGCGAGGCGGATGATATTGCGGCGCGTCAATTCCGCAATCGCGACGTGGCCGGCCGGCTTTGGGCCGGGCCGGACGTTTCCCGGACATATGGCGGACATTCCCCGGACATTCCCCGGACATTCCGCGACATCGGGGAAAGTGCCCGGCGTTCCGGGAAATTGTGGATAACTTTCCGGGCGCCGGCCGGGACGTGGCGATGGGCGCCGGGAACGGGGACGGCCGGCCGGGGACGATAGGCGGACAAGCGCCGGACATATGCCGGACGATTGGCGGACATTCCGGGGACAAGCGCCGGACGATTGGCGGACGGTCGGCGGACATATGCCGGACGCGACGGGGACAAGCCGGGGACATGCTCAGAACGGCCGGGGACGGCTCAGGGTGGCGACGGGGACCGGCTGGGACGTTCTGGGACGTGACGGCCGGGGAGCGGCCGGGGAGCGGCTCAGGGGGCGGCCGGGGACATTGGCGAGGCGGACGGCCGGCCGGGATGTCACGAATTGACCAGGTGAACGGCCGGGGGCGTTTACCAGGTGAACAGGGGCGAAGTGGGCCGGATTTAGGAAAATCAACGGCTTGGCGATTTTCATAACCTTCTAGCGGTTTAGAAACGGCCGGCTTGCGGTGCTGGAAACGGCCGGTCGACCTTGGCCAAGCGGCTGAAAACATTGGCGAAACGGGTGCGAATTGAGGTCGAGAAACGGCCGGTTTCGGCCGGTTTTCGATAGGCTGAACCGGGCAAAGCCAAGGGCGCTTGAAAGTTTGTTTCTCAATGTTTTCATTATCTTGGCTGATTTAGGCGAATTATTTTCGTTTTATCGCTGGAACAAGCGGAAAGTTCTGTGGTTATGTTGGTCATCGGCAAGCGGACGACGAAGACCGGGCCGGACGGGGAATGTCCCCGGGATCATTGAAAATCAGGATCGGGGATGCTGCCAAACGGCAAGCGGTTCCTTCCAAGCTTTCCGGGAAACCGGGGACGGGTGAAGGCGATTGCGAAACCGGGCGGACAACGGCAACCACGAAACGCAATTAGGGCGACCAAGGTCGGACCAACGACGGCATGACAAAGCCGGACGGATGGAGGGGCAAAGGGAAGGAAGCGGCACAATCCACGCTTGCGAAAATTGGATTGGAGTTCGGAAAGACCGGGCGAACTGGCGGAAACGCTAGAGGCTGGGACTTCCATCGTGTGAACACGGAACGGGCAACGATTGGCGCGAATGCCAATCGGGGGAACACTGGCGCGAATGCCAGTAGGCAACGGCAAAGGGTAAAAGCTTTGCGGGACCTGCACTTAGTAAGCGAGCGATGGGACAACGGCGGGCACAGTGCCTAGCAAGATGGGGATAACCGAAAGCGAAACGGCCTTGAAAGCCGTTGAATGCCGATCACAGCGGCCGCGCACCCCACAACCGCAAAGGCATGGGCGGTTGGATAGTCAAACCAACGGAAAAAAAGCGACATCGGGATTGACGCGGTTCCCACTGAAACCGCGTCCGACAGATTGGAAAGTTTCAACGGCCGGGCTCGCAAGGGTCCGGCCGTTGCGCCGTTCCAATCGGAACGAAACGGCAATCGTGCCAAACCTCGAAAGGCTAAACCCATGTCCATCAAGATTCTCACCGGTAAGACCCTCGCCAAGCGCATTGCAGGCTATGGCAAGGTCGCCGCGACCTTTGCAGCCGCAACGCACGAAGTCGCCTATGGCGCGATCAACCATGTCGAGGTCCACCATTGCGCCTCGCACCTCAACACGCTCTACAACGTGACGCCGACCAACTATCGCGGCGCGCTGCGCAAGTGGGCCGTGAAATTCGGCAAGGTCGCATGGGACAAGGACGCGCTCGCCTTCACCTATGACGCCAAGGCGACGTCCGACCTCGAAACCGCCTTCACCGTGTCCCCGGCTGAGTACGCCACCGACGCGAAGAAGAACGCCGCCGACTTCGACGAACTCCGGACCCTCGAGACGTTCCTGAAGAAGATGCAGGAAAAGGGCGCGACCGCGAAGACGATCGGCGCCATCGAGGGCGCAATCCGCCTCCTGAAGAAGCCGGCCGGCGAAGTCGTCCAGATGCCCAAGGCTGCCGACCGCAAGGCTGCCTGAGCCTCGCCCCTGCCCACCTAGCTGCAATCGTGACGGGACGCCCCTACGGCGTCCCGTGACATGGCCGCTAGGCCAACCCCGCCAATCGTGGCGTCCTAATCGGAGATCCTGACCATGTGCACCGCTACGTCCGCCGTCGCCTTCATCCTCGATCACGGCCAGTTCGCCACCGTCACGCCCGACGGCCTGCTCGCCTCCGCCCCCTGCCTTGGGCCGGCCGATGGCATCGCTTTCCTCGACGACCGCGTGTTCGACGAGACGACGACCTTCCCCATCGACGACCGCGGCCACGTCTCACTGGATGACGTCCGCTCCTGGCTGGGCTACTGATGGCCCGGTCCCACCGCATTCGCGGCCCACCAACCGGCAACGGGCCTGCCTTTCGCCCGTTGCCCTACCCGAGCTGCATGACGATGGCCGCGCCCGCGCGAGCCATCTTCGGGCCGCTCGGCCCTTCCTCGGCAATCGTGCCGCACCTCCAGACCGGAGAACCGTCATGCCCACGTCCGACCTGCGCCATCCGCATTTCGAGACCTTCGCCCAGCGCGCCCGGCGCCAAGCCCGCGAAGACATCCGCCGCTTTCTCGACGCCCAGGAGCGCCGCAACCGCGCCATGGAAGGGCGCCGCATTCTGCCGGTCATCGCAGACGCGAGCCGCCCCGAGGTGCGCGCATGAGCATCCGATCACAATGGGGCATGGCCTGCCCGCAATGCGGCAAGGATCACGGCATTCAGATCGTCTGTCTGACCACCGTGCAGCTCACCACCGACGGCACGGAAGAAGTCCACGGCGGCCACGAATGGACCAACGAGTCCGCCGCCTCCTGCGACCTGTGCCAGTTCGATGGCGAGGTGAAGCACTTCAAGACGAAGGTGCGCGCATGATCGTCACCGTCACCTGGCACAACGCCGGCCCGCATACGATCTGGGCCAAGCTCGCCGCCCGCCTGGGCCGCGAGCCCACCTCGCGCGAGGCTGCCGACGAGGTTCGCCGCATCCTTTGGGAGGTGCGCGCCTGACCCGTTCGGCCGGCGCAAACATCCGCCGGCCCTTCCCTGCTCTCCAGCGAAAGGAGCATGCCATGTAGATCGCAGCGCGGCGCGCGCCCGGCGGTAAATCCCGCACGGCGCCTGGCCATCCTCGTCAGGCGCCGTTCCTTCCAAAAGAACACGTATTGACTCCTCCTCCTATGCGGAACGAATATAGAACAAACAGGAGAGCCTTCATGGAAATCAACGTCGCTTCCAGCCGCCCCCAGACCGCCGAAAAGCGGATCACGGAGTTCTACGTCACGCCTCCCTACGGGCCAGAATGGGGCGGCTCCGCGTGGATCGAGCCGCTTACTCGCTACTGCGAGACGGCATTCCCAGGTCTGACCATCCGCGTCACCGACGAGCCCGTGCTCCGGCTCCAGACACAGGTGAGCGTCATTCCTCTGACAGGCGTCGAGCACCCGACGAACCCTGACGCCATGATGATGCTGCCCGTCACCGACGAGACGCATTCAACCATGGCCGCAATCGCGAAGTGCGTTCAGCACTTCGATCCCTCCCGGCCTGCCGGACACTTCCACTAGCGTCAGACTGGAGAGCGTCTCCGCGCTCGCCTACCGGCCGCTAGGCCGACCCCCTGCCAATCGTGGCAACGAAGGATACACCATGCATTTCAGCACCCTCTCGATTACCGCCGCCGGCCTGTTCGGCGCGCTCCTCGGCGCGGTCACCGTGACCAAGCCGTCGCCCCTCGTCACCCTGCCGCAGGACCGGGCCATTCTCTGGTCGGCACCCTCCATGTGTGAGTTCGATTCCGACCCGGTGGCCTGCCTTATCGCGATCGGGGCGGACCCTATCCCCGACGACGATGTGCTCCTCGTCGGCCAGGATCTCGCCGCCTGCCGCCTTGCCGCCGAAGAGCCGACCGACGGCAACCTGCGCGCCTGCTACGGCGAGCCGGAGAATGGGGCGCCGTACTGATGCCCGCGCGCCCAGGGTCTATCGAGACCTTCATGACCATCATCCCGGCCGTAATTGGCGCTCCCGAGGAGCGGACCGTCATGCTGAAGCCGGAGCCCAGCTACGACCACCTGAAGGAGTTGCTGGCGCCGATATTCCAGCCCGGTGGCTTCGAGCACCTGACGGTCCTCTATCAGGGCGAGCGCCGTGATATGTTCGTCGGCGAGAACAGTGCGCTTGGATCTCAGCCCCGCAACATCACTGCCACGGCGATCTATCGGAACGCCTGGCTGACCCGGAACCCGCTCGATGATCCCGAATCGCTGCCACCCGTCTGTGGAGCGGCAGTGCTTTTCAGTCGGCGGGTATGGTTTTAGGTTACCGACCGTATAGCTGCCTTGGGCGCCCGATGGCCCGTCCGGCGGCGCGGACGCTTCGCTTGCGGCTCGATGACCGGAACGACAAAGTATGGTTCTTGCGGAGTCCAATCCCCAGTAGGAGGTCTTGAATGCTCAAGCGAGCAGCCGTTGTGCTTTGTTCCATCATTTGGCCCATCAGCGAGGCGTGTTCGCAGGGGACATGGACACCGCCTCACAACGACGAGCGTTACGCCGGGACCTATCTCTGCATACCTGCTCACATCGCGGCATTTCGTATGGATGATACTGGGGATGTATCGGAGTTGGATGAGAACCCCAACGACCACGCGTTCCAACTGACCGTCACGCCGAATATGCCGAAAGATTATCGGTTTGAGGAATACGCATCAAACTACACAGTATTTGTCAGCGACGAACGAAGTAAGATCCGAAAACTTTCGGAATGCTACCCCCTGAATGAGAATCAATCATATCTTCTCGGCGGCACAATTCTGTGCACCGCGAACCTATCTTTGTCATACAATTTTGACCTCGATCGGATGACATTCTTTTATGCACCTCGGATTGCAGTGCCCGGTGCGAAACTGTCGATGGCAGCGGGCTCCTGCAGTCGGCTTTAGTCGCCTGCGCCTCTAGCTCCCGTCTTCTAGCACTATCAACCACTCTGAAGTTCGCTTCAGAGTGACGCCGCCGGTCCGCCGGCACCCCGCCAATCGTGGCACGAAAGGAAGACCATGCAGCCCGAACGCTCGCCCATGCCGATGAAGACCTCTCGCCCGACGATGGAGGTCTTCGGCAACAACGGCACCCTCACCGTCGACGTGCAGACCGGCACCGTCCTCTGGCTTGATGTCAGCGACGCTGACGACGCCGAGATCTACTCCGTCATCCAGCGCTTCAACGTGCAGGAATGGCGCGGGTTCTACGGCCAGGACCCGACCGACGTGTGCGAAGACATCCTCGCCATCGGCTTCTGGACGCTCGACGGCATCTACGAGCCGCCCGAAGACGACTATCGCGACTGGCGAGGCGACAGCCAGTAGCAGACCCAGCTCCCCCGCTCACCTCTGAGCACCCCCGCCAATCGTGGCACCCTCCGAAAGGAACACCAGCATGAACGCCATTTCCCCAATCCGTGCGGCCACTGACTCGGTCGCCTCCAACACCCTCGCCGCCCGCGCCATGATCGTGACGCTGTCCATGTCGCAGTGGACCGGGCGCCGCCTCGATCGCCAGATCACCGACGAGGTCAACTCCTCGCACAACGCCGCCGCCGACGCCGGCCGCTATAACAAGCTGCTCCTCGACAAGACCGCGCTCGATCCGATCGCCAAGATCGCCAACGCCGCCCGCACCGAGTTCAACGAGCGCACCCTGCCGTGGCTCGACGGCGGCTCCCGCATCATGTCGAACCAGCTCTACATGCAGCACGCCGCCTGGTTTCGCCGCGTGAAGGGCGAGTTCGACGCCGCCGTCGACGCCTTCATCGCCGAGTATCCGAAGCACGTCGCCGACGCCCGGGTCCGCCTCAACGGCATGTTCAACCTCGACGACTACCCGACCGTCTCAGAGATCCGGGACAAGTTCTCGATCGACATGAAGGTCATGCCGGTCCCGTCAGCCGACGACTTCCGTGTGTCGATGAGCGAGGCGCAGGCGGCCGAGATCCGCGCCGAGATCGAGGCGCATGTGCAGAAGGCGACGAAGACCGCCGTGTCGGATGTCTATCGCCGCATCGCCGAGGTGACCGGCCGCATGGTCGAGCGGCTCAACGGCTACAAGCCGGCCAAGGGCAAGGGCGACCGTTCGGAGGGCATCTTCAAGGACTCGCTCGTCGAGAACGTCCGCGACCTGATCGGCATCCTGCCGTCGCTCAACATCACCGGCGATCCGGAGCTGGCCGCGATGGCCGACAAGCTCGCCCCGCTCGCCGCCTATGATGCGGCGGTGCTGCGCAAGGATGAGGGCAAGCGCCGGGACGTCGCCGCCGAAGCGGCGAAGATCCTCGAGGATGTGTCGGGGTTCCTGGCGTGAGAGGGGCGATATCGCTCTGGCTTAAGCGGAAAGTCTGCGCTCACGAATGGCGCAAGCCGCTCCCCTTGGTCGTCCTTGGAACCGGCGAGCCCCTAACAAAAGCTAGCCTCTTCTGCCGAAAGTGCGGCGCCAAGAAACCGTGACAACCTGATTACCGGGGGCGGGCTCCGACCCGCCTCCTCCTCCCCGCAATTGTGCAACTCGGAGAACATCATATGGCAGACTTTCAGTCCCCGACCGGCTCGCCGATCGTCGGCACAATGGAGCGGCTATCTGGCCGCGCCAACATCACTGGCATCGACCCCGAGACCCGCGTCCCGGAGTATGCCGGCGGCACCGACGTCTTCTGGGACGAGGCAGAGACGGTCGAGCGCGATGGCGAAATGGTCTTCCTCGACGAAGACGGTGTCAGCTGGGTGTTCAGCCAGCTGGTCATGGTGCCAGTCGAAGAGCAAGCCTGATGCTCGGCCGCTGCGCGAACTGCGGACACGTCACCCACATCGACAATCTGGACGCCAAGCCTGAGCGCCTGGCCGGCCCCGGCAACATGCTGGAGCGCATGTTCCCGGCGCTCCGCCGGCGCAAGATATGGGGCGCCGCCGACGGTGAAGACTTCGACCGCCTCGAATGCCGGCGCTGCTACGGCGGCGGCTTCAGCGAAGGCCACAGCGAACTGATCGCCCCGTAATCCTGGAGGACACCATGCCCTACCGCCAAGAATGGGTCGCGCCCGAGCGCATGATCCGCCATCAGAACGTTTCGATCTGGTGCGTCTACAAAGACGACGACCTCGGCCAAGGCCCCCGTACCTATTGGTTCACGACTGATATATCGGAAGGCGAAGACAGCGAGTTTGCCTTCGACGTCCGCCACCTTCCCGAGCCGCCAACCGGGCCGACGCTTTCCGACATGCCCCCGCACATCGGCCACGAACGCGGAAAGGAACTCGGCTTCGAAACCTATGCCGAGTGGCAGGCTAGCGCGGAGTATGCCGCCGGCAAGGCTCTTTTGACCGAATGGCACGAGACCGGCTGTGACGCGGCGATCAAGAACACTCTGCGCCATGCGGTCGAGACCGGCCTTTTCGAGCCTAACGAGGATGACGAGCCCGGCGACGACGAGCCAGTGATGCAGGAATTCAGCTGCAAGGTCGGCGTCGATGCCCGCGTCTATTACGACATCACTGTTGAAACGACGTCCCCCGATAGTGCGCTTCAAAAGATCAAGGAGCTGAACGAAAGCGGACTGATTGGCTCTATCAACTATGATGGGATCGAAACTGAGGTGGACGGCACCAACCCGACGGTCATCTACATCCGCGACGAGAACGAGGACGACCATCACGAGCTCGTCGACCTAGAGCCGAAGCCCATCGCCACCCTCGCCACCGACGACGAAGTCCATGCCGCCCGCGAACAGTACGGCAGCGACGAGATCAACATCGACGAGGGTGCCGAGGCATCGCGCGGAAACGACGGCACCTGGGTGCAAGCATGGGTGCTGGTGCCCGTGCAGAACGAGGAGGATGAAGAAGATGTCGCTTCCTAAAACTCAACCCTCTTATGGAGACCTCCTCGCCTACACCAAGAACATGGCGCGCCTGATGACCCTCGACGATTGCTTCGCCGCAGATAACGAGGACTATGACGATCCCGAAGATATGCGCGCTGACCTGTCCGACGATCGCCTGCTCGATGAGTTCTCTGCCTTCGAGGCGATGATCGTATCTGCCCGCGATCTTGTCGGGCCGCAGGCTTTCGATCCCGCTGTCGACGACGAGAGCGAGGCCGCATGAACATCGGCAAACTCGAACGCCTTGCCGGCGTCACCGATCGCGAAGCCTTCTGGATGCCGTTCGCGAAATACGAGGACGGATTGCAGAAGGGTGTCGCAGAGTTGAGAAAGATGGCGGGGGTCGATACGCCCCCGCCTGAACCTCGCAAGCGCCGACGTGCGCAACAGCCGAAGGAACACCGATGAAGAAGCTTCTGCTTGCCGCGCTACTCGGCAGTCTCTCTGCCCCGGCTCTCGCCGCCGACGACTTCCCGAAGGCGGCCATCCTCATCGGCACGGTTAAGGCGCTTTGTCCCGGCGAGATCACCGAGGAGGTTTGGATGCGTGCGGTGGAGAAGTCCGCCGAGGCGCAAGGCAAATCGGTGAGCACCACGCTCTCCGAAACAGCAATGATGGCCGGCAATATCGCCGGCCAATTCTCGAGCTCCGGCAACGCCGACATGATCTGCCAGCAATGGCGCAACGCCAAGAACTGAGCTGACGCTCACCCCCCCTGCAATTGTGCAACGAAGGAAGAGACCCATGAACCTGATGAACGCTACCAAGGCGCTCGCTGCCTACCTCGACGCCGACATCCCCGTCTTCCTGTGGGGAGCGCCAGGCGTCGGCAAGTCGGACACCGTCCGCCAGATCGCCAACGATCGCGACATCCCGATGATCGACTTCCGCGCCATCCTCCGCGATCCGGTCGATCTCCGCGGCCTGCCCTCCGTCAATGGCGACACTGCCAAGTGGCTCGCCCCGGATGACCTGCCCCGTGCCGATCGCGACGGCGAGGAAGGCATCTTCTTCATGGACGAGCTGAACGCGGCACCGGCCAGCGTGCAGGCGGCATGCTTCGGGCTGGTGCTCGACCGCAAGGTCGGTGAGTATCGCCTACCCGAGGGCTGGCGGATCATCGCCGCCGGCAACCGGCAGGCGGACCGGGCGGCGGCGCAGCGGATGCCCACTGCGCTCGCCAACCGCTTCGCCCACATCGACATAGAGCCGGATGTCGAATCCTTCTCCGCCTGGGCGTTCAAGAACAACGTCGACCCGATGGTCGTCGCCTTCGTGCGGTTTCGCTCCGGCCTGTTGCACAACATGGAAGGGAACGACCTGCGGGCGTTCCCGACGCCCCGGGCATGGTCGCAGGTGGCCAAGATCGCCAACGCTCCGGAAGCGCTCCGCCTGTCGCTTGTCACCGGCCTCGTCGGTGAAGGCGCAGCGGCCGAATTCGAAGGCTTCGTCCGGGTCTACAAGGATCTGCCCTCGCTCGACCTGGTGCTGGCCAATCCGACCGGCGCCCCGCTCGTCAAGGATCCGGCCGCCAAGTATGCGATCAGCGCCGGCCTTGCCCGCAAGGTGGACCGCAAGACCTTCGGCGCGGCCATGGCCTACACCAGTCGGATCAGCCGCGAGTTCAACATCATGATGGTGATCGACGCGGTGCGCCGTGACCCCGGCCTGTCGCACACTCAGGCGTTCACGACGTGGGCGACAGAGAACCAGGACGTGACGTTGAATTGATTGTCTCGCCTAAAACTATCGCTCTCTGCAGATCGGTAGAATCGAGCACACTCCGGCAGCTAGCCGATCCCACAAGCCCTGCAACAATGGCTCGTCCTCGGCCAGAAGCTTATCCTGCTCAGACCTGATGATGCGGGCACACGTTCGGCCGAAAATGCCGTCGCGGACGTTCACGATATTCTCGTCCGCGACAACGGTAGAACCGGAATATATCGAAACACAGCGGTCACGCCAGTAAGCGTACCTCTCTGGTACTGCCCTTAGCTCAGACGCTTCGAAATAGGCGAGACTTAGTGACAAAGAGAACGCGATCGCTCCGATCGATACGATCGTGCCCTTCGATCGATCTGCCGCAAACAAAAATAGTACGACGCCGCTCATGAGTCCAAGTGCAGCTGCGATAACGCTTCCGACAGCACCGACTCGGCTAAGTCCGCCTGTAAGCCCCGCAGTTGCTGCGATTGCGGTTAGCCCAAGCAACACCACGAAAGCCTCTAATCTTTCGCCTCGCTTTAGGAACCTCAACACTGCAGACCAACACAGCGTGGCTGAACCGACAGCAATCAGGAGCCATAGAGTGAAGAGATGCATTCTGCTCTTCTACTCTATTTCTGAACGGCTTCCGAGTTCATCATATCCATGGTTCCTTGTCCTTCAACCCCATCATTCGAAGTGGCGACAGTCCCATCGTCGATCGGTGTATTTTCGGGCTTGCAGTACTCGTCGGCGAATGAGCTCCCCGCACCTTCGATTTTGACCACGCATCCATCCTCTGCTTCCGGCACATTTGCGGCGGGGGGCAGACCGCCAGATGGGGCAGGGGAACCACGCTCGAGAGCAGACTTACCCCCGACAGAATGTTCATCACCAGCTGCGGTAGAAGACGCTAGGCCCGCGGCGATGAGTACGCACCTGAAGAACGTCTTCATTCTGACCTCCGCATCAGCTGTTTCCTCTACGATCAGACAGCTATTACACCCTACCGAACGTCAAACAACCCTTCCCTCAATCGTGAGACCCCGCCATGGACACCGAGACCAAGATCCTCTCCGCCCGCACCGCCCTGATGTGGGATCACCCCTTCTTCGGCGCCCTCGCCGTGCAGCTGATGCTCGAGGAGGACTCCGACGGCGCCATCTGCAAGACGATGGCGACCGACAGCCGCCGGCTGATCTATTACCCGCCCTTCGTCGACAAGCTGAGCCGTGAGGAGCTGGTCTTCGTCATCGCCCACGAGATCATGCACAATGCCTCGATGCACCACACCAGGCGGGGCGACCGGCAGCACCGCCGGTTCAACATCGCCGCAGACTTCGCGATCAACGTCGAGCTGCAGGACTATGCCGACGAGATCCAGAAGACGAAGAACCTGAAGCGCCCGCCGATGGTCATGCCGCAAGGTGGCCTGCTCGACCGCAAATACACCGGGCTCGGTGCCGAGGAAATCTATCGCCTCCTCGATGACGAGGATGAGGATGGCGGCCAGGGCACCGGCCAGCCGGGCGCCGGCGAGCGCAACGATCCCGGCGGCTGCGGCGAGGTGCTCGATGCCTGCGGCCAGCATGACGAGGCGGCCAAGGCGGCAGCTGAGGCGGAAATGACGGTGAAGATCCGTCAGGCCGCGTCGATCGCCAAGGCGGCGAACGCCGGCTCCCTGCCCGGTGCCCTGCAGCGCATCGTCGACCAGCTTCTGCAGCCCAAGGTCGACTGGCGGCAGGTGTTCCGCCGCTTCATCGACCAGTCGCAGAACCGGGACTATTCCTGGTCCCGGCCGAACCGCCGCTTCCTGCAGATGGGCTACGTCCTGCCGTCGCTGGTGTCTGACGGCGTGTCGCACATCGTCTTCGCTGTCGACACGTCCGGCTCCATCACGAAGGACATGCTCGACGCCTTCGCCGCCGAGATCAACGGCGCCTTCGGCGACGGCGCGATCGACAAGGTGACGGTGATCTATGCCGACGCCGCCGTGCAGGGACATGACGAATACGAGACCGGCGATGTCGTGGATCTGCGCATGCTAGGCGGCGGCGGCACCGCCTTCGCCGACACTTTCGAATGGGTGCGGGAGAATGCCAGCGACGCCAGGGCCGTCGTCTACCTGACCGACCTATACGTCACCGACTTCGGCGACGAGCCCGATTGCCCGGTGCTGTGGGCGGTACCAGGCGATCCCCGGGAGTTTCAGAACGTCAGCAGCCGGACGCCGTTCGGCGAAGCGATCCACCTCGAGGCATAGCTAGGCGACGTACCTAGTTGCAGGGAATTGCTGCGGAATACGGAGTTTGTCATGCTCTTCCAAAAGACGCTCGCGGTTCTCCCAGAAAATCGGACGTAACTCGTAGATCGCCGTACAGTTGGGTGCGTGCCTTGCTACGCCAGCTCGAAAGAGGACGTTGGAGTACTGAAAACGTCGCCGATCGTTCGCCAGGAGCCAGATCAATTGTACCAACCCATGCTCATCGAGCGCCTCGATGTTGGCTAGAGCATTCTCCTCCGCCTTTCGTTCAGCAACAGCTGTGTCGAGCCGCTCGCGTCTGCCCTCGCTCCACTTGGAGAACGACATCCACGCCCTGCTCACCGCGTTCACGACCACGATCGCGGCGCCGACAATTATGACGGTCTGACCGGCAAGACCGACGAAGTCGAGGCCGGTTAGCCATCCATGGTCAACCTCGGCGGACAGCATGAGAAGGCTACCAGCGGTAACGGCAATCCACCCGACCTTCTCGCTCGCCTCGAAATACTTCCAGATCGATGAAAGCGAATCGAACATATTTTTGCCTTCGGCTAGAAAAGGAGCGTCACGTCTCACCTGACATAGATGAAGACAGGATCATGCCGCAAGGCGACGGTCACCGTCGTGGTGGCCGTGTCCCGGCAGCATGCCGACCCCCGCAATTGTGCGGACCCTCAACAGAAGGACATCGACATGACGAACGTCACCCCCATCCGCGCCAACATGCACCAGGCTGTCGCTACGATGGCCCGCACCCACCTGAAGGCCGGCCTCGACGCCGCGATCAAGGTCATTGAGAAGCGCAACACCATCCCGATCCTGTCGAACGTCAAGCTGTCGACTTATGCCGACCAGCTGATCATCACTGCCACCGACCTCGACATCGAGATCGCTGTCCGGGTGCCGTGCGAGGCTCTCGATCGGCGCTTCGCTGCGACCGTTCCGGCACACTCGCTGCGCGACCTGGTCACCAAGTCCAAGGCCGACACGATCGAGCTGACGGCGCCGCTCGGCGGCGACGAAGACGCTCCGCTGACGATCACCCACGGCGCCGCGTCGATGAAGCTGCCGACCCTGCCAGTCGCCGACTATCCAGAGGTCGAGCCCGGCACCTTCACTCACAGCTTCGTCATGTCGGCGCCGGCCCTGACCGGGTCCTTCGGCATGGTGTCCTTCGCGGTCTCCAAGGAGGAGACCCGCTACTACCTCAACGGGATCTTCATGCACCGGCCGGTGACCGGGGACGGCGAAGGCGACCTGCGCTTCGTCGCCACCGATGGGCACCGCCTCGCCATCAAGACGGTGACGGCGCCTGCCGGCACCGCCGCAATCCCCGGCGTGATCATCCCCCGGAAGACAATCGAGGTGGTTGAGAAGCTGATGTCCCGGGAGCGGGGCGAGGTGGCGATCGAGGTGCAGACGGCCAAGGTCCGGATGACCTTCGGCCGCATCACCATCACGTCGAAGGTCATCGACGGCACCTTCCCCGACTACCAGCGGGTGATCCCGTCGGCGAACGACAAGGCGGTGACCTTCAACTGCGATGCCCTGACCGCCGCAGTCGACGGCGTCACCGTGATCTCGACCGAGCGCGGCAGGGCGGTGAAGCTGACGCTGTCGCCCGGCAGCTGCCGGCTGATGGTGCGCAGCCCGGATGCCGGGACGGCCGAGGCCGACATCACCTGCACCACCGAGGTGGACGAGTTCGAGATCGGCTTCAACGCCAGCTACCTCAAGGCCCTGGCAGCCGTCGCCGGCGAGATCGGCGAGGAGTTCGAAATGCGGTTCTCCGATTGCGGCAGCCCCGCCGTCATTCGCGGCGCCTCGCCGACCTGGTCGGCTGTCCTGATGCCGATGCGGGTGTGACCTGACCTCACCTCTGACTTGACCTGAGCGGCAGGGTGACCCGCCGCCTCCCCCCTCAATCGTGAACGCCGGCAGCGCCGGCATGGAGACGACCATGGAAGACGCGAAGACCGAAATTCCGCCGCTGACATTCACCTATACCAACTGGCGCGGCGAGACTGCGACCCGCACCGTTCGTCCGATCGGCATCAGCTACGCCTCGACCGAGTGGCATCCCGAGCCGGGTTGGTTGCTGCACGCCTACGACGACGAGAAGAAGGCGGGGCGTGACTTCGCGTTCTCCGGTTTCGCCGCCCCCCAGCCCATCGCATCTGACGTGCCCGATGACGTGGTGCGGGCAGCGCAAGAGGCATTGGGTCCGTACCGCAGCCTGTACGTCCACGAGTCGGACATTCGAATAATTCTCCGCGCCGCCCTATCCCGCTGACCAAGCCGAAGGAGACACCATGCCCAGCGCAACAGGACCACCAGGGCGGGCACATCGCCCGCCCGAATGCACCGCCAAACGTGGCAAACAGGAGAAACCCATGAACCAGATGATCCACCGCGCCACCATCGACGAGATCTGCTCGCGTCGTGACCGCGCCCTCGAACTCTACGGCGACGCCTTCATCGCCATCGCCGACGCCCATGAGAAGATGATGGCCGCGCACCAGATGGTGAAGGCCGCGGCGCCCGGCGGCACCGCCTGGTACGACCGCGACGCCCGCGAGGTGCAGGCCTTCTACAATGCCGTCAGCCTTCCCGATGCCGATCAGTTTCAACGGGTCGCCCGCCGGCTGACCGACATCCAGATCTGGAGCCACATCATCGAGCGCACCGACCTGGAGCGCCTGATGGATTCCGAGGCGAAGAAGCAGCTGCGCGACCAGATGCGCTACGTTCCCGAGCGGTCCGGCCGCGATGGCGAGATCATCAACCAGGAGGAGATCGACGCCGGCTTGCCGCCGGTGACGGTCGAGAACGTGCAGGCCACGCTCGAAGGCTTCATGGCCGAAGCCGACTTCATCTGGCGCCGCGGCATTGCCAACGTCTTCGCCAAGCTCGATCGCCGGTTCCGCTCGCACGATGGTTGGAAGATCGGCAGTCGGGTGATCCTCGACTACGCCTTCTCTGGCTTCATGCACTACAGCATGAGCGGACGGCAGTCCGAGAACCTCATGGACATCGAGCGTGCCTTCCTCGTCCTCGACGGTAAGCCGGTGCCTCCAAACTATGCCGGCATCGTCGGGCAGGTTGAGTATGAGCGGCGAGGCAGCCGCGGACCGCACCAGTCCGAGCACGAGAACGAGTATTTCAAGATCCGCATCTTCAAGAACGGCAACGCCCATCTGTGGATGCAGCGCAAGGATCTCGTGCAGAAGGTCAACAAGATCCTCGGCGAGTATTACGGCGAGGCGATCGGCGACAACGAGAATGTCCCGCAGAACGCCGACCCGCTGAAGACCGCCAAGACCGGGCTCGCCAAGAACTACGGCTTCTTCCCGACCCCGCTCGCTGTCGGCGAGAAGGTCATCGAGGAGGCCCGGCTCCACGCTGCGGCGAAGGCCACCGACGCGAGGGTGAAGATCCTCGAGCCTTCCGCCGGCAGCGGCAACCTTGCCCGCCTGGCAGCGGAAGACATCATCGTCGACGCGAATTGGGAATGGTCGGAGGAGGAGCGGGAGCGGATTTGCATCCCGACCAAGGTCTCCAAGCCGATCGTCGACTGCGTCGAGATCCACAACGAGCGGGCCCGGGATCTCACCATGGCCGGCCGGTACCGCAAGGTGCACCACTGCGACTTCCTCGCCCTGAACCCGGACGTGACCGGGCTCTACGATCGCATCGTCATGAACCCGCCCTTCGACCGGGAGCGTGACATCGACCACGTCGTCCACGCCCTGAACTTCCTGGAGCCCGACGGCATTCTGGTGTCGGTGATGTCTGCCGGTACCGAGTTCCGGGAGACCAAGAAGAGCCAGGCCTTCCGCGAGCTGGTTGAAAAGCGCGGCTTCTTCCAGGATCTCCCGGACCGGTCCTTCGCCGAGTGCGGGACGAACGTGAACACGCTGCTGTGCGTGATCGGGCGACGCAAATGGTGATCGGACCTGACTTCCTGCATGTCCCTGCGCTATACGAGCAGGCCAGCGCACGGAGTTCCGACATGGCCGACAAGCCGGCATCCCGCCCCATCGCCAAGGCCCTCGCCCGAGGAGATCGGTTCGTCGGGCAGTTCGCCCTTGCCGGTTTCGTCCCCGAGCTGGTGAAGGTCGGCGGTCAGGTGGCCCGGTTCGACACGGCCGAGGAAGCGGAGGGCGCGGCACAGCGCGCCCTCTCTGCCAAGCTCACCCATCGCCGGGTCGAGTCCAAGCGCAAGGGGGAATACACTCGCATGACCGGCGAGGAACTGGCCGTTGCCCTGCGCACGGCCGAGCTGAACCCGCACAGCTTCGCGCTGCTCTACGGCGTGCCCCAGGCGCGCATCGTGAAGTGGCTCGACGACGAGCAGGAGATCCCCCACGTAGCAGCTGTTGTGATCGGCCTGCTGCAGGATCCCAAGAACCGGGCGATCGCCAAGGCGATCACCGACAAGGCGATGAAGGAGGAGTGAGCATGCGCAAGAGCCCGACCCTGTTCCGCCGATGGGCGGCGGCGATGGGGCTGACGAACAAGGCGGCGGGAGAGCTGCTCGGTATCGGCAACGCCCGAACCACCAGCATGCTCGCAACAGGGAACAGGGACCTGACGCGACAGGAGCAGCTCGCGATGTCCGCACTGCGCGTTGGCTTGCCGCCCTGGTCCCCTCAGGCAGACGACGAGCTGGTCGAGCTGGGCAAAGCCCGTGAAGCTGAGATCAAGGCCGAAGAAGATCGCAAGGCGATCAGTCAGCAGTCCAACGCAGCCTGACCTCGTCAGGCGTGATGTAGCCGAAGGAGGCGGCGAGGTGGTCAAGTCCGCGGAGAACGCGGTTCACTTGCCGCGTCGCCGCCTTCCCCTTTTTCCCCGCCCAGATCCAGCGGTCCTCCCAGAGCACCTGCTGCACGGCGACCAGCGCATTGTGATCGGCGACTGTCTGGTTGATCCGCTCCAGCACTCGAATGCTGTCGAGCGCGTGATCGCTGACACTCCGGCCGCCGCCCCCACCAACCGACATCCGCGGCTCGTAGCTCTGCCCCTTCAGGGCGGAGACCTGCGAGGATTCGCGGAGCGAGCGATAGCGGTTCGCCACCACCGCCCGGATGTCCGCCGTCGACTGCGCTTCGTGGTTGCGCTTGAGCCAGCCCTGAACGACGAGGTGCGAGAACGCATCGGAGTTCTCGTTGACGATGGCGAAGACGCGGATCGCCTCGACCCGCAGCTCGCCGTCCTTCACGACGGTCTCGGTGTCCGTGAAGTCGAGCCCGGCAATGGAGCGCGGCCGGGATTCGACCGGCCGCAGCATCGACGCCTGCGGGTGAGGCTGCCAACCGCCATCTCGCAGCTTGCGCTTGCGCTCTTCGATAGTTCCCGCCACCTACCGGCTCCTGTTCTTGAGGGCCCATTTCCTGTTGAGCTCCTCCCTCAGGCTGGCGCCGATGCGAAACAGCTCATTTGCGGCTTTGTCGACGTCTCTTGCCTCTTGTCCATACCCGGCCTCGCGAAGTCTCTCCGCTAAGCCTTGCAAGTTGTAGCAATTGTTCTGCAGTAGATCAGCTTGACGCTCGCCTATGACGGGTTTTTTCAATTCAAGACCCCTCTCGATCGGGATTAGCTACTCGCCCATCTTCATCAACACGCGGAGATCTAAGGAGCGGTGAAGACGAACCTAGCCGGTCGACGGCATGAACACGAGATCCGGCAGCAACCCGTCGTCGACAGGCTTGCCCTGTTCATCATAGCGAATAGCGGCCAGCTCTCGGAGGTAGGCCGCCCGCTGGTCGAGCGTCATGGCGCCGCGATTGGTGTATTCGGACCGCGCGATGATGCCGGCGACCTGCTTCTTGCGCAGGCCGGCGACCTTGCCGGCCGTGGATTCGGTCGCACCGTGCAGCCAGAGAACATAGACGATGAAGCGCTGCTTCTCGGTGTAGGTCTGGCGCTTCTGCGGGAGTAGCTTCGTCATAGGAACGGGATCTCCGGCTCATCGAGGACCTCGTCCAGACCGGGCGACGTGTCGCTCGAGATCTGGGGTGGCACGCGCTGATACTCATCCTGCCTGCCGAAGGTGCGGGGGAATCCGCGGATCGGCTTGCCGGTCCACCAGATGAACGGCCGGTCGATGCCGATCAGGCGAGCCTTGAGCATACCGCCCATCGCCCGGCTGAAGCGCTTGCTGAAAGCGTCGCGCGCCTTCTTCGGGTCCTCCTCGGCGACGGTCTTGGATACCGCGATGTCGATTACCCGGCGGAAGTCCACCGCCACCTTGCCGATGGCCGCCGGCGGCCCGTCGTCGCTCGACGCAACGAAGACGCCGTAGCGCTCGATCGCCTCGAACAGGTAGGTCATGATGTCCCGCTCGGTCGGGTTCACCGAGAGCCCCTGGCGCTCCTGCTCGGCCTTCAGCTTCTCCTTCTCGCCCACCGGCAGCACGACGCAGGACGTGATGTCCTTCTGCAGACGCTCGTGATAGCCGACCTTCACCGAATGCAGCTCGAAGGCGATCTTGATGTTGTTCTCGTCGTCCTTCTGCTTGGCCAGGACGGCCGTCCGAATCCGGCTGTCCTCGTCCATGGTCACCGTGATGACCTGGTCGACGTCAGCGAACAGCGACGTGTGGCCACGCAGCTTGCGGCCTTCCGAGTTCATGTGATGGACGAGAACGACGTGCGCGCGGCACTCCTGCTCGATCTTGGCGATGTTCGCGAGGACGACCGACATATCCTTGCCGGAGTTCTCGTCGGCGCCTGACGTGGCGGTGGCCAGCGTGTCGATGACGATGAGCCGAAGCTTCTCCGACATCATCAGCGCCTGCGCCTTGATCTCCTCGATCAGGGGGGCCGTGTCGCCTTCCTTGGAGAACAGGTCGACCTTGGCACCGAGGAAGACGAGCGGCACATCGTCGTCCAGCTCGACCCCGAAGTGTGCGCGGTAGGCCTTGATCCGTTTCTTCACGCCGGCGGCGCCCTCGCCCGCCTGATAGATCACGCCGCCGCGCTTGGTTGGGCAGCCGAAGAAGTCGACGCCGCGCGCCACCGACAGCGCCGCATGGATGGCGAGGAAGCTCTTGCCGGACTGCGATGGCCCGCCAATGATCGACCGGCCGTGCTCAGTCAGCCAGCCGTCGATCAGGTATTCGTATTCAGGCCCGGCGGAATCGATCTCGTTCCACTGCAGTGCACCGAAGCGGGTCTTCGGCGGCTCCGGCCGCCACAGCGGCGCGTCCTTGGCCAGCTCGGCGAACCGATCCTTGGTGCCGCCACCCTTCTCCGCCCAATCTGTCACGTCGCCCTTCTCGGGCATGTCCGGCCAGTGCTTCGACAGATCCAGCAGCCGGACCGTCTTCGCCTTGCCCCTCAGTTCGCCGCCGCGCACGAGCGCGCGGGTCCGGCCGGGGTCGTCGTTGTCGTTGAGGATGACGATGTTGCTGCCGGCGAGATCCTCGTTGAAGGACTCCTGCCAGTATTTCGCGCCGCCCGCGTTCGTCGTCGCGACGAAACCCCAGGCGCGCAGCGTCTCGACGTCCTTCTCGCCTTCGGTCAGGAAGACTGGCGTGCCGGCCTTGATCGCCTTCAGCACCTCGGCGCGATGGTAGAGCCAGCGTTCGGACTCCTCGAAGCGGCGCACCTCCGGGTAGACCTTGTCGTCCTTGACCTTGAACCAGTCCCCGGACTTGATCTTGTGGAAGTCGCCGGCCTGCAGCGCCCAGATCCAGCCGCCATCCGGTGCCCGGCGGCGCTGCATGTAGCGGCGCTGCGCATCCTTTGGGAATTTCAGGACCTGATAGGCCAGGCGCCCGTGATCGTCGTGATATTCGAAGCAGGCGATCGGCTTCGGATCCATCCAGTCGGGGAATCCCCCGGGAATGTTCGAGGGGGCCGATGCCCCCTTCCCGTTCGATCGCTGCGGCATGTCGCGCTTCGGCAGGTAGTCGTGGCTCTGCAGCCACTCGACTGCCTCGGCCTTGTTGAGCCCGCCGAAGGACTGCAGCAGGTCGAAGACCCCGCCGCCCGTCTGATCCTCGTGGTCGTGCCAGGTCTGTTTGACGAGGTCGACCGACAGTGAGCCGTTGCGGCCATAGCGCAGCTCCCGCCCGGGCGTCGACAGGTGCTTGTTCGGCGCCCCTTGGCTCGCCTCGAGGAAAGCCTGCGCGACGTGCTCGATGGCGCCGGGCCTGAGATCGAACCCTTCGGTTGCCATTACGATCTGTCACCTCTGTCGATGATCGCTTCGATGTCGCCGGCGCCGCCGGCCATGACGACGCGGAGGATCTCGCACGCGATTTCTTCGCGGCTCATCTTCCGGCGGCGGCCGACGTCGTCGATCTCGGGAATGAAGGATGCGATCGGCACGATCAGGTGGATCGTCGGGCCGCCGGCGCTCTTCGGCACCTCGACACCAGCGACACGCAACGCATTGCGGATGAGGCCCGGCTGCGTGCTGAACTGCGCGGCGATCTCCTCGACGGAGACGCCGCGCCCGGCCATGAAGCCAATGCGGATGGCGTTGGTCACCCGAGCACCTCAGTGTGGAACGGGGCGCGGACGCCAGCCGAAAACGCCTCCGCCGCCTGCAGCGCTTTCAGCACTCGCTCGTCCGGAGAGAGACCTTCGGTCGAATGCAACGATCCCAATGCCACCTGCGCGCCACAGCCGCAGGCAGCGAACGGAAGCGCGCACTCGCCGACCTGATAATCCCCCGCCACCTCGAATAGGCGGCCAGCATGGCCGACGAGGAAGGTCCCGCCCTCCTCAACACCATTGTTCAAGGAAGCGAAGCCGCCGCGCTTCAGGCAGCTTCGCACCTCGTCGACGAAGTCCTTCACCATGAAGGCGAACACATCCTCGTCCGCGTGACGCCGCGGCGGCGTGAGGGAGTAGGCCAGCAGCTGCCCCATCCGGAAAGACGAGGTGAAGCCCATGACGAACTCGCCATTGCGGAACACCTTGCGGTCGGCACGGACCACGAGGTCCAGGCCAGCGACACCGGCGCTGTCCGCCCCCATGTGAATGCGGCCCTCGGCAACAAGCCCCACGATGCAAGTCATGGGCGCACCTCGTTCACAGCAAGGGTCGCCCCCTCGTCCTCGTACCGAACGAACCGGCAATGCGGGACAGCCGCATTCTTGACCTCGTGCTTGCTGAGGACGTGCTCGCGGGCGCCGACCACGATTCGCAGACCTTCGTCGCCGTCCGGATCGCGTGTGTAATTCAGGACGTGGCCGTAGATCAGTTCGCCGTCGTTCAGGCGCTGGGTTAGCTCCGCGAGGCCAGCGACATCGGCCTCGAAAAAGTACCAGCTTGGTCGCCCGGTGGCCGCGCTGGTGTGAGTGGTGCAGACGTAGAAGACGTTCATCAGATCACCGCGATGTAGACGAGGAGGTAGACGAAGGCGCCCATGGTCATGAGCGCTGCGCCGATGACTGCCCGCAGGGTCCGGGCACTTTCGGAAGGGTCGAAGCACACCCCGATCCCGATGCCGAAGAGGAGCGCCGAGACGAGCAGAGCCACGGCGAGGTTGAGGATGGGGAGCGAGGTCATTCGCCCTGCCCCTGTTGGGCGAGGCCGATCGCATGAGCGAGGGCGATGACGCCGGCAGCGAGCACCTTGCCCATCTGCTTGCCCTTCACCTCGGTCACGCGGGGATTTCCCTCCATGACGAGGATCGCGCACGACTGCAGCTCGGCGATGGTGAACGAGACTTCCTCGTTGACGACCGTCGCATTCGGGCTGGCGTTGCGATCACGGGTGCCGACTGTGATGCCAGCCTCGCCGCGATCGACGATCGTCCGGTTGAGCTTCAGGGAGTCGACAATCGGGATGTCGAAGAAGGCTGCGCCCTTGACGCGCTTCTCGCTCATGACGTCACCAGCCAGTAGACCGGCATCACGAGGCGGATGCAGGCCCAGCCAAGGCAGATCATGAAGAACTTTTCGCCCGGGCCCCACGCCCGCCCAGAGCGGAGGACGCCCACCATCCCGATCACCAGGACGGCCAAGGACAGCAAGTCGAAGACGTATGGCATCAGGCGCTCCTACGCAGCCAGTTAAGGGTGGTACCCGTGAAGGGGGCGGTCTTGTCCCAGACCAGCCAGCACCAGTCCGCGGTGCCGCCGGTGGCCTTGCCGCCGGCGAGCAGCACCTCGCCCGGCGGGCATGAGACGCGCGGCGTCAGGATCCAGACGCGATCAGGGGCGAACTCGGCGAACAGGTCGTTTGCGCGACCGGCGCCGGAGATAAACCGGACGTCCACGAAGGCCGCGACCTTGCCCCTGGCGACCGACAGCGCCTTGCGGATGAAGGCCTCGGCCCCCTTCGCTTTGAAGAAGGGCGGGTTCATCACGATGTTGTCGGCGAAGCAGGCGCGGTCGCTGAGGAAGTCGGATTCCCCCTTGAACCAGCCGGCGCCGCCAGTTCGATCCACGACGTCGGAGCCGCTTGCGGGGTAGCCGGAGGCGATCAACGACCGGACGATGTTCCCCTGCCCGCAGCATGGATCGTGGATCCGGCCGACGAAGCGCTCCTGAGAGAGCAGCTGGAGGGTTGCGACCTCGGGCTCGACATACCAGTCGTGCTCGTTGCGCTCCCACACATGGGCGCTCTTGACCTTCGTCTCGCTCATGGCCGCACCTGTTCGGCCGGGCTCGAAGCGATGGACAGGACGTTGGCGAGGGTGACATTCGCCCGCATCGCCGTCTCGACGTTGCCGAGCCCCTGCGCGAGGAGCATCCGCACGACAGCAACGTCGCCGCTGCCAATCGATCGCCGAGCGTAGGTCGCCTGCCGATCTGGCTCGTCGGTTGCCGACGGATCGACGAGGCGAAGAGCGTGGCCGATGCCGAAATTCACGTCGATGCGAATGCCTAGAGCCTCGATCCGCTTGCGCAGCCGGCTCATATGGACGCTGAACGCCTTCTTGAGCGCGTGAGGGCCAATGCCCTCCGCAAGCTCGGCCCGGGACACCACCCGCGGGTAAGCGTCAACCAGCCGGACAAGAAGGGTGAAGGCGGAGGGCGGCACCAAAACGGTCACGCCGGCGCGCGTCACACGGCGGTGCTCATAGTCGATGACCAGTTCGAGCGGCGCGATCGCACCGCCGCAGCATGGGCAGGCGTGCGAACTCATGGCCGGAACACCTTCCCGCGCTTCTTCGCCTCGGCCGCCACGACCAGGTCATCGACGGGCGTTGCGAGCCTTGGGGCAAGGATGGTCTCGGCATAGGACCAACCGGCTAGGGCGTCGGTCCGGTCCAAGCTCAGATCATCGTCGCTCTCGGGGTCGATCCAGCCGAGGCCGACGCATTTCCGCCAAACCTTCTCCTTGCCCTCCTCGCCGCGAACATTGCGGCCGATGAAGTGCTTGCGGATGGAGTCGACTGACAATTCAGAGAGCTTGCGATGGCCGAGACCGTAGCAGATCCCTTCGATCGCGAACGGAATGCCCATGAGCATGCGGGTGGTAGCCACATTGGTCTTGCCGCCCATCTGGGTGGGCGTCATTGGCTTCTCGTAGACCACCTCGTCCGGCTTATTCTCGGCGAGGAACTTCTGCATCCAGCGGATGACGCCCCACGAGATCGCGCCGTGAGACGCGCCGACAGAAGCCCAGCGGAAAGAGCCAGAGCGCGGCGCCTGCCCGGCGGGCCCGAAGGCCCAGCCGGCAGCTGAGGCCGCGTCGATGAAGAGGATGGTTGGGGCGCGCACCGGGCTCACCACAGCGGTCCTATGGCGCGGGCCAGAAGGCCAACGACTGCGGCGGCGCCGAGGACAAACCCGACAGCAAAGCTCGCTAGAATCCAGAAGATCATTGGGCCCCTCGTAAAATTGGGTGCTCTCCCGCTCCGGCCGGGAGAGTGGTGGCAGCTCCGGTGCACCGGTTCTGCCGACGGGCCATCTGCGAACGGGAGGAGGTTCGCAGCCGGAGCCGCTGGCTACTGGTCAGCGAGTGATGTGGCGCACTGCCCTCATCACGGCGTCTTCGGCGTGTGTGTTGGCGAGGGAGAGATCGCGAGATCCGAAGGACTGGCCAGTCGGGTTGGTCCCGCCAATCTCATGGAGCTTGGCGATAAACGCCGCCCCCATGTCTTTGATCTCCTGCATCTGCGACTTCTCCTCCTCGGAGAGGACGCGATACTGGTGGCGAACGGCGTTGTTCGCGGTGCGATTATCGTCAGCGCTGTCGACCATGCGGTTCTGCGGTGCGGTTTCCATGCGGTCAGTCCTTCACGGTTGAGGGGTGATGGCTGCCACTCCGCCAACGGGGACGAAGACGAAGTGGCAGCCGATCCGCATGGCTCGTCGCGGCATGACGCCATGCGGAAAGGGATCAGGCGTTCGCGGTCTTCTTGGCTCGGTTCGCGCGAGCGGCCTTGGGATCGATCGAAGTCACCTTGCTGTCGTCGCCGAAGGCTTCCGCGTCCTCGGCCTTCTGAGCGTCGATCTTCTCGCGCTCCTCGTCCGCCTCGATGGCGCCGACGATGGCTGCGGTGGTCTCGTCCTGGCCGGATTCCTCACGCTGCACGGCGGCGGCGCCGAGCGGGCTGTCGGCGAAGTCACCGAGGGCCTCGCGAATGTCGTGGAACAGCTCGGCGTCGTCAGCTTCAAGGGCATCGAACTGCGCGTCCGCCCTGCGCTCCAGATCACGCGCCTTCAGCACGGCTTTCACGACCTTCTTCGGCAGGCCCTTGTCCTTGGCCTCCTCGAGAACCTGGTCGATGCGCTCGTTGATCTTGGCGCAGCGCTGCATGTAGGTGCCGCGCTCGGATTCCTTCTCTCCGTTCAGCTTCTCGATGCGCTCAACGATGTCGCGCATTTCGCCCTGATCGGCCCTGTTCTTCAGATTGCCTGCCATCACTTCGCTCCTTGGTTCCGGCGGTCGATTGCCCGCCGGCCAGGAATCGGATCCCCGAGGATCCGACCGGTCAGGTCGCGGGTGTCTGGTGGGATTTCGGCGAGGCGGTCGTAGAAGTCGTCGCGGTCCGCCGCACGAACCGCCGAGCCGGATGTCTGGGCTCGGGTAACGAGCGGCCGCCTGCGAGCAGCACGTGCCTTCTCGGTGTCCGGTGCGCCGCTCACCACGGCGGCGCTCAGCGGGCGGGAGGGCTCAAAAACTGCGAGGATCTTCGTCTCGCTCTCGGCCAGCATCTTCGCGATCGTCGCAACGGGAGAGCCATGGGCTCGCATCCGATGGGCGATTTCGGTCTTCACCTTGGAGAGTGGGCCGGCGCTCATCAGACACGAGCTCCGGCGCAACGCGCTCCGCCCTGAGCCGATAGCGCTCTCGCTGCCTGATCGCTTCGAGCAACAGGCGCCTGCTTCGCAATTCGCCCAAGCGCAGCCATCTGCGCGCTAGAGAGCCCCGCACCCTCGGCGGCAAGAAGCGCCACCATCCGGTTGGTTGCGGCAAGGAAGTCCCGGTGCTCACAACGAGCCTCCTGAAGTTCGAGCGCTTCGGTAATGGCGACCATTTCGTCGTGCTCAACGCGGCGAACCTCGCCGTCGTAGTAGGCGCGCACCCGGCGTTCGGTGAGATCCGGCAGGCGCTTGACGAGTTCCCGGTGGAGTCGGTCGAGACGAACCTTCACGGGCTGCTCTGGTGCCAACAGCAGGCCCAGATCACGCACGCGATTGCGGGCGACGGCGACACTAGACATGACGATCTCCCGAGGTTCGAAGGCCTTGGGGAAAACACCCAAGGTTGCGGAAGCTGTTGCCGCTACGTTCAGTCTCAGAGACGAGACGGAAGGAGCGGAGCGATGAGGACGAAGGAAAGGCCGGCATGGTCTGCACGAGGCCCACCAAGACGGAGGGCATGCCGGCGAAGGGCGCGCTTGCACGATTGCGGGTAGAGGTGCGCGCCGGGGTGTTCATCAGGCGCCAGCCTCGGCGGAGTTGTGCTCCGCCTGATGGGCAGCCTGGGTATTCTCCAACATCCACGCCTTGCGGGTGTTGTGCAGGTCCAGAACTGAAACCTGGCCATTCGTTACGATTACGATCTTCTCAGCGGTCAGGGCGTCGACGGCGTGCCTGCCACGCTCGATTCGACTGACCTGACTCGACGGGTTGTTGCCGCCGATGCCGAGCCGATGTGCGAGTTCGAGCAGTGTGAGGCCCTGCTTCTGGCGCCATGTTCTGAGGTCCATGGCCGAACCTTAGCAACATTCGCTAAGGCCCTGTCAAGCATCATTAGCGCGCTTTGCCAATGATTTTATAGGCGCCGGACGCTAAGGCTATGAAATGTCTAACGAGATCGCCTCAATCAGAAAATTGCGCGGGATGTCCCAGGTGGACCTCGCCGAGGCGCTTGGGGTGCACGTCACCACGATGAACCGCATCGAGCGCAAATCGTCGGTTCCGTCTGGCGCCCGCCTTGAGCAGATCGCGAAGATCCTGCGGGTGCGGCCGGACGAGCTGGTGGGCGGGTCCGATAAGCACGAGGTCCCGGTGATGGGTTACATCGGCGCGGGCGCCGAGATCGAACCGGAGTTCGAGCAGGTGCCGCCGGAAGGCCTGCACCAGGTCGAGATCCCCTTCCCCGTGCCTGACGGTATCGTGGCTTTCGAGGTGCGTGGCGACTCGATGCTGCCGCGCTTCAACGAGGGCGACGTCATCCTCGTCTTCACGGAGCAGCGCCGGCCCATCTATACGTTCTTCGGTGAGGAGGCCGCAGTCCGGACGATGGACGGCAGGCGCTACCTCAAGCAGATCATGCGCGACGGCGACGACATCGCCCTGTTGAGTTGGAATGCCCGGCCGATCACCGGGGTTGCCCTGGAGTGGATCGGCGAGATCTTCACCATCATCCCCGCCAGCCAGTTCCGACGGACCAAGGTATCATCGGCACTGAGGAGCCCCGCATGAGATCCCTCGTCGCAGCAATCATCGTCGCAGGCGCCGCGCCGGCCCTCGCAGCCAGTGGCTACGACGCGGTAAAAGACATGACGGCGCAGGAATACAACGAGCTCGGGCTTTTCGTCCGGTCGGAACTTCTGCAGCCCTACGCAGACGAAGTTGGCGTGGAGTACCAGCACCTCAACGCCTGCATCAAGGTGGCTGGGCACTATCCAGACACGCAGGTGCAGCCGATGAAGGCTATTCTGCCCGACTGCGTGCAGTGGGCCCGAGAGCGGGCCAGGTAGGCGCAGGCCACCGAAGCAGCCTCCTCTTTCCGCGTCGAATTAGCTTCTCCACAGCGAGAAAGCTCTGCGATTTTCCGTCTTGATCTGACGGCGGAGATCGTTCACGTGCGCGCACCCGTAGGCGTGCGCCGCGCGGACAAAGAACCCCTACGTTAGCGATTATTTCCACGTTGGAGATCTTCCTCACACGTCGACACGGACGCTGTGGGTGATCGTCTAACGTGACGGCCCTTCAGGGCAGGAATGGGCTCTCGGCGAGCCCATCCGAAACGCCGCGCCTGACTTCCGGGGTTGGCGTATCCGCGCGAGGCTGTCATTCAGCGCGATCAGAACCTTAGCATTTTTTGCGAATATTTGCTTGACAGGACATTGGCGTTTGGCGCTAACTCCCGGCGAAGGAGATTAGCCGATGCCGGTTTTCCCACCATCACGAAACGCCAAGGACCTGATCGCCGCGTGGATGCGCGGTGACCGCCTCGCGGTCGCCGACGCGCAGGCTGTCATGGCCATTCTCGCCACGAGCTATGCGACCGGCCTGGCGCGGTCGTTCGAGGCGGGCGTCTCCGCACGATGACCATTCGCACCATCCTCCCGAAGGACGAGGCTGCCTGGCACAAGGCGCGCTCGAAGGATGTGACCGCCTCCGTCGCCGGCGCCCTCCTCGGCGTCCACGAATACGTCACCGCCTATTCGCTCTGGGCCGAGAAGACCGGCCGCGTGTCACGCGATCTCGAAGAGACCAAGCCGATGCAGCGTGGACGCCTGCTGGAGCCGGTAGCGATCGACTTGCTGCGCGAGGAGCGTCCGAACTGGACGATCGATTACAAGAACGACCGCGCCTACACCCGGGACACCGACCTCCGCATCGGCTGCACGCCTGACGCCTTCGGTTACCGCGACGACATTCAGGGCCGCGGCGTCATCCAGGTGAAGACCGTGTCCCGTCCGGCGTTCCGGACGAAGTGGGTGGATCCGGACACCGGCGACGTTGTGCCGCCGCTGTGGATCGCCGTCCAGACGCTGATCGAGGCGAAGCTCACCGGCGCCGCGTGGGCGACGATCGCCCCGCTCGTTGTCGGCGAGGGCACGCTCGACCTCGAGCCGATCGACATGCCGATCCACGACGGCGTCTGGAAACGCATCAAGCGAGCAGTCGCCGAGTTCTGGGCGATCGTCGAATCCGGCGAGGAAATGGACCCCGATTGGGGGCGTGACGGCCGGACCATCATGCGCGTGTTCGAGGAGAGCGAGCCAGACCGGATCGATCTCACCGGTGTCGCCGGGGTCGACGCGCTCATCGACGAATATCAGCGCGCCGGCGAGGCGATCCGCGACGCCACCGCGCTCCGCGACGAGCTGAAACCGCAGCTGATCTACGCGCTCGGAAACGCCGAGTGCGGCGAGACCGAGCGCTTCGACATCACCGCATCCACCCAGCGCAGGCCCGGCCACGTCGTCAAGGCGACGACCACTCGCGTCCTGCGCATCAAACCGAAGAAGGAATCCTACGATGGCAGTTTCTGAGACGACGGCCGACGCCGCGGAGAACCCGCGGGCAGTCGCTGGCGACAACCGACCACCACGCGACGAGGTGCTGAAGGATTCCTACGGCTCGCTGATCGGCGACATCGACGCGGTCGCGAAGAAGGCGGATGCCCTGCCGAAGGAGTTCGCGACTGACGAGGACATCGAGGCGGCGACGAAGATCGTCAAGGAAAGCCGCGAGCTGGCGAAGACCGCCGAGGGGAACCGGTCGGAAGAGAACGAACCGCACCTCAAGGCCCAGCGCGAGACCAACGCCTTCTTCCGCGTGCTCACCGATCGTCTGGACCGGATCAAGACCGTCCTGACCGATCGCACGACCGCATTCCAGCGCGCCCAGGAAGCGGCCGAGCGCCGCCGCATCGCTGCCGAGCACGAGAAGGCGCAGGAGGAGGCCCGCCAGAAGGCGCAGGAGGCCGCCGACGCGAACGCCGGCAGCGTGAGCCGTGAGATCGCCGAGCAGGAAGCGTCCGAGGCCGCTGAGCGTGCCGAAAGACTTGCGCGGCAGGCAACGGCATCGTCCGCCGACCTCACCCGCACGCGCACCGGCGCCGGGACAGTGTCCACGACCGGCAAGTGGGTCGGCAAGGTCGACGACTACTCGAAGGTCGACCTGAACAAGCTTCGCTCGGTCTTCTCGACCGCCGAAATCGACAAGGCGGTCAACGCCTTCGCTCGCAAGAACAAGGACACGGTCGCCGTCAAGGGCGTGACCTTCTTCAAGGAAACCAAGGCCTCGTTCCGCTGAGGCGGCGAGCGACAGGAGATCCCACATGGCCAGACAGGCAAACAAGACCGCGGTCGTCGAGGTGCGGGCGCAGATGGGCCGGATGACCGCGGAGTTCACCCGCGCCCTGCCATCGCACATCCCGCCCGAGCGGTTCGAGCGCGTCGTCATGACCGCCATCCAGCAGAACCCGACGCTGCTCGAATGCACGCGGAGCTCGCTCTGGAACTCCGCCATGAAGGCCGCTCAGGACGGCCTTCTGCCGGACGGGCGCGAGGGCGCCATGGTGCCCTACAAAGGCGAAGTGACGTGGATGCCGATGATCGGCGGCATCCGTAAGAAGGTCCGCAACTCGGGCGAGATCGCCACTTGGGACGTGCAGGCGGCCTACGAGAACGACCTGTTCGAGTTCGAGCTGGGCGACAACCCCTACATCAAGCACAGGCCGACGCTCCAGGCACGGGGCAAGCTGATCGCGGTCTATTCGGTCGCCACGCTGAAGAGCGGCGAGAAGAGCCGTGACGTCATGTCGGTCAGCGAGGTCGAGGAGATCCGCAAGAAGTCGCGGGCGCAGAACGGCCCGTGGAAGGACCCGACCTTCTATCCGGAAATGGCGAAGAAGACGGTTGCCCGACGGCACTCGAAGGTACTGCCGATGTCGTCGGATCTCGATGACCTCATCCGCCGGGACGATCACCTCTACGATCTCAACACCGAGGGCGCCCAGCGGGACGAGCAGCAGGAGCGGGCTCGCTCCCTCGCCGGCCGCCTCGACGCGATCGCGGACGAGAGCGACGACGTCGCGCACGATCCGAACACCGGCGAGATCATCGAGGATGCTCAGACCGAGACGATCGAGCGCAAGCAGAAGGCCGACGCGAAGCCTGCGCAGGACAAGAAGGCCGAGCAGCAGCAGCAGGCCGACCAGTCCGACGCGAGCGCCGAGGTCGATGCCATCGACGAGGCTGCAGCCGCCGGCCGTGAGGCGCGGGCGAAGAACATGGCCCGCAAGTCCATGCCGGCGAAGTTCCGCAACGACGAGCGCCTGCAGGCCGCTTGGCTGGACGGCTACGACAACCCGGCCGATGCCGGCGAGGGCGAAGGGGAGGAAGGCTGATGCCCCTCTTCCGCGTCCACTTCACGATTGTCGAGACGGGCGAGGCCAAGACCCTCGACGTCGACAGCGGGTCGCCTGCGGCGGCCCGGGAAGCGGCGCAGGCGCGGCATAAAGGCCAGCGCCTCGCCTACGCCAAGACCAAGCTGGTCAAGGAGGGTGCTCATGCTGCGCACTCCTGAGGATGCCGCGCCCTTCACGCTCGTCCGCGTGATCGACACCGAGACGACCGGCATGGCCGTCGACGCCGAGGTCATCGAGATCGGCTGGACCGACGTCCGGCTTTTCCCCGGCCAAGGCTGGCAGATCGAGGACGGCCCGCACTCCGAGCTGTGCGACGTCACCTGTGACATCGAGCCGGCGGCGATGGGCGTTCATCACATCGTCCAGGACATGCTGGTCGGCAAGCCGGAGTTTTCCCAGCGGCTGCCGCAGCTCCTGGAGGGCGTCGACTATCTCGCCGCCCATCACGCCGAGTTCGATTCCGCGTTCTTCCCGGACAAGCGAACGCCCTTCATCTGCACGATGAAGGCGGCTGCTGCGATCTGGCCTGACCTGCCGAACCACAAGAACCAGACGATTCGCTACGCGAAGAACCTGGTCGAATACGACGATCCGAAGTCGCACCCGTCGCACCGCGCCGGGCCAGACACCTACGTCACCGCGCACATCCTGCTGGCGCTCCTCGCCGAATACCGGCTCGAAGCCTTGCTCAAGGTCTCGAAGGAGCCCCGCCGCATGCTGACGATCCCGTTCGGCAAGCATTCGGGGACGCGCTTCTCAGACCTGCCGCTCGACTACCTGCAGTGGATCGTTAGCGACAAGAACGACCTCAAGGAAGACGTGAAGTTCAACGCGCGGCGGGAACTAGGCCGCCGTGGTGAGGGCTGACCAATGCCGCGCCGCCCTCCCGATCTCCCACCACTGCGGCCCGGCGACAGGGTCTTCGTCTGCCATCCGCAGATGAGCGCCTTCAGCGTCGGCGAATATGTAAGCGGCGTGACGGGTGAGCGGTGCCCGTATGGCGAGCGGTTCCATGCCGTGAAGCTGCGCGCCATCGGCACCTCCGCCGGCAAAGGGCCCTACCGCACCGAACGGGTGCCGGGCAGCTGGCTTGCCCCGTGGACCCCAGAGGTCCGCGAGGACGTGATCCGGGCAACCGAAGCCCGCGAAGAAGGCCTGAAGCGCCTTCGCGAAGCCCACGAGATTTTCAAATCCATCAGGAGGTTCTCATGACCCCATCGCAGATCCACGAAGCCGGCCGTCTCCTCGAACGCCGTAAGGGTTACGCGGAAGTCGCTCGCGCGCTTCGTAATGCGAGCCGCGTCGTCGGCCTGCCGAACACCAAGGTCGTCTACGACGGCGATGAGCGAGATCCCATCACTGGCCTGGGCTTGGCGAGCGACCTCTCTCTGGCCGGCATCTTCAATCGCCTCGGCTTTCGCGAGGAGGACGCCTCCAAGCGCCTCGTCGACCTCCTTGCGGAGATCGCCGCAGACAAGCTGATCGACGTCGACGTCGAGCTGTCGCAGCTGGGGGTGGAGGTCGGGTCTGATGGCTGAGCAGCAGAAGAGCACATCGCTTACTGTCCGCCTTTCAACGGAGGCGCGCGCTCGGCTTGATGCCGCCTCGCAAGTTGGGCCTTACGCGATTTCCCTCACGTCGGTCATCGAAAGAGGGATTGAACTTGCGGCCCGAGAGCTGGAGGAAATGGCGATGACTGCCAAGGAAGGCGGGAAGCCATGAAGCTCGCTCCCCAGCAGCAGGATGCCTACGCCAAGGTGACGGCCTGGCTGCGCATCCGCTACGCGCCCTTCTTCTACCTCGCGGGCTTTGCCGGCACCGGCAAGACCACGATCGCCAGGACGATCGCCGAGCAGGTGAACGGCGAGGTGCGCTATGCCGCCTATACCGGCAAGGCCGCCAAGGTCATGCGGGCGAACGGCTGCGAGAAGGCCTCGACGATCCACTCGCTTATCTACCACCCCGAGGTGGATGAGAAGACTGGCCAGGTGACGCTTCACATGACCGACGTGCGGGTTCGCAACGCCAGCCTGATCGTCATCGACGAGTGCTCGATGGTCGACGAGGAACTCGCACGGGATCTCCTCTCCTTCGACATTCCGGTGCTTGTGCTGGGCGATCCCGGCCAGCTGCCACCGGTGAAGGGCGCAGGCTTCTTCACCGCCAGCGAGCCGGCCTTCATGTTGACCGACGTCCACCGGCAGGCGGCCGACAGCCCCATCATCCAGCTCGCCACGGAAGTGCGCGAGGGACGGTTCGACGGTCGACCACGTCAGCTCGACGGGCTGACCATCTGCCGCAAGACGGAACTCGACCCGGCATTGGTGCCGGCGGCGGGCGCCGTGATCGTCGGCAGGAACGCCACCCGCGAACGCTACAATCACAGGCTTCGCGAGATCTCCGGCTTCGAGGGCGACACGCCGCAGGTGGGCGAGACGCTCATCTGCCTGCGGAACGACAGGAACCTGAAGATCTCGAACGGCGAGACCTTCCGCGTGAAGAAGGTTCGCAGGCCGCGCCGGACAGAGCACGGCCGGGTGCTGAACTTCACGATGCACGACCCTGAGGACCCGGGCCGCGAAGCGTTCAAGGCGTCGGTCTACGAGCACTTCTTTCAGGGCAAGGCGCGGATCGAGGAGATCCCGTTCAAGTCTCTCAAGCGCACCCAGCAGTTCGACTACGGCTACGCCATCACCTGCCACAAAAGCCAAGGCTCGCAGTGGGACGACGTGGTCGTGTTCGACGAGAGCCGCTTCTTCGGCGCGAACGCGGCGCGGCACCTCTACACGGCCGTCACCCGCGCATCCAAGAATCTAACGGTGGTGACCCCATGAAAAAGATTGTCCACGGCCACACACGGCGGCTCGCCGGCGGAGGCCGGGTAGATTCGCCGGAGTACCGGGCCTTCACTGCGATGAAGAACCGGTGTCTGAACAAGCGTCAGGCGCGCTATCGCGACTATGGCGGCTGCGGAATAACGGTCTGCGATCGTTGGCTCCGAGGCTCGGATGGGCTGACCGGGTTTGAGTGCTTCCTCCTAGACATGGGGTCGAAGCCCAGCCCCGAGCATTCGCTTGATCGGCGGGAGAATGCCCTCGGGTATAGCCCCGAGAATTGCCGGTGGGCGACGCGAGTAGAGCAAGCTCGCAACACGCGGCGCAATCGCGTCGTGAACGTCTGCGGCCATGTCTTCAGCTTGGCGGCGGCGATCGAATACTTCGCCTACGCGCCCTATTCGACGGTTTCCCGACGCCTAGCACGCGGATGGGACGAAGAGGACGCCGTTTTAACCCCGGCAAATGAGGCGCCGATCCCGAGTATGGAGGTGTGCTTCTGATGACCGCAAACCCCTACCACCAGGTCGCCGCCGAAATGCGGCGCAACCCAGCGACGGTCGACAAGCGGACCTCCGGCGTCATCGAAGACGCGATCGCCGACGCGGTGGACCGCTGCGAATCGACCCGGGATGCCGGCGCGCTCGTCGCCGAGATCATCCACATCGCCAGCATGGCGGTCATTCGGATCTCCGCGGCATCGCACGGCGGGCACAACTGTGCCGGCTGCCTGAACAAGTTCTCCTACCAGTTCGACCGGACGCTCGAATGCGCGGCTGAGAGCGAACTGAAGAAGCACGAGGGAGGGCTCAACTGATGCGCTGTCCCGACTGCCCTCACCTCTTCGTCGGCCAGACCGATCCGCGCACCGAGATCCGGGAGATCTGCTGCGCCAATGAGAACCGCATGGTCGAGGATTCTCCTCGCAACATGATGGTCGACGATGTCCAGACGCCCGAAACGGCGCCGCTCAATCGAGCGGCCCGCAGGCGCGGGGAGAAGCAGCGGAGGCGGACATGACGCTTCCTATCGGAGACGCGCTTCGCCAAGAGGCGGCTATGCAGGAGGCGCTGGCGGTGCACCCGCAGATCGGAGACCGGATATGGGCGGCCGTTGAGGACTTTCTTGGCGAGCCTCTGGACGACCGTCTTCGGCAGCGCATGCAGGAGGCAGCTTCGGAGACGTTCGAGAATGAGATCGCGAAGCTGCCGGAGCTTCTGCGGCCGATGTTCACCGAGCCGGAAGTCCGGATTGAACACGGTGAAGGGTCAAGGCTGCCCCCGACCAACGTCTACATGGATTTCCCAGATCCTGTGAACGCCCTCTTCAGACCGCTGAGGATCACGCGCTATGCCTGAGGTCATCCACCGTCACACTTTTCCAATCCGCGAAGCGATGGCCGCCCTCTTGGGCGATCAGCAGATCGACGCGGACAGCTACGAGATCCGCGTCATCGACGGCTGCGTCGTCGTGGATCTTGTGAACCCCGCAACCGTGCAGCAGGAGAACCGGAATGAGGATCGAGTTCAGGCGGGGCCGACCGGTCAAGCCGCAGATGACCAAAGCGATGGCGTGGCGCCGGATGCTGAGGATGGTCCGTCGCAATCGCCCGATGCTGAAGGGGAGAGCGCCCCGGAACAGCAGCGAGCAGCAGAGCCCGAGCTGAAGGGGGGAGCCCGCGCCAAGCGCGCGGGCATGCTCTGCGACGACAAGGGTTTCCAGTCCTTCATGGACGCGAGCAGCGCGAAGGAGGTCGCCGACGCCCTTCGTCTGACCTGCGGCGTGAAGACCCGGGCTCACCTCGACCATGACGAGGTTGCCGGCCAGAAGTTCGACGAGGTCGTCCGCCGCTATGGTCTCTGGCGACAGGGCTACGACGTATGAGCTACCTGTCCGAGCGTCAGCGCGTCGAGTTCGGCTTGCTCCCGAACATGCTCCTCTCGATCCTGGTGGCCGGGGTGAACGATCCCGACCATCCCGACGCGAAGGAGGCTGAGCGCCTCCTCGCGCTCGCCTCGGTGGCGCCCGTCGAGGATCTGCCGCGCAAGGAGCAGGTGAAGCTTCTCCGCCGCATCATCCGCCTGCACGACGAGGTCATGGCGCCCTTCCGCGCCGAGGGCATGCGGACCGACAAGGCCGGGCTGATCGCCTTCTACGCCCTGCAGGCGATCGTGGAATCCGACTACATGGTCATCGTCGACGGCGGCGACCTGTCGCGAGCGCTCGACATCGTCTTGCCCGCGATCGAGCATGCCGCCGAGATCGAGCGCCTGGACGCCAGCGCGCAAAAGGCCGCGCGCCGATTGCTCCGGGACCTGCAGTCCCGTGGCTACTTCCGCGGCGTCGCCGCACCCCAGCAGCAGGCCGCCTGAGCGGCACCCCCTCCCCCTTCTCAATTGTGAGAAACGACATGACACACGAGTTCGTGGTCCCACCCCGCTTCATGACCGATGAGCAGCTGCGAGCCCATTTCGGCCTGACCGAGCGGGCTCTGCGCCGGTTCCGGGCCACCAAGGATTTTCCCAAGCGCGACGTGCTGGCAGGCAAGACCGACAGCAAAGCGGTCGACCGGTACTTTGACAGGTCATCTGGATTGGAGCCCAATGCTCGCGGCGGCAGACCTGCCGTCGTCGAGAAGGATAGGTTCTGAGATGACACGTTTACGAAAGGACCGCCCCGGCTATCAGGGGCGGAAGAGATCTGACGGCTCAACGGCGCACTACTGGAATCCGCAACGTGCGGTGAAGGGTGCGCCGAAGTCGTTAGGGGTCCGCCCGATCGATGCGGCGGCAACGGAAGCGCAGATCGTCGAGTTGTGCCAGCGATGGACCGATGAGCTTCGGGCCGATCTCCGCGACCTCGGCGCGCAGCAGGCGTATGACGGCACGATCGCCAGCCTGGTTCGTGAGTATCGGGCAGACGAGCTCTCACCGTATCAGAGCCTGAAGCGCTCCACTCGCCAGCGCGACTACGACCCCAGCCTGCAGACCATCGTGGAGACTGTCGGCGAGCGGCTGATCGACGAGCTGACCGGGGACGACTTCCGCCGATGGAACCGTAAGTGGGGAAGCGAGGGGCGTGTCCATCGCGGGCACAATGCCATTCGCAAGCTTCGCGCCGTGATGAGCTATGGCGTGGAGAAGGGCTATCCGGAATGCCGCAATGCCCGCGAGATCCTGTCTCTCATCCGCTTCGAAGCGCCGGCACCGCGCAAGGTCATGCTCGAATGGGAGCACGCCGTCGCCGTCGTCGAGAAGGCGATGGAGAAGGGCCGCTACTCGATCGCGCTCACGCAAGCGCTTCAGTGGGACACGGCCCTTCGCCGGATCGACATCATCGGCGAGTGGGTTCCGGCCGCAAAGGGTGACGGCGGTATCGTTCGCGGCGGAACACGCTGGCAGGGTCCGTCCGTATCGGTCATTTCGTCGGATCTCATCCTGACGATCGAAGCCACGTCGAAGACCGGGGCCAGGTCGTCCCACGACCTGACCCATTGCCCGCTGACCATGATGGTGCTGGCGCAATACGACCTGCCGAAGATCGGGCCGCTCATCGTGAGCGAACAGACGGGCGTCCCGTACCGGGAGAATTATTACGCCCAGGCATGGAGAGAGATCGCGCGGGAAGCCGGCGTGCCGGATTCGATCTGGTCGATGGATACCCGGGCCGGCGCGATCAGCGAAGCCGAGTCCGTTGGCGGCATCGAGGCGGCGCGAAAGCTTGCCACCCACTCCAACGTGAAGACGACGCTCCGGTATGTCCGAAGCGATGTGCTGGAATCCAATCGGACGACGGCGATGGCGCGGCAGAAGCTGCGCTCATAGCGCCAGTGTAACGGCAGTGTAACGAGTGAAACGGGCCCCAGAGATCAATGATAAAACCGCAGTCTTTTCAGAGTGATGCTGGAGCGGGTAGCGGGAATCGAACCCGCATATTCAGCTTGGAAGGCTGCTGCTCTACCATTGAGCTATACCCGCGCCTTCGCATCAGCGTTCGACCGGCAGTGGTGGAGGGAGTTGGATTTGAACCAACGTAGGCATAGCCAACGGATTTACAGTCCGTCCCCTTTAACCACTCGGGCACCCCTCCGGACTGCCGTCGAAGCATGCAGGCGCTTGGCCTGGCTGCTGGAAGCGTTCGGCGCGGGACCGAGCGTTTCCGAGCGGCCTTATGATGGCCTTGGCGCAATCTGTCAACGCCGAATGGCACTGGAAATCGCATCGAATTTCACCCAGCGTCGATCATCGCCGCACGAAACCGGATGTCCGACCCGCTGCGTCCCCCGCGAAGCAAGGGAGCCCGCGCGGGGATCGCCGCTTTCTTCGCATCGCCGGGTGGGATAGAGAGGCCGCATGAGCGACGATACGCCTTCGGGCACCCCCAAGGACACCCATTACGCCACTCTCAGGCGTGCCCACCGCGACCGCAAGCGCGCCGATGGCGGCGCGGCGCCCGCGGGTGCGCAAAAGCGGCGGCCGCAGCCCGGTCGCCCGGCGCCTGCCGGACGGGTACGCCTCTATGGCATCCATACGGTCGCGGCGGCGCTGAACAACCCGCACCGCAAGCTCCACTCCCTGCTGGTGACACGCAACGCCCTCGCCCGCCTGGAGATCGCCGAAGACGCGATTCGCTGCCCGGTCGAGATGGTCGAGCCGAAGCGCCTCGATGCCGAACTCGGCGGAGAGGCCGTGCATCAGGGCGTCATGCTGGAAACCGAGCCGCTGCCGGCGATCCGGCTGAGCGACCTCGGCAAGGCCCGGCTCGTCATCGTCCTTGACCAGGTGACCGACCCGCACAATGTCGGCGCGATCCTGCGCTCGGCGACGGCCTTCGGCGCCGATGCGCTGGTGACCACGGCGCGGCATTCCCCGCAGGAGAGCGGCGTTCTCGCCAAGGCTGCCTCGGGCGCGCTCGAACACGTCACCCAGATCGAGGTGGTCAATCTCGCCGATGCGCTCAGCGCACTTTCGAAGCAGGGCTTTCGCACCATCGGCCTTGATTCGGACGGTCCGGAATCCTTCGAGGCAAGCCTTTCCGGCGAGCGCATCGCGATTGTTCTCGGCGCCGAGGGCAAGGGCCTTCGGCAGAAGACCCAGGCGACGGTCGATGCCCTCGCCCGGCTGGAAATGCCCGGCGCGATCCGCTCGCTCAACGTCTCCAACGCCGCCGCCATCGCGCTCTACGCAACGCGGCGGCATCTGGGCTGAACGGACGCTCGACAGTCTGGATGAATGGTGCCGGATGAGGGGATTGAACCCCCGACCTTCGGTTTACAAATTGGATGAACACCCCTGCGCCATAAGGGATTCCACCGCCTATGTCGCGTTCATGTCGCGTCAGGCTGTCATCCAAGCCGAGGCCTGGGCCAGTTCCGAGCCGTCATCGTGGTTCGGGAAGAGGTGCGAATATCGGTCCATCGTGAGCGCGATCGTCGAGTGCCCCATGCGCTCCTGCACGAGCTTTGCGGGAAGTCCGAGACCGCCCTCCTGTTTTCGATTGATGCACCACGAGGCATAGAAGTGGCGGAGCGAATGCATCCCGCCGTACTTCGCCTTCGGTCGTCCGTCGTCGCCAGGGACCGTCACGCCGGCTGCAATCCACGTGGGGCGCAATCCGCGGCGCAGGATGTTCGTCAGCTCTTCGACCTTCCCTGCGCCGTTCGGGAACACTAGGTCGAGATTGCCTGCCGGGCAGGCCAGCTTCCATTCCTTCAGAGCGTTGATGACCATAGGCGGCGCCGGGATCGTGCGCTCGCCAGATGCTGATTTTGGCGCGCCGATCTCGTTGAAGCGGTCGGCCCGCTGGTGAACGCGCACTTCGCGCTTGGCCATATCGACATCGCTCCAGCGCAGGCCACGCAACTCTGACGCCCGCAGACCACAGAATATCGCCACGAGAAGGAACGGCCGCCAACGGCCATCAGCCGCGTCCACGAGCGCCTTGACCTCTTCCCGGGTCGGAATGTCCACGCCGATCTTCAGGCGGCCCTTGTGGCGCTTCTCCTGGCGCTCGTCGCGGCCCCCTCGCCGGCCCCGCAGATCGCGGACGATGTTGCGCCTGACCAGGCCACGCTCCTGAGCGTCAGCGAGCATCGTGCCGAGGCTGACCACGACGCGCCTCGTCATCGCAGCCGAGCGGTCCTTCTGACGCAGCTCGTCTTCGAAGCTTCGCAGGATGGGGATCGTGAGGGCGGAGATCTTCGTGGTGCCGAGGATGGGAACGATATGCAGGCGGAGGTGCTGTTCGTAGCTGGCGATCGTCGATCTCTCCAAGCCGGCGGCTGTCGCACTGGCGATCCACAGCTTCCCGGCAGTTTCGACCGTGGCGCTCACGCTATCGGCGACGTGCGTCCCCTCGCGGACCTCGACATGCGCCGTGGCCGAGAACCCGTCAGCGTCCTTCTTCTTCGCGAATGTCTTCATCCGGCGCTTGCCGGTGCCGTCGACGTAATCGACCACCCAGGCCGATCGCTCGACGCCCTTCGTCGTCCAGGTGCGCTTGCGGACGCTCACTGTTGCAGATCCTCGTCATCGAGGTCCCCGCCGGGATCGACAAACTTCGCGGTGCCCCTACCACGAGAAACTGCTTCGAGTTCTTCCTCGTCCAGATCCGCTATGTCGCGGTGATACCGCTCTTCATGAACTTGTTCTCGCCACGCTTCGAACCGGTTCCAGACCTTCTTCTGGTCTTCTTCAGAGACTCCTTCGACGCGACCAAGTGCGATCCTGTCGACTGCTTCAAGCAGCGCGTGGTTTAGACGAGCTAGCCCCTCTTGTGCGCTAGTCTCGTTCAGCGCGGACACAAGGCCGAGCAATTCCTCCACTTGTTCATCAACGGATACCGGTTCTGGGAATTCACGCTCAAGGATGCGGACAATCTCGGCATTCATGGAACGCCCCTGCGTGTCCGCATACGCTTTGATCCGCTCTCGCAACCCCGGCGGAAGGCGTAGCTGAAACTGATCAGTGTTGGTTCGGTTCACGCCCATCTTCACGACAATCCTGAGTGTCATATCCAGCAGATACGATTTGCGCTTGACCCGCAATCATATCTGCTGGATACACATACCTGCTGGATATAACCAGGAGGTTACCGATAATGACGCAAAATGATGAGCAACCCATCGATCTGGTTTGGGGGATCGCAGCGATCGCGAAGATGATCGGCCGAAACGAACGCCAGACATACGACATGCTCGCATCAGGCCACCTGCCTGCAAAGCAGGTCGGCACACGCTGGGTCGCCGAGCGCGGCAAGCTGACGAGCTTCTTCACGGAGACCGCGGCATGACCCTTCACCTCAGCGACATCGAGACTGCGCTGGAGCGCGGCAACATCTCCGACATCGAGGATGCCTTCCGGGCTCTGGTTGGCTGGCCGCATCAGGACACGATCGAGGGGGCCAGTCCGTCCAAGCGGAGCGAGCTTCTAACCCGTGTCAGCCAGGCCCTGAAGGGCGATGACCGGCAGATGCCCGGCGACATCATCACCATCCTCGAAGACGGCGGCTGCCATCTCCACGGCGGCCGGTATCGGAACGGCGCAGGCGCGGTTCTCTCCAGCATCTCACTTTGGAGCAAGCATGTCAGGGGCGAAGCATGATCGCCCTCGACGAAAAGAAAAGGCCCGGTCGGGAGTGCAATCCCGCCGAGCCGCAGTCCAACGCAAACCTAGGTCAGGACAAGCATATGAACATCCACACCGATAGCACCACCGGCGGCAACGCGCCAGACGCTCGGGATCAAGTCACCGACGCCGTTGGCAATCTTGAAGGGCCACTTTATGACGCGCTGAACATGGTGCGGATCGTCCGTATGCTGATGGAGCAGGGCCGCTACGAGGAAGTCCTTGGGCAACGTTGCCTCGTCATCGGACAGAACCGCGCCGAGGCCCTGATGTGGGCGGTTTATCAGACAGAGACGATGTTCGAGGCCGTGCACGCTTCTTGGGACGAAGCGAACGAGATGACCTTCGATCTGCGGAGGGCGTCATGACCGGTACCACCACCCGCGGCGAGACGTTCGCTGACGCCATGGGCGAGATCGAGACGCCGATCTTCGAAGCCAAGGATCGAGCGAATGCCCTTCAGTGTCTGTGCGAACTGACGCTGTGCGAAAACGGCTATGTGCTCTCCGAGGAGCATAAGGACTGCTTCATCCATCTGATCGGAGAGGTCTGGGACGCCAGCAGGAAGGTCGCCACCGTTTGGTCCGAGGGCTGGAACGCAGCTGTGCTGCGGGACTATGGCTTGCCGGACCAGGATCCGATGTTGGCGCTGGTCAGTGAGTACCGGAAGGGGGTCGCCGTCTTCAACGCCTCGGGCGACCTGACGGACGCAGAGGGCGAAGCCCTGGCCGCCGCGACATGGCGCGCCTCCTATGAACGGCTCTGCACGGCACCACCCGCACCTACGACCGATGCCGGGGCAATCGCTGCCGTCCGGCTCGTCCGGCAGGAATGTTCCGGCTGCGGCTACCAGCCTGCTTTGATCGAGAACGTCCTGTCGGCGGTGATGGTCTTCCTAGAAGGGAGGGCCGCGGCGTGAGCACCATTCCTACCACCACGCCGGCGACCGGCCGCTACGACGGGCCGGGGGAGTACGTGACCACCACGGGTGGCCGTGTCTACCTCGATCCGCTGCCGGAGCCGCAGGCCGACTATCACGAAGACTGGCTGATCTGGTCGGAGACGGCTGAGGACCGGTCGCGGCCGATGCCAAACCGGGGCACCTACTGGGGTCGGCGAGACCTGATCGAGCCCATGATCGTCCGCAAAATCGAGGAGGACGGCCGATGAGCAATGTCCTCGCCCTCCCTCATCAACGAACGCGAAGCCGAGGTGCCTGCATGGCAAACCGCATTCTCCGCATTGACGCGGTCCTGGACAGGACGGGGCTGACCCGTCGGACGCTTTATGCCGAGATCAGCGCCGGCCGGTTCCCCCGCTCGATATCGATCACTTCACGCTGTGTCGGCTGGTCCGAGGACGCCGTCCAGGCATGGATCGACGCGAAGATCGCGGCCGCCGAAGGGAGGGAAGCATGAGCAACGTCGTCGCCTTCAACCCGGCTCACGTCCTGATTTCATCCGGTCGCTGCACCGGTGGAACTGACCGCCACATGATCGGACGATGGATCCACATGGTCGATTTCGTCGATGAGGATGGCGGCATCATTCACGACTATGCCGGCATCGACCGAGCCGCGGCCGACGAGGCCGCCGTAGCCTGGGCCCGAGACGTGGGCTGCCGGATCATCGACCGCTCCGAGGAGGAGCCGGGCCGATGACAAGCCGGACCAGAGAAGAAGTCCTCGACGAACTCGCCCGGGTAGCATCCGAAGCCATTGCCCGCGGCGAGGACGGAATGAAGGCCGTCGAGAACATGGGCGTGCCGACATCCGTAGCCGCGGAAGCGTGGGTGATTGCCGACCGCGCCGAAACCGAGAGGTGGTGGCAGCAGGTCGAGCGAACGATCGATGGCGAGACCATTCGCAAGGCGATCGGGGGTGATGCATGAGCACCATCCCCATAGGCGGCACCACCGGCCATTGCCACGAGAGCACCGCTGCGATCGACGAGGCGGCCGCATGGCTTGCCTCCGAGCGTCAGCTTCCATCGCCCATAGTTCCGGCGCTCCGGCGCCGGTTCGGATTGTCCGCGATCGAGGCCTGCACGGCAATCACCGAAGCGGAAGCTATCCGCAGGAGGACCCATTGAGCAGGCGCGCGGCTCCGACTCCCGAAAAGGCAGATGAGAGCAAGGAACTCGCCTCCTTTACCGGATGGAAGTTGGATCTCTGCCGCGCGGTCCGGGCTGATCACAAGGTCACGCCCGGTGCCGCCTCGCTCTTTGCGGCTTTCATGGATTTCGTGAATGCGAAGACGAAAAAGGCATGGCCCTCGGAAGGGAGCTTGGCACTGGCGCTCGGCGTGTCGGTCCCGACGATCCGCAAGTACCTCGCCATCCTGATCGAGGCCAAATGGCTGAAGCGCTGCGCAGAGAAGTCGGGCAAGGGGACAGCCATTTACGAAGTGCACGACCACCGGATGAACACGGTTCTCGACCAACTCGCCATCGACCTGGACCGGCTGAGAGAGAGACAGGCGGCCCGCAAAGCGATGCGACGGGAGGCGTCCCGCCGCTCGGATGTCTCTAAACATGGGTTTAGACCAGACCCACCGATGTCTCGCAACACGGGTTTAGAGCTGTCTCACAACACGGGTTTAGACGAACACCTTCATAGAACACCTTCATCTCAGAATAGCACTGAGAGAGGAGGAAGATCTCTGGACGCGTCCGAGAACGAGTACCTCAAGGCATCGAGGGGATGGTGATGGACAGACATTCCGACTTGCCCTTGTTCCGTTGGGAGCCTCCGAAGGCAGAAATCATCCCGTTTCCGCTGGCATCCCGTGTCGGGCGGATTCGCGATGTGGTTGACCGTTTCAGCGGAAAGACCCGGGCGCAGCAGGAAGCCTACTGGCGGCAGGTACGCGATGGCCAATTGCGATCGTTGCGCCGACTCGGACTGCCGGAGCAGATAGTCATCGATGAATGGCGGAAGTTCTTCGATGCCGTGCAGACCGAACTCACGCGCCGCGCCTATGTCGGCCGTCAGTCTCGACCAGGCGGTGACGCGGCATGACGGCCGGCATCCCCAACGCGGCGGTCAGCTCATCCCGAAGCCTGCGTCCGTCGGAGAACATCATCAGCGTGGCGAGCCACAACCTCGTTGGCGATGACGCGGCGCTGATTTCGGTCAACCCAGGATCCGACAGGTTCGCCGGCGGGAAACAGGCTTGCCCGGCCTTTTCTCCATTTCCGAGACGACCCCAACGTCATCTCGAATTCTTCGGTCACCAGCTTGTACGTGCCGGGCGCGAATGTGTGTGTCTGCTGATTGAACAAGATTTCGAAAGGGTATTCGAAAATCAAAGTTCGTTGCGAAATGCGACGTTGCCCCACTACACGACCCCTCCCGGCCGATCACGTTGGGGAACGTATAGTTGCTCAGTCGATGCCGCACAATCTGCCCCAGCCTCCATAGTGATCGGCTTGGTAAACCGCGGCGTTCCTGTGCCAATAGTCCGTCACGGAAATCATCGATGCTGAGCAGCCGTCATCTCGCCGGTTCCGCGTTCAGCACGGAAGGGCAGCCGCATGAGCAGCACCGTTCCTCGTTTTCTCGGCATTGGCGCAGTCATCGACCGCGTCGGCCTCAGCCGCCGGACCATGATCGATCTCATGTCAGCCGGCCGGCTCCCCCGACCTGTGCGCCCTTCTCCTGATACGACTCCCTAGCTCGAGCAGGAGGTCGACCAACGGATGGCGAACAAAATAGCGGAGAGAGACGAAACACGGTAACAATGCAGCATATTCGAGCGCAAAGAGATGGAAGGTATTCACTTGCGATTTGTCTCCACCCTCTTCGTCCTTGCATGCTTGTTCCTTGGCACAGCAATCGCGCAGGAACGCGCTATCACGACGGAGAGCTCTGATACGATGTCGTTGCAGTTCGAGGCGGTGATCCTTCCGAACGGGGAGATCGAGCTCCGACCGCTGACTCCGGCAGCTGCCGAAGCCTACACGTCAGCCGAAGGAGATGCAGAGTTAGACAGCACCACGCCGCCGACGGAGGCTCAGGCCGAGAGCATTGCCTCCCAAGCCTCGCAGCGGCTGCTGGCGCGCGCGAAGGACACGTTCTGCTTGATGGATCCACTCCCGGAGACCGTGAACGCGTCGGTTGAAGTTCACTTCTCGCTATTCGCAGGCGGATCATTCCTCGTTGGAGCGGAATGGAAAGGCGCTGATCTCTGCAACTGAGTTTCGGCGCAGGCTATCCGCCTCCTGCCAATGCCAAGAAGAACGGCGTCAGCCACGCCAGTGGGACGCCGACCAGCCACCGGAACAGGTTCAGATCGAATCCCACCTGCCGCCCAAGCATCGGAAGGAGGAAGATGATCCCGATCAGGATGAGCAAGCCGAACCGATCCAGCCGGGCGTAGTGACGCGCCAGCCCAGCCGGAAGGAGACTTGCGAGGATGCGGCTACCGTCGAGCGGCGGCAACGGGAGCATGTTGAAGATCGCCAGCACCAGATTGAGCAAGATCGACTGGTAGAGCGTCTGAACGATCCACGGCGCCGCGGCTTCGGGAAACAGCGGAACGGCCCGCAACAGGAGCGCCGACAGGATCGCCAGGCCGACGTTCATCAGCGGGCCCGCGAAGGCTACCAGCGCCATATCGCGACGTGGATTGCCGAGCCGCCCCACGGCCACCGGTACCGGCTTCGCCCAGCCGAACAGGAACGGCGCGCCAGTGAGGAGCAACAGACCGGGAACGATGACCGTGCCGAAGGGATCGACATGCCGGATGGGGTTGAACGTCACCCGGCCGAGCCTGAAGGCGGTATCGTCCCCAAGGCGCCACGCACTGTAGGCATGCGCAGCCTCGTGCAGCGTGATCGCCGTGAGAATTGGAACGATCCAGGTCGTCGCGGTGAAGATCAACTGAGTGGGGTCCAACTCACGTGCCTCGTTGTCGGCGTGATGGATCATCAGGCTTCGTGCAGGAACACGCCCGTGTCCGCGAAGGACCGATCCCGAGCCCTCCTGTGCATGAGACACCTGTAGACGTGAGAGGACGTAGCAGGAAGGGGCGCAGCCCCCGCAGGGAAGGTGCAACCATGCACCATGGGCGATCCAACGCTCATCGGTGTCTATGCGGACGATCTCACGCGCCCAGCGTTAAGACCGATGCCAATAGGGAAAGCCGATCAACATTCGGCATCACGATAGGATTGGCTTATCGACGGTCTGGGGCCCATTTTTTTCAAACACCAAAACGGCCCTTTTTTTCCGCCGCCCAAATCCCGTTCTTGCCGCGAGCCGGTTCGCTTGAGATTGACCACCAAAACCGACGGTTCGACCGTCTTGTGCGGTGGCTTGTGTCAGTCACAATGAACGTTGACATTAGACACGGTGTCGATATCTTGGTCTCGAACAAGCGAGGCCGCCATGAAGAGCTACGTTGTCTACACCCGCGTCAGCACCGCAGAGCAAAGCCGTAGCGGCCTCGGCCTGGACGCGCAGGACCGCGACATCGATCTGTTCCTCACGACCTTCTCCGAGGTGCCCTATGAGATCCTCGGACGGTTTCAGGACGTCCAGTCCGGTGGCGAAGATGACCGCCCGCAGCTCGCCCTTGCCCTGAAGATGGCGCGTGAGAGCGGGGCGGAGCTTCTGGTGGCCAAGCTCGATCGCCTCAGCCGCAAGGTGTCCTTCATCGCCGGGCTCATGGATGACAAGCGGCTGAAGCTCCGGGTTGCCCAGATGCCCTACGCCGACAAGTTCCAGCTCCACATCTACGCAGCCCTGGCCGAACAGGAACGGACGTTTATCAGCGAGCGCACCAAGGCCGCTCTGAAGGCCGCCAAGGCCCGCGGCGTGAAGCTCGGCGGCATCCGGGACAAGACGATGCAGCGGAACGTGGCGATCCAGCAGAAGGCCCATGCAGAGGCTGGGCAGGCGATGAAGATGATCGGCCCCCTGAAGGCTGGGGGCGCTTCCCTGAACGCCATAGCGGCCAGCCTGAACGATATGGGCGTGTCGACGTCGAGGGGCGGCCAGTGGACGGCAAAGCAGGTATCGCGGGTCATGGAACGCGCCGGGTCGTAGTGGCACTCCACGGCTCCGCCTGTTTCAGGTCGGAAGGAGATTGGGAATGGACTTCGCGGATCTCACACCGAGGGCCATGCTGATCATCGGTGGCATCTCCGGCATTCCCACGGCGATTTTCGCCTTATTGCTTGGCATCGTTTCCTACACCGTGGTGTCCAGGTTCTTCCGCACTGAGATCGATCCGGTCAAGGTAACTCCCCCGTGGGGCATGTCGGAGGAAGCCATCAAGAGAGGTAAATGGCGGAACCAAACGGTGTTTGAGCCGGCGCAAGGAATGGAGGGGCTCGACAAAGTCCCCAAGCTCCTGTTCACGCTGGTGAAAATCTACCTCTGCACCATCGGCTATGTGATCGGCCTGTCACGTTGGATCGCCACCGACCACGCAACATTCTGGCAAGGGTTCAAGGAACTGATCTGGGCGCTGATACCGTTCTTAAACCTCACATACGCTGGCACCTGGATCACTAAAGCCCTGCAAATCCAGTTGATAATCGCGTCGTCGCTCATCCGGCAGCTGTAGTGATAGCCGTGCCCGGTGCGGGACCAGTCCGGAAACCCACGCATTGAGGCTAGTAGCCTTGGCGGACATGCAGGGCGTAACCGATCAAAGGCTTATCCACAGGCCAGCGAAAATAAATATCCCACGCTCGTCTTGAGCAGCCAAGTGCGTGAACAGGCAACAACATGCAACAGGTGAACTAGCGCCAGTCTAGCTCGCGCAACTGCCGTTGAAGTGCCGCCGAAATCGGTTCATTTCTTCGGACATGGACACGATTGCACCATCCTTCGCAGGCCGATCCTCCGCCGCTCGTGCTGCGGTATCGAATGGAACGCGGCTACTTTCCGGAGTGGACGGCCGGAGCGCATCCGCCCGCCGCTTCCGAGACCTGGTGCGTTCCCTCTCCGACGAGCTTGGGGGCGAAGCCTCCCTCACCGAACCGCAGCGGGCGATGGTCCGTCACGCGGCCGGCGTGATGATCCAGGCAGAGCGGATGCAGTCCGCCATCGTCAGGGGCGAGACGATCGACGCCGAGCAGCTCGTGCGGCTGTCGAACACCCTGGCTCGGATGATGAAGGACATCGGCGTGAAGGCGCAGGCCGCCAAGCCGAAAGCTCCTGATCTTGCCAGCTACCTCGGCGGGAGGGTCGCCGTTTGAGCGCCCTGATCACGATGCGCGAAGCCTTGGCCGATCCTCAGCTCCTCGGGAGCGTGATGCCGGGCGACACGTGGAAGGCGTGGCGTGCCCTCCTCATCGCCGTCATGGGCGAGCGCCTCGACGACGAAGAGCGGGCGATCTTCACAGCCCTCACCGGTCGCGATGTCGAACCGATGGAGATGGTCGAAGAGTTCTGGGCTGTGGTCGGGCGTCGTGGCGGCAAGACTCGCGCTGCGGCAGTCCTGGCAACCTACTTCGGATCCTTCGTCGACCACTCTCAGAAGCTGGCTCAGGGTGAGCGCGGGGTGATCCCCTTCATGGCCGCGTCCACCCGACAGGCAGCGGTCGCCTATGGCTATGCCGCCGGCATCTTCGAGACGGTCCCCATGCTCGCCGGGCTGGTGACGAACAAGACGGCCGAGACGATCAGCCTTAGCACCGGGGTCGATCTGGAGGTCCGGCCAGCCAGCTACAGAACCGCTCGTGGCATCACCGCGGTGGCGGCGATCGGCGACGAGGCTGCGTTCTGGCGATCGGACAATTCGGCCAATCCCGACACCGAGATCCTGAACGCCATCCGTCCGGCCCTGGCCACCACCGGCGGGCCGCTGATCGTGATCTCATCGCCCTATGCCCGCCGTGGCGAGGTCTACACCAACTGGCGCAGGCACTACGGACCCAAGGGCGATCCGCTCATCCTCGTGGCGCAGGCGCCATCCCGCACGCTGAATCCATCCCTGCCGCAGAAGGTCGTGGACCGGGCCATGGAACGGGACGAGTCCTCTGCCCGGGCCGAGTACCTCGCCGAGTTCAGGACGGACATCGAAGCATTCGTTACGCGGGAGGTTGTCGAGGCTTGCGTGTCGCTCGGGGTCTATGAGCGGGCGCCCTTGTCGACGGTCCAATACAAGGCTTTCGTCGATCCGTCTGGCGGCAGCGCTGACAGCTTCACGCTGGCCATCGGGCATCTGGAGGGAACCGGGTCTAAGAAGGTCGCCATCCTCGATGCCGTGCGGGAGACGAAGCCGCCCTTCAGCCCGGAGGCGGTGGTGTCGGATTATGCGCAGCTTCTGAAGCGCTATCGCGTCCACAAGATCGTTGGCGACCGCTACGCAGGCGAATGGCCGCGCGAGGCCTTCGGGAACCACAATATTACCTACGACCCGTCGGCCAAGCCGAAGTCAGACCTGTACCGCGATCTTCTGCCGTACCTGAACAGTGGCGAGGTTGAACTTCTGGACAGCGAACGGATCGTGACGCAGATCGTAGGGCTCGAGCGGCGAACCAGCCGCGGCGGCCGTGACAGCATCGATCATGCGCCGGGTGGTCACGACGACGTAGCCAACGCGGTTGCCGGCATTCTGTCCACGCTCAAAACGGCCGGCAGCGGCTATAACATCGAAGCATGGACGCTCGGATGATGCCCGCGCCGCTGCCAGTCTTGATGCGTCGTGACGAGATCATATCGCTTGCACGTGCCTCTGCTTATGCGAGACGGTCTGAAGTCCAAATACGTCGCTGGTGCAAGCAATATGGCATCAGTCGGCAGACGACGCCCAATTCGCCACAAGAGATATCGCGCGTCGCCCTGGAAATGGTGCTGCACGGCGACATGGCGGCCCTAGAGATGTTGCGCGAGGGCGAGCGGAGTGCTCCTGAGGTTCAGCGTTATCTTGCGTTCCTGAATATCCCGGAATGATAGGGTAAGATAACCCGTGCCAAGTCGCCATGTAAAAGCACCCGTGATCCAATAGCTTCCAACAACGGAGGCTATGATGGCAACAGCTCAACTCTTCCTGAACGGTGCCCGCGTCACGTCCGACTTCCGCGAGGCGCTTTTTGACGCGGCCAATCGCGCCGGCATTACCCCCAACGAATTCGTCATCACCGCCGCGGCCGAGAAGCTGGCCCGCTCCGGCGCGTCGTTTCCAGGCGTGTTCCGCGCCGGCGACGTGCCTGCCGGAAGCGAGGCCGCGTGAGCCATCGCCAGGGTAGTTTTCCGACACCAGAAAAAGGAGGCCCCCGTGGTCGTCATCACTGAGGAAACGAAAAAGCGGGCGCCGACCCGGGATCCGGAGCGCACCGTCTCGATGAATATCTCCGGCTTCACCAAGGCTGGAATTGAGGATGCGCTGATGAAGCTCGTCGCCATCGAGCACAGCAGCCCGCTCGCCCTCGTGGAACAGATGATTGCCGAGCGCGCCCGCGCCGCCGGGATCGACGTGCCGAAGACGAACTACGAGCGCAACGCCGAGGTCGCGGCGACCATCAAGGCGAAGCAGGCCCAGCGCAACTCCCGCGAGGAGATGGCCTGATGGGAACGCCGTTGAACGAACGCATCCAGGCCGCGATCAAGGCCGGCAAGAGCCAGGGCGTCGAATCCTTGATCTTCGAGGCCGAGGCCGCATCGAAGCAGGCCGTCGGCGATGATGATGGACAGCGCCACCGGCGCCCCGATGTCGATCGCCGATCGCGCCAAGCTTCCGCAATACGACAACGTCCGCGGCTGCATCGTCGGCGGCCGACCGGCTGAGGAATATTACGCCGCCCTCGACGCGGCTGCCGATACTCCGGAGGCGCAGCGGGCGATTGCCCAGCGTGATGCCGCCTATGATCGGATGGTGGAGAACCTGTCGACTGCTCATCGGCAGGACGCTGGCGCTTCGAAGGTCGCCGTAGCCGACAGCATTTCGGCCGAGAACGATCGTGTCCGCGACCAGGCCTTCGTCGACGCCAAAGCTCGAGGCCTCGACGATGCCAAGGCCGGCGTGGAAGCCTCCTATGAGGCGATGAAGCATCGTACTTCGAACGCCTGGAAGGGCTGATCGATGCTGTTCGCGGACGCTTCGCCCGTTGACGGGATCAGGGTCACGTCCGCCGGCTATCTGGTGGCACGGGCCAAGCTGGCACGGGCGGGCGTCAAGACGCCACGCGGCGGCGGGTTCGGTGGGCCTATTCCAGAGCGCCCGATGCTTCGGAGCACCATGCGTGCGAACCGCGGGAAGTACCAGCACGCCATGAAGGCAGAGATGCGCGGCATTGTGAGGGCGATCATCGCCGGGCACCGGGTGGACCCTGAGGCCATCCTGTCGCGTCTCGGCATCCTCGCCCAGGGTGATGTGCAGAGCACCATCACGTCGCTCCAGTCGCCGCCGAACAGCCCGGTTACGATCCGTCTGAAAGGAAGCTCGTCGCCTCTCATCGACACCGGCGAGATGCGCGCCCGGGTGTCCTATTCGGTCGAGAAGAGCAGCGGCGGCGGTCTACTGTCCAGCGTGGCTCGTTCAGTCTTCCGATAAGGCGATTAACCGGCCATGCTCACCGTGATCACTCCACTTCGATCTTCTACGGTAGCCGTTCATTCACCTCCGGAACCTAGTTTGTTCGAGCGAACTAAGCCCGGGAAGGTTATGAAAACATTCGGAAAGAGAACTCACGGGATAGAGATGGGGTCGAGGCGCCATGCGCTTCGCAAGGGTCGACCGGACCCTGTCGACCGGTTGGCCGAGGAGCGGCGAGCAGCATTGCGCCGGAGTTTGGATCTCGCGGGCCGGCTTGATCGGGACGAGCCCAAGACGCGATCGTCAGACATCGTTACCGTCGCTGTGTGCGCCCTCATCGCAGTCGGGGCCATCCTGCTCATTTCGGCTATCATCCCCACTGTAGTCTAAAGCGGTGTGACCACGGTATCGGTCAGTGAATGGGCTTGCCATAAGCATCGGTGAGTTGCCGACCCGTCGCCCGCAGCCTACAACACCGATAGGATTTCCTGATCGGCGAGGCTCATGGGCGATGAGTTTGGTTATCGACGCGAAACCGAAGGCCTGCCGTCCGAAGGGCCGCCTCGATGCCCTCGCCGATCAACTCGGGATCCGGATCATTCCGACCTGGCGCCGCCGGGGGCCGAACGAGACCCACGCCCGCGGTGCCTTCAAGGCGATCGTCGCCGGGCATGGCGAAGGGCACCTCATCACCGTCCTCCGGTGCATCCGGGAAACCCGGGCGAACCGTGAGGAAATGTGGAGCGAGACCATCCTCGCCATCAGCGACATTCTGGCCGCGCGGCCGGACTGGCGGGATGCCGGCGGGGCCCTCCTCGACGCCTTCGATGCAATCCCGCTCAGGAGCCTCAGGGAAAGCGCTGTAGCGCTTCGGCCGTGGCCGGTGCGGCATACTCTGCGCGGGCTTATCTACGCCCGTCTGGAGGCAGCCATGGCGATCCGTGCGGCGGCATAGGTATGGCCATCATGGCCACACCTTCGACCACGCCCTGGTGCGCCTACCGGGACGGCATCGTGATCCCTGGCCTGGCGACCGTCCGCATTCCTGACGCCGCCGCACAGGGCAAGATCAAGAAGGCCCCGCGACACACACGGCCCGCCAAGACGCTCCACGTCGCCGCCGGCATGAACGTCGGGCAGTGGAAGAGGTTGAGGCCGGTCGCTCGCGAGATGATCCGCTGGGCCTACAACGCGCTGATGGCGCCCTCGAACTGCGGCCGGGAGCCCGACCCGATCGACTGGGAGGCCTTTGAGGCAGGGTTCGGGAGGGAGTAATTCCTTCTACGGAACGGCTCTAGCAGGAATGGATTTCTACATCCGAGCCTGTCGATACAAGCGAGCGGTCGAAGGGTAGGCTCACCCGCACGGACGCGAGCTCAAAAAAAGCCCCGCCGAAGCGAGGCCTAATTTCTCTGCTGCTGAAATTCTAACGTCTGATTTTCGGTGCCTGGACCGTCCGGTCGGGTTATTTCGTTTCCTCCATCTCCTCCAGCGGAGGTGCCGACGAAGGAATCCGGCAGTTGGATAACCACCGGTGCTGGGCTCTCGACCGAGCGGGCCGCGGTGATCGACTGCGAGAGCGTTCGGTTCAGCTCCTGAATGTCGCTGCTAATCTGGCCCGGCAGGGCTTCGATCCGTGTTGATAGGGCGTCGACCCGCGTCAGTACGTATCCGCCACCGAAAATGGCCAATGCGACAGCGATGCTGATCACGCTCAGCGTGAGCGTCTGGACGTGCTTGAGGCCGTCAAAGGCACCCTCAAGACGCGACATCGAAGTTTCAAGCCGGGCAATACGATCGGTTCCCATGTCGTCATATATGCTCCCGCCACCACCAGAGGGCAAGCGATCCCGGATATCGGTGAGCAGCGAGATCATCTCGTCTCGCGTTCCCTTCACCGGCGTGAGGCTGGGCGGAGTGCTGTCTCGGCGTTCATGCAGACTCATCGGGCTTCCCAATCTTCTCCATGATCCAAGGGAGATTGTGCGACCGCATGAACCCGCACTTTGTGCAGGTTAGCGTGAGCGCCGGCACCGATGGAGCTGGGCCGAAGAATCCGCGAGGGTCTTTCATCACGTAGGTTGGCGCGGGCGAGTCCTGTGCGAGTTCCCATACCGTGTCTGCGTCGGTCTCCGCGACCCAGCTAACATTCTGGCAAAATGGGCAGGCCGATGACCCTGTGTGCTTGTCGATGTACTCAAGCGCCTTTACCAGCGGGTATTTCGGCAGATCGTCATCAGACATCGGTGATCACCCTCCGCACGCGGCCGGTCATCGCCGGCCTCCGAGCCTGGCGGGCTCGCCGTGGTCGAGCCATTCGGGAACCCGCTTCTCCTTCCGCTCGGCGTCGAAACCATCGGCCCAGAGCGCATGATCGGGAGAGTACGGCGAGTGCGGATTGAAGGCATCGGCACCCTCGACGCAGAATGCTCGCCGGCCCGCCTCCCATATCGCGCGCTCGTGTTCGGCGGCGGCAATCTTCGCGGCCAGATCCGTGCCGTCCATGTGTCGTTCCCGTTGGCTACATGCTCACTCGCTAGCCAGTTGGCCCGGAACTCTGATTCCCGTCAACTCTCGGTCATCCGCGTCGCCCATGGTCCCACCCAAAAGGGCCCCACAATGTGGGGGCTGAAGGGTCCGCACTCGATACGTACCCCTGCCGGGCAGGTTCATCGGTACGGATTTCGTACTTTTGCGCTCGCCAGATTTGGCGGGCTCAAACGGGAAAAGATCCAGGCCCATTGGGTCAATCAGCGCTCCGCAATCGTGTTCAACGTTTGGATGACCTCTGCGGACGCTTCCATCCCCCGGGCGCTACTGATCGTCTCCTCCAGAGCGTTATGGAGGTCCCCGTCGCCGGTCACCCGGACGATGGCATTCATCGCACTGACAATTGCCTGCAACTGATCGGCGATCGCCTTCGACGCTTCCATCTGCAAGGCCATGAACTTCTCTATCCGTTCAAGCCGCTCTTCAACACTCTCTGCCACTCGCATCTCCTTGTGTTAACAGCACCTTTGGCACTGCAACCTTGAGCCGGGATGACACGATCGAGTTGGCGACTGTCGTTGGCACGGTGAGGAAATGCGTCCCGGCTGCCCAGCGCGCGTGAATGTGCCCGGCGCGGAACGTCGCACCTATTCATCTTCGCCGGTCTCACGCCGTAGCGCGTCATCGGCCAGGCGCTGCCAGTTCTTTCGTGATTCCTCATGCCGCTGTCGTTGGCCATCGATTGCCGCTTCCGAGGCATCGACCTCGGCAGCATCTGCCCTGGCTTGGTAGACAGCGCTGCTGGTAACCTTGACCCCGCCCGGACCCCTCATGAATTCAGCTCGCCTGCCGCACCCGTGGCGGACAGATTTGCGCTATCCGATTTCGGAATGCTCAACATGGGAGCGGCTCGGTTCCGCGTGTCCATCACTTACCGGCACCCGCTAACCGCTCTGCTTGGCCAACTTCGAACTCTCGCGCGCGATCAGCTAACTCCTGCCACTTCTCACGCGATTCCTCATGACGCCACCGCTGGTTCTCAGTCCCGGCATTGGCCGCTTCGACCTCATCGGCGTCCGCCCTGGCTTGGTAGATGTCGCTGTTCATCGTCCAGGCCCCTCCCGAGAGCCCCCGTAGATTAGCCAGCATACGCCTGTCATGTTGCATCCCATGTCGCGTGGAGTTGCCGAGGGTAACGGGAAACCCCTGCGAATCAAGGGAACTGACTGCAACATGAACGCGACATGGAATTAGGCGGCAATGCCGCTAAGTGCTTGAAATAACTGGTGCCGGATGAGGGGATTGAACCCCCGACCTTCGGTTTACAAAACCGCTGCTCTACCGCTGAGCTAATCCGGCGCGGCTGCGCCATAGCATATCGATCGGTGATTTGCAGCGGGATTTTCGGCCGCGTGCGGACCATGGCCGCGCTTGGCGTGCGGCCCCGGACGGGTTACGTCCTCAGGGGACCCGCGCGCCTCGCCGCCTCATGCCTTCAGAAGTGCCGATCCCGTCCATGCCACGTCTGCCCCAGTCCATCAGCTTCCTGGCCAGCGAGGCCGAACCCGCGCAGGAAGCGGCCCAGCGTCTGTCGGCGCTCTATGGCAACGACCGCCCGGAGACCGCCGAGATCATCGTCGCTTTGGGCGGCGACGGATTCATGCTGCAGACGCTGCACCGGTTCATGAATACCAGCACCCCGATCTACGGGATGAACAAGGGCACCATCGGCTTCCTGATGAACGACTACCGCGAGACCGGTCTGCGCGAGCGTCTGGCCGAGGCGGTGGAAAACACCATCCATCCGCTGACGATGACCGCGACCGATGCCGAGGGCGAGACCCACAGGGCACTGGCGATCAACGAGGTGGCCCTGTTCCGGCAGTCCTACCAGGCTGCCAAGCTGAGGATCACCATCGATGGTCAGGTGCGGCTGGAAGAGCTGGTCTGCGACGGCGTGATGGTGGCGACGCCGATCGGGTCGACGGCCTACAATCTGTCGGCCCAGGGGCCGATCATCCCGGTCGACGCGCCGCTCCTGGCGCTCACCCCGGTCAGCGCGTTCCGACCCCGCCGCTGGCGCGGCGCGCTCCTGCCCAACCACCAGACGGTGGAGATCACGGTGCTGGAGCCGGAGAAGCGCCCGGTCAACGCGGTGGCCGACGCAACGGAAGTCAAATCGGTCCGGCACATCACCATCTGCGAATCGATGGACGATACCGGCCTGATCCTGTTCGATTCGGACCATTCCTGGGACGAGCGCATCCTGGCCGAGCAGTTCCGCTACTGACGCATCTGCGCTGGTTCTCGCTGCCGGCTAGGCAGCGAGTTGGCGGGCGTGCTGGCGCGCGGCCTCGCGGCTGGTCTCGCCGGCAAGGCGATGCAGGAAGCGCATGATCTCGTCGAAGCCCGAATCGCCCTGCGAGGCCGGGAACGAGCCGGCGACCCGCTGCATGACGACCTGCGGCACGTCTTCGACCGCCACGGACAGGCGTCCGGTGGCCAGTTCACGCCACACCGCGACGGCGCAGCGAAACAGCGGGGCGGAAGCGACAGGAAGCCCGGCGGCCGTCATCAGCGTGCGAAAGGCGCTCTGGCGGCCATCGGCGAGAATCGTGCGAACGCGACGGTCGGACATGGCCGAGAGCCGCACGAGCGCGGCCGCAAAGAGATCGATATTGCCGGTGCAGACCGTGCGCAGCAGGAAGGCGACGTTGAGCTGGCCGCTGGCGCGCAGATGCTCGACCAGCGCCGGCACTTCGGCCTCGCCGATATTGTCGGCCAGGAGCGCCGTCGCCCGTTCGCAGGCCTCGAAGGCCAGCCGGTCGGCGCGATCGCCGCCGACGAGGTTGCGCAGCATGGGCAGTTCCGCCAGCGCCTGGCCGGTCCGCAGGATCAGGGTCTGGCGCACGGTGGACGGCAGGTCGTCCCGCGCCATCAGCGCGCCGCGCAGCGCGGCGACGTCGCCATGCCGCTCGGAGATCCGGCGGTAGCTGATGCTGGCGATCCCGGCACCCGGATTGCCGAGCAGCGTGATGCATGTGTCGGATGCGGCGAGTTCCGCTAAAGCCGCCGCGACCCGGGCCGAGACAAGGCGGCGCGCGGCGATGGCGCCCCGCAGGGCCTCGGATCCGGTTGCGACAAGATCGATCAGGTCGTCGTCGGACAGAGCCGGCGAGCGGCCGGCGACGATGCAGGCGATGCTGTCATTGTCCTCGCAGAGGGCGCGCAGGACGGCGCGCGGCGCCCCTCGCCCGTCGGCCAGTTCCAGCGCCATCGCCTGGCGCACCTTCGGCGACGGATCGTCGAGCATGAGCATCAGGGCCGCGTCCGCACCCGGCCGCTCCTCGGCGGTGATGCGCCCGTCGAGCAGCGCCCGCGAGAGGATTGCGGCGCCTTCGGCCCGCTGCGTGCTGGTCGCCGTCTCACACCATTTGACGAACCGCTGAACGATCATGGAACTGGCGACCTCTGCTGCGCACCCGACTGTTGAAAGCGAGTGTGTCAGGCAAAGGTTTAGGCTTCGTTCACCATATCGATCGACGAAGCATCAACCATGTCGGCAAGTCGCAGCCCTGCGACAGGTTTGTCGCAGGGGCGCGTTTCAATCGGTGAGGTCAGCTGTCGCTGGCATCCTCGAGCGTGGGCCGGCGCATCTGGAACACCTCGTCCGCGACGGCGTAGTCGAGATAGCCGAGCCGCGACAGCGGGCGGGCGAGACCCATGTCCAGCATGCCGTTCCGCAGCACCGATTCGGCGATGTGGATGCCGACGACCTGCCCGATGACCATCACCCAGTCCGACGGCTTGCCGTCGACGTCGACCGGTTGGAACGACTGGGTGACCTTGCATTCCAGGGCTGCCGGGCTCTCGGCCACACGCGGCGCGGCCACGAGGCGGCACGGCGCCTCGGTCAGCCCGGCCAGTTCGAACTCGCTGCGACCGCGCGGTGCCGGCGCCGAGGTGCGGTTCACCGCCTCCGCCAGATCGCCGGTCGCCATGTTGGCGACGAACTCGCCGCTCTCGATGGCAAGGTTGGCAGAATCCTTGAAGCCGGCCGAGGCGAACATCACCAGCTTGGGATGGTCGCTGACCGCATTGAAGAAGCTGTAGGGCGCGAGATTGACTGCGCCGTCCTTCGCGCGCGTCGAAATCCAGCCGATGGGCCGCGGGGCGACGATGGCCTTGAAGGGGTCATGCGGCAGCCCGTGATCGCCGCGCTCGGGTTCGTAGAACAGCATCAGCCCGCCTCCCTCGCCCGTGCCTCGGTGACAATGTCGGCGAGTTCGGGCCGCGGACGTTCCGTCGGCGCCTCCTGCGGCGTGCCGACATGCACGAAGCCGACGACCTTCTCGTCCGCGGCGATGCCCAGAAACGCCTTGGCATCTTCGTCATAGGCGATCCACTCCGTCACCCAGTTGGCACCGTAGCCATGCGCATGCACCGCGGTGACGAGGTTCATCGCCGCCGCGCCGGCGGACAGCACCTGCTCCCATACCGGGATCTTCACATGCTCGCGGGCCGTCGACACGATTCCGATGACCAGCGGGCTGCGGCTGAGCCGGGTCGATTCGGCGCGCTGGCGCGCCTCGCTCAGCGGTGCGCCCTCGCGCGCCTCGGCCAGTTCGGCGAGCGCCTTGCCCAGGTCGATCGCCGCGTCGCCGCGGTAGAGGATGAAACGCCACGGCGCCAGCTTGCCGTGATCGGGAACGCGCGATGCGATCTGCAGGATCTGATCGAGCTCGGCCCCTTCGGGCGCCGGTGCTGTGAGCAGCGGAATCGGGATCGAGCGCCGGGTGGCGAGGAATGTCGTCGTGTCGGTCAAGGCAGCGTCCTTACGTGATGGCGCGTTCCAGCTAGCCCCTGGCGGCCGCCAGATCAAACCGGCCGCGCCCCGCGAAACGGCGGATCGGCGCGGCGAATTCGCCGTGGCATGAGCATTCGCCTTGAATTCGTCCATCATCTGGGGTCATGAGAGACGGGGTTTGTGAAAGCAGGGGTCTGGTTCGTGGCGGTCGATGCCCGTCTTGTGGCGATCATCAGTTCGATAGTGGTCGCGACGAGTCCGGGGCTGGCGCAGGATATCCCGATTCCGTCGCTGCTCGATCGCGGGGGCGGTCTGTTCGGCGGCGAGCCGCGCAAGCCGGGCGCCTATGTCTCCCCTTCCGCCAGCGAATTGCTGCCCAACGCCGCGGATGTTGGCGCAGCGCCGACGCGCGGCCTGCAGCGGTTCGACCCGATCGCCCTGCCCGTCGCGCCCGGCATTCCGAAGGCGCCGAAGATCGAGCTTCCGGGTCTGCCCGCCTACGCCCCGCAGAACATGCCCAGCCAGGACATCATCCGTTCGCGCGCGACGCTGACCCTGAAGGCCCGGCTGACCGAGGACGGCGAGCCGATCCCCAACGGGCTCGTCTGGCGGCTGTTCTCGGCCATTCCGGCCATCGACGGACGCGCGACCCTGATCGCCTCGTCCGAAAGCAGCGAAGCCAATTTCGAGGTCCCGGCGGGGTCCTACATCCTGCACGTCGGATTCGGCCGCGCCGGGGTCGTGAAGCGGATCGACTTCACCGGCGTGAAGACGCAGGAGACCATCACGCTCAATGCCGGCGGCCTGCGGCTGGACGCCATGGTCGGCGACGGCCAGACGATCGAGCCGGCCCGCCTCTCCTTCGACGTCTACAGCGACGCCGAGAACGAGAGCGACCGCGACCTGATCGCCAGCGACGTGCCGCCCAACAAGGTGCTGCGGCTGAACGCCGGCACCTATCACATCGTGTCCAGCTACGGCTCGGTGAACGCCTCGGTGCGGGCCGACATCCGCGTCGAGCCGGGCAAGGTCACCGACGCCACGTTGCAGCACCGTGCCGCCCTGTTGACGATGAAGCTGGTGCGCGAGCCCGGCGGCGAGGCAATCGCCGACACGGCATGGTCGGTGACCACGGCCTCGGGCGACCCGGTGCGCGAAAGCGTCGGCGCGTTTCCGTCGATGGTGCTGGCCTCGGGCGACTACGTCATCGTCGCCCGCAACAACGACAAGGTCTACCAGCGGGCCTTCGCGGTGGAACCCGGCCAGAACACCGACGTGGAAGTGCTGACGTCGGATCTCGCGGAGACGCCGGACCCGCTTGCCGGATCGGGCGACTAGCCCCCTCGATCATCCCCTTCGGTCGAAGATCCGAATCAGGCGGCGATCGGTTCGAACTCGGACTGTGGCTGGGCGGCCGGCCGCGCCAGATTGAACACGGCCTGGCGCAGGCGCTCGGTCAAGAGCCGTCGGTCGCCGATGGCGGACAATTCCCCGGATGCGATCAACGGCCCGATGCTGAGGTCGATGGACCGGCCGTATCTGCGCCGGAACTCACCGATCAGTAGCCCGACGCGGAGCGTCATCGACCAGCGGCTGACGAAATGGAACAGCGGCCCGTTCTGGCCGTGGACATGGATCGGCAGGACGGCGGCGCCGCCCGACCGGATCAGCCGCGCCGTGAACTGCTTCCAGGGCAGATCGGCAGCCTCGCCGAAGATCTTCGGCGCCGTGGCCACGCCGCCGGCCGGAAAGACGACGATGGTCGTGCCCTCGGCCAGAAGCCGCATCGCCTCGACCCGGGTGGCCATGTTGGCGGCCATCGCCGCGCGCGTCTCCTCGAAGGTCACCGGCAGCCCATAGGCGGCCATTTCGGGGATCTTCATCAGATCGGCATTGATGAGGATGCGGAACGGCCGGCCGAGCTGTTCGGCCAGGGCCAGAAGCGCGACGCCGTCGCCGATCCCGAAGGGATGGTTGGCGACCATCACCAGACGCTCGGGCAATGTTGCCGGGTCCGGCAGGCGGCCTTCGATCCGCAGGCTGATCCGCATCAGATCGAGCATCATGCCGAAGGCCGGCACGTCGCCGGATGCGAGATGGCGCTGCCAGACCGCATAGAGCCGGGCAAGCCGGCGGCGGCCGGAGAGCTCTTCCATGGAGCGGATGGCGAGGCGCCGGACGAGCGTGTCCGAGGGACGGGCGTAGGTCAGATGGGTCGTGGTTCGCATCGGCCGGCCATGAACGGTTTTCCCGTCCCTAGCCGACGACCGATGACAGGCCGATGACGAAAACGGGCCCCGGATCGGCTCCGGGGCCCGTCGAATGTTCGTCTCAGGCGACCTTGCGGCGCGCCTCCTGCCGGCGCTTCAGGTCCGGCGGCACGGCCTCGTCGGCGAGCGCCGCGACCGCATCGTCCAGCGCCATCGGCGTCTGTTCGCGCGCGCCCAGACGGCGGATGTTGACGGTCCGCTCCTCGGCCTCGCGCTTGCCGCAGACCATGATCACCGGGACCTTGGCCATGGAGTGCTCGCGGACCTTGTAGTTGATCTTCTCGTTGCGCAGATCGGTCTCGACCTGCAGGCCGGCCTGGCGCAGTTCCTCGGCGACCTGCAGCGCATAGTCGTCGGCTTCGGAGGTGATCGTCGCCACGACGACCTGCAGCGGCGACAGCCACAGCGGCAGATGGCCGGCGCAGTTCTCGATCAGGATGCCGATGAAGCGCTCGACCGAGCCCAGCATCGCGCGATGCAGCATCACCGGCGTCTTCTTCTCCGAATCGCGATCGATGTAGAACGCGCCGAAGCGGCCCGGCAGGTTAAAGTCCACCTGGTTGGTGCCGACCTGCCATTGCCGGCCGATCGCGTCGCGCAGGGTGTACTCGTATTTCGGGCCGTAGAACGCCCCGTCACCCTCGGCGACGGCCGTGGTTATGTGGCCCTCGCCCTGCTCCTCGATGATGGCGAGAACGTCGCGCATCGAGGCTTCCGCCTTGTCCCACAATTCGTCGGACCCGACGCGCTTCTCGGGCCGCGTGGACAGCTTCACCAGCACGTCCTCGAAGCCGAAATCGCGATAGATCGACAGGATCAGATCGTTGATCTTCAGGCTCTCGGCGGTGATCTGCTCCTCGGTGCAGAAGACGTGGGCGTCATCCTGCGTGAAGGCGCGCACGCGCATCAGCCCGTGCAGCGCGCCGGACGGCTCGTAGCGATGCACGGCGCCGAACTCGGCGATCTTCAGCGGCAGGTCGCGATAGCTCTTCAGCCCGTGCTTGAAGATCTGCACGTGCCCAGGGCAGTTCATCGGCTTCAGCGCGAAGACCCGCTCGTCCTCCGTCTCGGTGACGAACATGTCCTCGTGATATTTCTCCCAGTGCCCGGAGGTCTCCCAGAGCGAGCGCTCGAGGAGCTGCGGCGCGTTCACTTCCTGGTAGCCCTCGGCCTCCTGGCGCCGGCGCACATAGGAAACGAGCGTCTGGTAGAGACGCCAGCCCTTGGGATGCCAGAACACCGTGCCCGGCGCGTCCTCCTGGAAATGGAACAGGTCCATCTCGCGGCCGAGCCGCCGGTGGTCGCGCTTCTCGGCCTCTTCCAGCATGTGGAGATAGGCCGCGAGCTGCTCCTTGGTGGCCCAGGCGGTACCGTAGATGCGCGTCAGCATCGGATTGTTGGAATCGCCGCGCCAGTAGGCGCCGGCCACCTTCATCAGCTTGAAGGCGTCGCCGATCTGGCCGGTCGCCGCCATGTGCGGTCCCCGGCAGAGGTCGAACCAGTCGCCCTGGCTGTAGATCTTCAGGTCCTGGCCTTCGGGAATCGCGTCGACGAGCTCGACCTTGTAGGCCTCGCCCTTCTCGGCGAAGACCGCCTTGGCCTTGTCGCGCGACCAGACCTCCTTGGTGAAGGGCGCGTTGCGGCGGATGATCTCCGTCATCTTCTTCTCGATGAGCGGCAGGTCGTCTGGCGTGAACGGCGTGTCGCGGGCGAAATCGTAGAAGAAGCCGTTCTCGATCACCGGGCCGATCGTGACCTGGGTGCCCGGCCACAATTCCTGCACCGCCTCGGCCATGACGTGCGCCGCATCGTGGCGGATCAGCTCCAGCGCACGCGGGTCGTCGCGGGTGATGATCTCGATCGCCCCGGCACGGCCGACCGGGTCGGCCAGGTCGCGGACCTCGCCGTCGAGCGCATAGGCGACGGATTTCTTCAGAAGCGATTTGGAGATGCCGCCCGCGATGTCACGGCCGCTCGTGTCGGCCTCGTATTCGCGCACGGATCCATCGGGGAAGGTCAGGGAAACGGCGTTCGCCATCATGTATCTCTTTCGTTCCAGTCCCGCCTACGATCGCGGGTGGTTGCTGTGACCGGCAACGGCCGGCCGAACGGTGGCAGTCGGGTACGATTGCTCAAGGGGTTCGGGCGGGATATATTTGGATGCGGCGTTCCGATGCAAGGGAGCCAGTTCGATGAACATCGAAATCCTGCAGCCGAAGCCTTTCGATCTTGTCGGAAGCCGGATCCTGATCGCCGGTAATGCGGTCGGTTTCGAGGGGCATTTGTCGATCCTCATCGGCGAAGGCCATGACGAGGTTTCGGCCTCCGCCACGGCCGGCTCGACATCGATCCGCCAGTTCCAGGCGGCGGTCGACATTCCCGATGGCACCGCCTTCACCCTCAACCGGCTGTTCGTGACCGTCTCCGACGACAGCGGCGGCGGCGACGGGGTGCCTCCCCCGACCGTGACGGTGCCGGTTCTCTACGGCCCGCTGATCCTGCCGGGCTTTTCCGGCTACTGGCTGCACCAGGTGGCTGCCGGGGACACGCTGTCGAAGCTGGCGCTGCGCTATTTCGACGACGCCACCAAATTCCCGATCATTCATCAGGCGAACCAGCACATCGTCGCCAATCCGAGCCTGATCTTTCCCGGCCAGGTGCTGCGGATCCCCCGCGCCTTCTAAGCGCCGGCCAGGCTGCGCGGGCCGCTAGTGCGGAGTGCGCTCAGCCGGGCGGCCCAGCCGCAGCAATCGCCACGGCGCCCACCAGCGGTGCTGTCCAGGCAGGGCTTCGGGAACATTATCGATGCCGCTGGTGCCGAACGGGCCGCAGCGGCCGACGCGAAAGATGGACAACCAGCCGCCGCTCCACAGGCCATGGCGCGCCACGGCCTCATAGGCATATTCCGAGCAGGTCGGCAGGTGCCGGCAATGGCTGCCGATCAGCGGCGACAGGGTCAGCTGGTAGAGACGCACGAGACCGAGGCCGAGATACCGGCCGGGCGTTGCCCGCCACGGGCCGGAATAGTTGCGGCCAGCCGCAGTGCCGGCGTCGGCAGCACGGCCGGGATCGAGATCGGCGTTATCGGTGCGGTGGTCGCACATCGGCCTAGCGGTCCGCCCGGACCGACGGCGCGACCCGGCCACTCAGGGTCACGCCGCGGCGCTCTTGTCCCGTGCGGCGATCTTGTCCAGCGCATCGACCACGGCGTCGAAGGTCAGCATGGTCGAGGCGTGGCGCGCCTTGTACTCGCGCACCGGCTCCAGATATTTCAGATCGGCGAAGCGGCCTTCCGGCGGCGCGCCGTTCTCCTTTAGCATCCGCCGCATGGTCTCGCGGGTGGCACGCAGTTCTTCCGGCGTCGCCCCGACGACGTGGCTGGCCATCACCGAGGACGAGGCCTGGCCGAGGGCACAGGCCTTCACCTCGTGGGCGAAGTCCGCCACGACGCCGTCGGCAAGTTTCAGGTCGATCGTCACGGTCGACCCACACAGCTTGGAATGCGCCGTGGCGCTGGCATCGGGAGCCTCCAGCCGCCCGATCCGGGGGATGTTTCCGGCCAGTTCCAGTATCCGCGCGTTGTAGACGTCGTCGATCACATGCACACCAATCCATCGCGCAAATGCCGATGGCCCTGTCATTTCGTTCGGTCGGAAATTATATAGGACGCGTGGCACCGGTTCGAAAGTCGCCGTCAGGTCGGCTTCGACATGAAGCGGCCCCTGGCGGCCACCGAAGATAGAGATGAGCGTGACGAAGATTTCGATTGCGGGCCGGGCCGGCCATCCGGCCAAGAATCCCGACCATCATTCGCAGTGGATCGCAGCGCGCATTCCCACGGCACCGGAGCGCAACGACATGGAATCCGTCGTCAAGAAATTCCCTGAAGCAGCCGACGAGCGCGCGGACGACCGGCCGAGCCGGGCCGAGGCCGAGGCTGCCGTCAAGACGCTGCTGCGCTGGATCGGCGAGGATCCGTCGCGCGAGGGCCTGCTGGAGACCCCTGCCCGCGTGGTGAAGGCGTATGAGGAACTTTTCGGCGGCTACAAGCTCGAAGCCGGCGACGTTCTCGGCCGCACCTTCCAGGACGTCTCGGGCTATGACGACATGGTCCTCGTCCGCGACATCGATTTCCACTCCCATTGCGAGCACCACATGGTGCCGATCATCGGCAAGGCGCATGTCGCCTATGTGCCGGACGGTCGCGTTCTGGGCCTGTCGAAGATCGCCCGCGTCGTCGACATCTACGGTCGCCGTCTCCAGACGCAGGAATCGATGACCGCGCAGATCGCCTCGGCCATCGCGGGCATGCTGGTCCCCAAGGGCATCGCCGTGATGATCGAGGCCGAACACATGTGCATGTCCATGCGCGGCATTCGCTCCAAGGGCTCGATGACCATCACCTCGGCCTTCCAGGGCGTCTTCGCCGAGGACGGCGAGTTCAAGTCCCGCTTCCTCGCGCAAGCCAGCAGCCGCTCGTGACCGCCGACCTGTCGCCTGCCCCGCTCTTCGCCGTTCCCTCTCCTGATCACCACGAACAGGAAGAGGGCGCGGTCCTGCGCCCGCGTTTCGACGCCGCCGGCCTCGTGACAGCCGTCGTCACGGACGTGGCGTCCGGTGATCTCCTGATGGTCGCGCACATGAACGCCGAGGCGCTGGACCGGACGCTGGCCACGGGCATCGCCCATTACTGGTCGCGCTCGCGCAAGGCGCTGTGGAAGAAGGGCGAGACCTCCGGCGCCCTCCAGAGCGTCGCCGAGATCCGCATCGACTGCGACCAGGACGCGGTGTGGCTCAAGGTCGCCGTCGCCAGGCCCGAGGACACCTGCCACACGGGCCGCGATACCTGTTTCTACCGCCGCGTGGCGGCCGACGGCCGCACGCTCGACGCCTTGCCGGGCCGGGACTCCGACGCCAGTTGATCCTTAAGCAGTTGATCAAACTTTAGGCGCATCATGATCCATTGATCGTGATTGCCAGCCGGAGTGATGCGGATGCTCGATCGGGTTTTCAGCCGCCGGGAAGGACCGCCGATGGACGCCGCGCCGGTCCGGTCCGAGACCGCCAGGAAGCAGCCGGGCATCGCGCTGGCGCTGGGCGGCGGAGCGGCGCGCGGCTGGGCCCATATCGGCGTCCTGCGGGCCTTCGACGAAGCCGGCATTCCCATCTCGATGATCGCCGGCACCTCCATCGGCGCGCTGGTCGGCGGCTGCTACCTCGCCGGCAAGCTCGATGAGCTCGAATCCTTCGCCCTGTCCCTGACACGCCGCGGCCTGATCCGTTTCCTCGACTTCCGCTTCGGGGCCGGCGGCCTGATCGGCGGCATGCGGCTCAGCCGGAAACTGTCGGAGGCGCTCTCGGACCTGCGGATCGAGGATCTGGACCGGCCGCTGGTCTGCGTGGCGACGGAAGCGCGCAGCGGTCACGAAGTGTGGATCGATTCGGGCTCGCTGGTGCTGGCCATGCGCGCCTCCTATGCCCTGCCCGGCGTCTTCGAGCCACTGGACTGCGGCGGGCGCAGCCTGATGGACGGCGCGCTGGTCAATCCGGTGCCGGTCAGCGTCTGCCGGGTCTACGAGGAACGCTTCGTGGTCGCCGTCAACCTGCACTACGATCTGTTCGGACGCGCGGCGGTGATGCGGCTGCGCGCCGACCCTGCGACCGCGGCGACGCAAGCCGCGGACCTGGCCGCCCGCACGGTGGACGCGGCCCCCCTCGACGATCTCGCTCAGCGCCGCGAGAAGCTCGGCATGGCACGCTCGATGGTCGATGCCTTCAACATCATCCAGGATCGGATCTCGCGGGCCCGGCTCGCCGGCGACCCGCCGGACCTGTCGCTGCAGCCGCGTGTGCGCGACATCGGCCTATCGGAATTCTTCCGCGCGCGGGAAGCCATCGATCACGGATACGAGGCGACGATCAGCCGGATCGCCGAGATCCGGCGCATGACGGATATCCCGGCCGACGCCACACGCTAGATCGACGCGTTCCCCGTTTCCGAGGCCCAGGCCGGGCCCCGGCGGTTCCGTTCAGCCGGCGGCGATATACTCGCGCATTTCCATGGCCTCGCGCTCGACCTCCTCGATCCGCTGCTTGACCACGTCGCCGATCGAGATGATGCCGACCAGACGATCATTCTCGCAGACCGGCAGGTGACGAAAGCGGCCGGTGGTCATCATCTCCATGGCCTGGTTCACCGTGGTCGCCTCGGTGCAGGTGCTCACCTGCGATGTCATCACTTCGCCGATGCTCTGGGAGATGGCACCGACGCCCGCGGTGCCGAGGACGCGGACCACGTCGCGTTCCGACACGATGCCGGCGACGCCGCCATCCTCGTTGGTCAGGACGATCGCACCGATGCGCCGGTTCGCCAGCACCTGCATCGTCTCCTCCAGAGTCGCCTCCGGCTTGAGGGTGACGACGTCGCGTCCCTTGGCTTCCAGTATGTGCCGCACGTTCATGGCTGTTTCTCCCGCTGACATGCCCATTCGTGATGGTGTGCCACCACGACGCAGACGGCAAGAGGCGCCGGTTCAGCGACGCAGCGGCCGGGACAGCGGATCGAACAACCGGAACAGCAGGAAACCGAAGGCGAAGCCGCCCAGATGCGACTCCCAGGCGACGGCGCCGCCGCCCATTTCGCCGCCGACGCCGCTTCCGATGAGGAGATTGGTGCCGAAGAACACGGCGATGAAGATCAGCACCGTCCGGTTGCTCAGCGATTCGCCGATCGACACCAGCGGCCCGTTCGACCGGCCCGGTGCCAGCGACACCCTTCCGCCGAAGGCGAAGCGGCAGGCGCCGCCCATCAACGCCGACACGATGCCGGACGCCCCGATCACCGGAACGATCAGCGTCGGGTTCAGGAGGTAGAAGGCGGCCGCCCCGGCGATGGCGCCGCAGGTGCAGAAGGCCAGGAACCACGTCACCCCGACCCGCCGGGCGACCGGCGTGCCGAATGCCAGCAGCCAGACCGCGTTGGCGCCGAAATGCGTCCAGTCGCCGTGCAGGAAGGCGTAGCTCAGCGGCGACCAGAGATCGGCGCCGGGCGTGCGAAAGCCGCAGACCGGGTCGACGTCGCCGTAGCAACCGGGAATGAAAGCGAGATCGAGAAGCGCCTGGGCCGTGGCGACCGGACCGAGCAGATAGACCCGCACGCCGTGAACGAGCGCGAAGATCGCGATCAGGACGAGGATGATCCCCGGCACGTTGAAGGCCGGCGGATGGGAACGGCGGATATGGATATCGGCACCGGGCTCGCCGTGGTCTTCTGGTCTCATTGCTGTCGCTCCCCGTCGTCCGGTGTCGTTGCCGGTCTGGTGCCGCGCATCGGTCATGTCCTGCCGGCCGCACAGGGCCGCCCGCAGATGGTGCCGCCTCGCCTTATGCCAGTGCCCGCACCGGCGTCCCAGAACAAAAAAACCGCCCTGCGCGGCGCAGGGCGGTTTGAAATGCGGTTGCCGTGACTGGAGGGCCAGGAACCCGGTCGTACTGCTGTGTCAAAATCGGACTGGATATGTCCTGAACGTTGCTAGGCCGGTTCGCAGGCACCGGCAAACCGTTTCGTGCCGGACAGTTAATGGGGTGCAAATCCTCACAGTCGGTCTTACCGCTTGTTAAGCTTCCCGCGATAAGGTGGGTCTGCAGCGGAACTCCCCGCCGACGCCCCGAGAAATGGTCGTAGCGATGTCAGCCACAGCCCAGGCGCCCCGTTCGGAACCAGCCGAACGCAGCAGCTTCAGCCGCGTGCGGATCGATCTGCTCGGCCGCTTCATGCGCGAGGACCGGACGGAATTTCCGTGCCGGGCCGAGAACATGTCGCCGGGCGACGTCTCCGTCACCGCCTCCGTGGTGCCGGTCGAGAACGAGCGGATCATCGTCTATATCGACCATATCGGCCGGCTCGAAGGTGCGGTCTCGCGCGTCTTCGAGGGCGGGTTCGACCTCGCTTTCCAGTCGACGCCGCGCAAGCGGGAAAAGCTGGCGGCGCAGCTCACCTGGTTTGCCAACCGCCACGAATTGTCGCTGCCCGAAGACCGCCGCCACGAGCGGAACGCGCCGGAAAACCCCTTCGTCGACATGGTTCTGGACGACGGCCGCCGCTACCCGGCGCAGATCATCGATCTGTCGCTCTCCGGCGCCGCCGTGACCAGCAGCATTCGCCCGGCGGTCGGCTCGCGCATCACCCTCGGCACCACGACCGGACGGATCGTGCGTCACATCGAGGACGGCTTTGCCGTCGAGTTCAGCGCCGAGCGCGCCAGGCACGCCCCCAACATCGTCTAGGCTGCACCATCAGGCCCAACATCTCTTAGAACAGGTCTTCAGACCGTGCTGTCGTGACAGCTGCCCTATCAACGGCTGATCACGCTGAGTGCGACCCGGCGTTTCGGCGCGTCCGCGTGAAGGCGTCGGGCTCCGGCGCCGCTCTGATCCATCCGCATCCCCGACAACGCGCCATCTCAATGGAACGCACCGCCGTCTCGTCCATTGGGTGCATGACCGCGCTCACGCGGCCGTGAGGCAGCTGTCCCGGCGTCGGTCCGACCGCAGACCACAGATGCGACAGGAGACAGGATGGCCGGGTCCGCCACCACCCCTACCCCCCATTCGGACAACGAAGGGGCGGCACGTACCGAACGTGTCTCGAAGGTCTCGCGTCTCCCCTGGCAGACCATCGCCATCGGCCTGCTGTCGGTCATCACCCTGATCCTGGTGGGCTGGGCGCTGCAGGCGATGAGCTCGGTCGTCGTGCCCTTCATCTTCTCGATCCTGATCGCCCTCGTCGTGGCGCCGGTGGACAGCATGGTCAAGCGGCGCATGCCCCGCCGGTTCGGCTGGCTCGGCCATGTGGCCGCGATGGGGCTGATCATCGTCATCCTGTTCGTCTTCCTCGGGGGCATCTGGCTGTCCGCGCAGAGGATCTCGGACGCCTTTCCGCAGGTCTCCCAGAAGATCGAGGAGCTGGCGCCGATGATCGCGTCCGGCTCGTCGGGGACTGCCGAAGGGGCGCAAGGCGCTTCGACGGGCGGCGGCGAGAACGCCGCCGGCGCAGCCGGCTCGGCCGGAACCTCCGGCTCGTCGGACGTCTATTCGAGCGTGACGGACCAGTTTCGCGGCGCTGGCGGCCAGCTCGGCAGCAGGATCGCCGAATATGCGTCGAGCTACGCCAGTTCGGTGCTGAGTTCCGCCGGTTCCGCGCTGGCGGCCATGGTGCTGATCTTCTTCTTCACCCTCCTGATGCTGATCGAAGCTCCCAACTGGCGCGCCAAGGTGTGCGCGGTCGTCGATCCCGACCAGCGCAGCGGCGTGTTCGAATCGCTGGACGTCATCGCGCGGCAGCTTCGCCGCTATCTCCTCATCCGCGTCGTGCTGGGACTGCTGACCGCTGGCCTCTACGCCGCATGGCTCTGGTGCTTCGGCGTCGAGCTTCTGCTGGTCTGGGCGATCCTGGCGTTCCTGCTGAACTTCGTGCCTACCCTCGGCTCGCTTGTCGCCGGCGCACTGCCCGTCGTCCACGTCTATGTGCAGCAGGATTTCCGCACGGCGGTCATCGTCGGCATCGGCATTCTCGTGATTGAGCAGATCATGGGCAATTACGTCGACCCGAGGGTACAGGGGAAGCAATTGTCCGTCTCGCCGCTGGTCATCCTGCTGGTGCTGCTGGTCTGGGGCTGGGTCTGGGGTGTCGCCGGCGCGCTTCTGGCGGTGCCGGTCACGATCGGCATCATCGTGACCTGCGCCCATCTTCCGCGCCTGAGGCCGGTCGCGCTGTTCCTCAGCGACGAAACGAGCATGGACGATCTCGACGACATCGTGAGCGCCAAATGAGTCCGGGTCCCGGCTGACATATCCCTGTCAGCGAATGCTGGCATTTGTCCCCCGATGACACATATCAATTCGTGGCAGCGTGGTTCGTCTATGCTGCCTTTGACGTTTCGTGAAAAAGGACTTTCGCGATGAGCAGGCATCGACAGTTTCAGGACGTTTCCCCCAACCGCGCCGTGCCGGGCACCGACACCGTGACGGGCCGCAGTCGCTGGCTCGACGGCTGGAAAGGCGAACCGATGCTGGCGGAGATGCTCGACGACCCGATCGTCCAGATCCTGATGTCGCACGACCGTGTCAGCCGCGAGGAGATCGAGACGATCGCGTCGCGCCACGCCGCCTAGGATCGACGATCCGTCACGAATCCACGACGCAGCAAGGGGTCGTCAGCAGACCCCTCCGACATACCAAAGCCGTCGCCCTGATCGTCAGGACGGCGGCATCGTTTTATCTGGCGATGGCGGGCCTTCCCAGCGGGACTGGCTGCTGCCGGCCCGAACGTCGGTCGCGCTATTCCGCCGGATCGTCCGAACGGATCCATGCGGTGACCAGCGGTTCGGAGACCTCGTCCACCAGGCTCGCCTCCAGACGCGGAAGGCTCGTTTCCATCTGCGCATAGTCGGCGGCGGCCGCGGCGAGCCAGTCGCGCTGGATCCGCAGGGCATCGGCCGGTCCCTCGCATGCGGATAAGGCGCGCATCGCCCGGCGATCGGCGAGACACCGCCGGCCGGCCATCTCGATCATCTCCGCCGACAGCCGCGCGGCCGCCTGCGCGGCATGCACGCTGACCATCATCGCGGTCTGCCAGCCCTGCATCTGCAGGAACATGAACTCGGACGGCGTCAGCCAGGCCATCGTGTCGGATGTCGTGTTCGGGACGGTCATCGCATCGCTCCATGCGGTCGAGGGACAGGACGCGGCAGGACCGCTCAGATCGGCCCGACCTTCACGACCTGATAGGTGTGGGTCTCGGCGCCGCGCCGGATCGAGACGTATTCCCCCGGCACGAAGCGCTCCTGATCGAAGTGGAAACCGATCTCGTCATCGGCCGGCCCGGCCTCGTAGTCGAAATACCAGGTGCCGCCGGGCTTGCGCCGCAGCCGCCCGATCCGGTCGGTCTCGCCGTCCTGGAAATGGCGGACGCGGCAGGCTGCCTGATGCGGCTTCCATTCCGCCGGATCGATCCGGCTCTCCGTGTCGAGCGGCACCAGAAGGTCATAGCCGTAGCGGCTGTCGCCGCCGGGGTGGTCCTTCTCGCGGGCAAGTTCCAGCCGGACGTGGCGGAACGAGGCGGGAAAGTCTTGCGGCGTGGTCGTCATCGGGGATCTCCTTCGATCCGTCCAGCCTAGCCGCGATCGCGGACCCGACATTGATCGGCATCAAGCGCGGGACCGATCGTCATAGATCACCGCACCGCTTCAGCGATCGGCGACCCGCCGGTTGGCGCCGAGGTTAATCCGGCAATATGTCACGCGCGTCTCGCCCCGGTCGGCTGCGCTCCATCAGTCGCGCCCGCGCGTCGACAGCGCGGCGGGCCGCCTCCGCAACCGGCTCCGGTTCGCCGTCCCCGTCGATCCGCTCCCAGTCGATGTCACCGGGATCGCGGGCGAGTTGCTGCCTCACGATCGCGGTGGTGGCGTCGGAAGGATCGTTGCGGCGCGCGGCCACCCGGCGCAGCATCTCGGCCGGATCGACATCGAGCCAGAGACCCTGGAAATTGACGCCGGCGTCTCGCGCGGTCGCGGCGATGCGGCTGCGGTCGGCCGCGCGCTCGAAGGTGGCATCCGCGACGACGCCGTGACCCAGCCGCAGGATGCGCTTGGCTTCTGCTGCAATGGCCGCATAGACCCGCTCGGTCATGTCCGTCGTATAGGCATTGGCCTTCAACCGGGTCTCGGCCGACACGCCGCACAGACGCTTCCGGATGCGATCGCTGGACAATGTGCGCGCGCCCGGGGCCGGGCCGATGCGTGGCGCCAGAGCGGCTGCGACCGTCGACTTGCCGGAACCGGAGAGGCCGCCGACGGCGATCAGGCGGGACGGCCGGGGGTCGCGAAGGTCGAGCGCCAGCGCGAAATAGCGTTGGGCCTCGGCGCGGATATCGCTGGCCCGTGGCCCGGCATCCGAAAGCTGCGCGGCGCCGACATGGGCCCTGACCGCAGCGCGCACCGCCATGAAGAAGGGCAGCGCCGGCAGACCGCTCTCGTCCCGGGTCACGTCGAGATAGCGGTTGAGAACGCGATTGGCGAACTCCTCCAGCCCGCGATGCCAGAGATCCATCAGGAGGAACGCCAGATCGTAGAGCGTGTCGGTGGTTCCCAGTGCCTCGTCGAACTCCAGGCAGTCGAACAGCACCGGTTCGTCGTCGACGGTGCAGATGTTGCGCAGATGCAGGTCGCCGTGGCACCGGCGCACCCGGCCGGCCTTCGCGCGCTCGTCCAGAAGCGGTCCGAGCCGCGCCAGCTCCTGGCGAAACCGTCGATTGAAGCGGCCGGTCTCCTCGCCGCCGAACAGCTCGGTCGCCGCAAACGCCGCCTCGTTGATGTCGAGGACCGCCGCCATCCGCGTGGCGCCGTCCGGCGCGGGGTCGGGCGGGATCGTCTCGTGGAACGCCGCGATGGTCCGGGCAAGACGATCCATCAGCGGACCGGTCAGCGTGCCCTCCATGGCGCGCCGGTCGAAGAGTCCGTCCCCGTCGAAGCGGCGCATCACGACGACCGCGTCGACGAGCTCGCCACCGCCGTCGAGAACGAGGCCACCGCCGGGCTCCCGCGTGATCCTGCGAACGGCGCGGTAGAGCTGCGGCGCCGTGCGCCGGTTGAGGTCCAGTTCGCGTTCGCAGGCTGCAAGCCGCAGGGCGGGCGTCGAAAAGTCCACATAGGGCCGTCTGACCGGCCGCTTGAGCTTCACGGCCGTCTCACCACCCAGCAGCACGATGGAGATATGCGTGGTGACGGTCTCGATCCGTTCGGACGGAACGCCGGCGAAGAGCCGGGAGCGGATGCATTCGAGAATCGCGTCGTCGGCTTCGTGCATGACGCCCCGCCTTTCCGGCAGCCGATCGGCCGCGCGCGTCGTTGCCTCGCCCGGATCAGATCGCCCCGCATTGATCGGCGTCAAGGCGGGGCGCCGCGCGCGGTGGTCAGATGCCGCGACAGGTACACACCGGGAGACGACGATGACGCGATCGACATCCATGCGGGGGCGGCTGGGACTGGTGGCCATGGCGGTGGCGGGCCTTGCACTTCTGCCCTGTGCCGCGACAGCGCAGGACCTTGCACAGATCGCCAACGGCCAGCGCTTTCTCGAAACCAATTGCGCCCGTTGCCATGCCATCGCGCGGACCGGCACCAGCCCGCATCCGCAGGCACCGGCGTTCCGGACGCTGTCCCAGAGCTATCCCATCGCCAGCCTCGAGGAGGCGCTGGTGGAAGGCCTGTGGACCGGGCATCCCGACATGCCCGAATTCATCTTCGGTCCCGGTCAGGCGCGGGCGATCATCGCCTATATCGAGAGCATCCAGGACTAGGCCGCCGATACGTGGCGGCTGCCGGCGCCCCCGTCAGCACTCCGCCTCAGGCGTCGGTGCCCCTGTCGAATTCGATGGTGACATGCGCGGTTTCGGAGAAGTCTTCCGTCCGGTCGGCGCGGAAGCCGAGATCGCGGGCCATCTGCAGCATGGTGACGTTTTCGCGCAGCACCTCGCCATAGACGCGGTGCAGGCCGCGCGCGCGGCCATAGGCGAGGATCTCCGACAGAAGCCGGTAGCCGAGCCCCCGCCCCTTCATGTCCGAGCGCACCAGCACGGCAAATTCGGCCGCCTCGTTCTCCGGGTCGGAGACGAGGCGCGCGACGCCGTAGATCGGCCCCTGCCCGTAGGCACTGCCCGGCTCGACGGCGACCAGCGCCATCTCGCGGTGGTAGTCGATCTGCGAGAACCGCGCCGCGGTCTGGTGCGGCAGCGCCTTCATCGGAGCCATGAAGCGCAGCCGCAGATCCTCCTGCGTACAGCGCGCGACCATCTCGACCAGCGGCTCCTCGTCCTCCGGCCGGATGGGCCGCAGCACGAAGCGTTCGCCGTTGCGCAGTTCGACGGCGCGTTCCAGCTCGCGCGGATAGGGCCGGATCGAGGGCGCCACCCGCGCTGTGTCCGCCGCATGCAGCGAGATGCGGGCGTCGAGCGCCAGGACACCCTCGGCGTCGGCGAGCAGCGGATTGATGTCGAGTTCGGCGACGTCCGGCAGATGCACCGCCAGTTCGGACAGGCGCACCAGAACGTCGGCCAGGGCATCGAAGGCGACCGGCGCCACGTCGCGATACCCTGCCAGCAGCTTGGAGATCCGGGTGGCGCGGATCATCTCACGCGCCAGGACGGAATTGAGCGGCGGCAGGCCGATGGCCCGATCGCCGATCACCTCGGCCGCCTTGCCGCCGCGACCGAACAGGACCACCGGGCCGAAGGTCGGGTCCGGCGCGATGCCGGCGATCAGCTCGTAGGCGCCGTCGCGCACGATCATCGGCTGGACGGTGAAGCCGTCGATGCGCGCATGCGGGGCGTATGCGCGCACGGCTTCCAGCATCGCCTCGGCGCTCTCGCGCATCTCCTCGGCCGAACCGATATTCAGGCGCACCCCGCCGGCATCGGATTTGTGGGAGATTTCGGCCGAGACGATCTTCAGGACGGCGGGAGCTCCGACCGCATCGAAACCGGCGACCGCGCCGTCCACATCGCTCGCCATGCGGGTGGTCACGGTCGGGATGCCGAAGGTCGCCAGCAGCCGCTTGGCCTCGTACTCGCTCAGGATCGTCCGGCCATCCTGGCGGACGGTCTCGATCAGTTCCTGCGCGCTCGCGATATCCTCGTGGCCGATGGCGACGCCGGCCGACGGGGTCTCCAGGAGAAGCTCCTGATTGCGCTTGTATTCGACAAGATGCGTGAAGGCGCGGATCGCCTTTTCGGGACTGTCGAAGGTCGCGACCTTCTCGGCGGCGAAGAGGTCGCGCACCGGGGCCGCGGAGGTTCCGCCGAGCCAGTTGGTGAGCACCGGAAACCGCGGACGCCGCTTGGCGATCGCGGCGACCCGGCGACCGGCCTCCATGCCGTCGGCAACGGCGGTCGGGCAATTGATGACGAGGATCGCGTCGCTCTCGCGCTCCTTCATCAGGATGTCGAGAGCGGCGCCGTAGCGCTCGGGTGTGGCGTCGCCGATGATGTCTACCGGGTTGGCGCGCGACCAGGTCGGCGGCAGCAGGTCATCGAGCGCGGCAATCCCCGCGTCGCTGAGTCTCGCCAGCCGCCCGCCGTCGGATTCCAGCGCATCGACGGCCAGGACGCCGGCGCCGCCGCCATTGGTCAGGATGGTCAGCCGGTCGCCGGAGATGCGCACGCCGCTGGCGAGCGTCGCGGCGGCCTCGAACAATTCCTCGATCTCGCGCACCCGCAAGATGCCGGCGCGGCGGAAGGCGGCGTCGTAGACGACATCCGAGCCGGCCAGTGCGCCGGTGTGGGACTGCGCGGCCCGCGCGCCCGCCGCACTGCGCCCGGCCTTGATCACCAGCACCGGCATGGAGCGAGCGGCCAGGCGGGCGGCCGACAGGAATTTCTGCGCCTCGGTGACGTTCTCGACATAGAGCAGGATCGAGCGGGTCGTCCGGTCGGTCGCCAGATAGTCCAGCATGTCGCCGAAATCGACATCGGACATGTCCCCGACGGACAGGAGATGGGAGAAGCCGATGCGGCGCTCGTCGGCCCAGTCGATGACCGAGGTCAGCATGGCGCCGGACTGGCTGACCAGCGCGATGTCGCCGGCCCGCGGCATCAGATGGGCGAAGCTGGCATTGATACCCGCGGCCGGGGAGATCAGGCCGAGGCAGTTCGGCCCGATGATGCGCATGAGATGGGGGCGCGCGGCGTCCAGCACCTGCTGGCGCAGGGTGGCGCCATCCACCGTCTCGCCGAGGCCGGCCGAAATGACGATGGCGGCGCAGCAACCGCGCTTGCCCAGCGCCGCGATGATGCCGGGCACCGTGCGCGCCGGCGTGGCGATCACGGCGAGGTCCGGCACCTCGGGCAGCGTCTCCACCGAGCGATGGCATTGCCGGCCGTGGATCTCGCGCGCATGCGGATTGACCAGCATGATACGGCCGGCAAAGCCGCCGGAGACCAGATTGTCGACCAGCACCGAGCCAACCGACCCCGGCTCATTGCTGGCGCCGATCAGCGCGATCGAACGCGGCGCGAACAGCGCGTCGAAATTGCGGATGCTCATGCGGCGCCGGCCGTTCGCGCGCCTCGGGTCTGGGTCATGATCGTCCGTCCCTGTGCCGCCAAACTCGCGTCAACGGCGAGGAACATATCATGCCGGAGCCACCGCTTCTAAGGCTGGATGGCGACCTTCAGGACCCCGTCGCGCTGATGCGAGAAGAGATCGTAGGCCTCCTCGATCTCGTCGAGCTTGTAACGATGGGTCACCAGAGGCGTCGTGTCGAGGCGCTGCGACGCGATGACGTCCATCAGCCGGCGCATGCGCTCCTTGCCGCCCGGGCACAACGTCGTGACAATCTTGTTGTCGCCGATGCCGGCGCTGAAGGCGTCGAGCGGGATGGTGAGATCGTTGGAATAGACGCCGAGCGAAGACAAGGTGCCGCCCGGACGCAGAACCCGCAGGCCGGCCTCGAAGGTCTCCTGCCGGCCGAGCGCCTCGATCGCCACATCGACGCCGCGGCCATCGGTCAGCCGCATGATCTCCGCGACGACGTCCCCCTTGGTGAAGTTGACGACGTGGTCGGCGCCCATCTTGCGGGCGATCTCCATGCGCTCGGGCACGGAGTCCACCCCGATGATCGTGGTGGCGCCCATCAGCCGCGCGCCGGCCGTGGCGCAGAGGCCGATCGGTCCCTGGGCGAAGACAGCGACGGTGTCGCCGATCCGCACGGTCCCGCTTTCGGCGCCGGAAAAGCCCGTCGACATGATGTCGGGACACATCAGGACCTGCTCGTCGGTGAGCCCGTCCGGGATCGGCGCCAGATTGACCATGGCGTCAGGCACCAGGAGGTATTCGGCCTGGGCCCCGTCGATGGTGTTGCCGAAGCGCCAGCCGCCCATCGGCTGGAAACCGTGCCTGGTGCCGGGACCATCCTGCGAATGGCAGCCGCACAGGCAGGCATTGCTGTAACCACTGGGCGAGATCGCCCCGGCGATGACCCGCTGGCCCTCGCGGTAGCCCTGCACGGCGGAACCGAGCTTCTCGATCACCCCCACCGGCTCGTGGCCGATCGTCAGCCCGCGCTCGACCGGATATTCGCCCTTGAGGATATGCACGTCGGTGCCGCAGATCGTCGTCGTGGTGATCCGCACCAGCGCGTCGAGGGGGCCGACATCGGGAATCGGCTTCTCATCCAGCACGATCCGGTTCGGTTCGACGAAGATCGCCGCTTTCATCATGGCCATCGGTCTCAACCTTGCATTCGTTACGGGAACTGCTGTGTCGGACAAAACCGCCTGCCGGGCGGTCAGCTGGTGGCGCGACTGGAGCCGACCGTTGTCGGCGACGGGGTGACGATCCGGGCGGGCAGGCCTGCCGCATGGCGGGGCCGCTCGACCTTCAGCCTCACGGCCTGCCCGAGCCGCGTCACGCGCTCGGCGTCGGCGAAGGCCGAGCGCAGGGCATCCAGCCGACGGTGAAACCGGCCGTGGGGCGAATGGCAGAAACTGACCTGCCAGCCCTCGCCGCACGGCTCGATGCTGTATTCCAGATGACCGTAATGCATCGCGCGCCTCCGGAAGGTTCGTTAGCGTGACAGGAGCAGCGGGACGTCGCAGCGGCTCAGGAGCTCGCGCGTCACGCCACCCAGCAGCATCTCGCGCAGGCGGGAATGGCCATAGGCGCCGACGACGATCAGATCCGCGGAAAGGCTCTCCGCCTCCTTCATCAAAGCATCGGCGGGATGGCGCCAGTTCGGCAGTTCGCGAGTCTCCACCGTCACGCCGTGGCGATCGAGATGGCGGGCCATGTCGGCCATCGGCTCCAGGTGCCGTTGCTCGGTCGCGCCATCCTCGACGACACTCGCCAGAACGACGAGCTTGGCCTGCTTGAGGAAGGGCAGTGCCGCTGCCACCGCATGGGCGCATTCGGGCGAGTCCCGCCAGCCGACGACGACCGTCTCCGGCGCCGCGAAGCTGCGCTTGGGCTCCGGCGGCACGACCAGCGCCGCCGCACGGGCATTGAACAGGATCGCCTCGACCACCTGGCCGCTCAGGGCATGCTTGCCGCTCTGCTGGACCAGCACGAACAGATCCGTCGTGCCGGCGAGCCGTTCGGCAGCGGCCGACAGATGACCGAAGCTGCCGTCCGCGCGCCGCAGGCCATAGGGGACCGCGACCCGATCCAGTCGCTGGCGCAGCTTCTGCTCGGCGGCATCGCCATTGTCCTTGCCGACCTTGAAAAGCTCGGCGACCAGCATGTCGGAGCCCGGCCCCGCCGGCACGCCGGTGATGTGGATGTGGTTGGCGAGCATGCATTCGAGATGGGCGCCGAATGCGCTAGCGATCGTTTCGGCATAGTCGATGGCGACTTCGTCCGACGGCGATCCGTCGAGATAGACCGCCAGGTCCGCGATGGGGGATTTGTGCATGGGATGACCCTTTGCCCGAGTTGCGATCGCGACGGCGTTCGACATGCCGTCAGAGTGCCGGCCGGGCGCGGTCCCCGCCTTGATCGAGGTCAAGGCTTTGGAAAGGTCCGCGCCCGCTCGCAATTCGGCGCCTCATGCCTCTCGAAATCAAGCGGCATGACGCCAGGTCTGGCGGATGAAGATCGCCAGTTTCAACATCAACGGGGTGAATGGCCGCCTGCCCGTGCTGCTGCGCTGGCTCGCCGAGGCCGAACCCGACGCAGTGTGCCTGCAGGAACTGAAGGCGCCGGACGAGAAGTTTCCGATCGACGCCATCCGCGAGGCCGGCTACGGCGCGATCTGGCATGGGCAGAAGAGCTGGAACGGCGTCGCGATCCTCGCCCGCGGCACCGACCCGCTCGAGACGCGGCGCGGCCTGCCCGGCGACGACGACCATCAGAGCCGCTATCTGGAAGCGGCGGTGAAAGGCGTTCTGATCGGCTGCCTGTATCTGCCCAATGGCAACCCGGCGCCGGGCCCGAAATTCGACTACAAGCTGCGCTGGCTGGAGCGCTTCGCGAACCATGCCGCCGAGCTCATGGCGACCGGGGCCCCAGTAGTGCTGGCCGGCGACTACAATGTCATCCCGACCGAGATGGACGTCTACGAGCCGGAGCGCTGGGTGGACGACGCGCTGTTCCGGCCGGAGGTGCGCGAAGCGTTCCACCACCTTCTCAATACGGGCTGGAGCGACGCGATCCGCAGCCTGCAGCCGGAGGCCACCCTCTATACCTTCTGGGACTATCTGCGGAACGCCTGGGGCCGCGATGCCGGGCTGCGGCTGGACCATCTGCTGCTGAGCCCCAACCTCGCCCCGCGATTGCTGGCCGCCGGCGTCGACCGCGACGTGCGCGGCTGGGAAAAGGCCAGCGACCACGCGCCGGCCTGGATCGAGATCACCGACGCGGAGGCCGGCACCAAACGGACGGCAACGCGTTCATCGAAACGCCGGCCGAAGGAGTGACGATGTGACGGAAGACGACCCCGACGATCTGGAGCGCTTCGTAGCCGCGCAGGCGCCGGTCTACGCGCAGGCGCTCGGCGAATTGCAGGCAGGGCGCAAGCGCAGTCACTGGATGTGGTTCGTGTTTCCGCAATTGCAGGGTCTCGGCCATTCCGACATGGCCCGGCATTTCGGCATCGCTTCGCTCGACCAGGCCCGCGCCTATCTGCGCCATCCCGTGCTGGGGCCCCGGCTCGTCGACTGCACCAATGCGGTTCTGGCGCATGGCGACCGGTCGCTCGCCGCGATCTTCGGCGCGCCCGACGACATGAAGTTCGGCTCGTCGATGACCCTGTTCGCCCATGCGGCGGGCGACGACCCGTCCGGCTTCCGGGACGCCCTCGCCCTGTTCTGCAACGGCCGCGAGGACCAGGCGACGCTGCGGCTGCTGGGCATCGACGGCTGACAATCGCCGAGCGTGTGCCTCAGCGCTCGCCACGCCGGTAGGGCTGCATCAGCGCCTGCGGCACCCGGGCGCGCCGCGCCATCACCACCAGCGCCACGATCGACAGGAGATACGGCATCATCAGGAACATCTGATACGGGATCGCCTTGCCGAACTCGGTCTGCAGCCGCAGCTGATAGGCGTCGAAGAGGGCGAAGAGGATGGCGCCGAGCAAGGCCCGTCCCGGCCGCCAGGTGGCGAAGACGACGAGCGCGATGCAGATCCAGCCGCGCCCCTGGATCATGGTCGGGAAGAAACTGTTGAAGGCCGACAGGGTGAGGAACGCGCCGCCGACGCCCATCAGGGCGCTGCCGGCCACCACCGCGCCGATGCGGATGGCGATCGGGTCGACGCCCTGCGCTTCAGCCGCATGCGGGTTCTCGCCGGTCATGCGGATTGCCAGCCCCAACGGGGTGCGGGCCAGCACATAGGCCATCACTGCCGCCACCAGCAGCGCCAGATAGGTCGGCGCGGTCTGGGTGAAGAGCGCATCACCGACGATCGGAAGGTCGGAGAGGACCGGCACGTGCAGCGGCTGGAACGGCTCGATGGTCGGAGGCGTGCCCTGCAGCGGCACGACCAGCCGGAAGATGAAATAGCTCAGGCTCGAGGCCAGCAGCGTGATGCCGAGCCCGGTGACGTGCTGGGACAGCCCCATCGGCACCGTCATCAGCGCGTGCAGCAGGCCGAACGCCGCGCCGCCTAGCGCCGCCGCGAACAGGCCCATCCACAGATTGCCGCCCTCGAAAACCGTCAGCCAGCCGATCATGGCGCCGAAGCTCATGATGCCCTCGATGCCGAGATTGAGCACGCCGGCGCGTTCGCAAAGGAGCGCGCCGAGGGTGCCGAAGATCAGCGGCGTCGCGATGCGCAGCACCGCTTCCCACATGCCGGCGGAGGCGAAGATGTCGAGCGCGGCACTCATCGGCGGATCCGGTAGGCAGTGAAGAGCAGCGCGACCAGCATGGTCAGCAGCGACAGGGCGACGGTCACGTCGGCGATGAAGCTGGGCACGCCGAGCGCCCGGCTCATGGAATCGGAGCCGACGAACATCATCGCCGCGAAGAGCGCGGCGGCGACCACGGCCAGCGGCTGGAGATTGGCGAGCATCGCCACGATGATGCCGGCATAGCCGTAGCCGGGCGACAGGTCGGTCGTGACGTAGCCCTTCACGCCGATTACCTCGATCGCCCCGGCCAGCCCGGCGAGCCCACCCGACCAGCAGGCGACCTTGACCAGCGTGCGGCCGAGCGGCACGCCGGCAAAGCGCGCGGCAGCGGGGTTGAGCCCGGCCGCGCGCGATTCCAGCCCGTAGGCGGTGCGCGACTGGACGACATGGACGACGATGGCGACGAGGACGGCGATCAACAGGCCGACATGCAGACGCGACCGCTCCAGCAGCTTCGGCAACTGGGCCTCGGCCACCACCGGGACGGATTGCGGCCAGCCGAATGCAAACGGGTCCTTCATCGGCCCTTCGATCATCATCGACACGAAGAGCAGGACGACGAAGTTGAGGAGCAGCGTCGTCACCACCTCGTCGACGCCGAAGCGCAGCCGGAGCGCAAGCGGCACGAGGAGCAGCATCATGCCCGCCAGCGCACCGGCGATCATCACCGCCGGGATCAGGGCAATACCGGGCAGGCCGGCGAGACCCAGCTGCGAGCCGAGAAAGGCCGCGGTCAGCGCGCCGACATAGAGCTGGCCCTCGGCGCCGATGTTCCAGACCTTGGCCCGGAAGGCGACCGCCACGGCGAGGCCGGTGAGGATCAGCGGTGTCGTCCGGGTCAGCGTTTCGGTCAGCGCGAGGCGCGAGCCGAAGGCGCCTTGCACGATGCGGGCATAGGCCTCCAGCACCGGCGCCCCGGCCAGCGCGATCAGCACGCCCGACAGTGCGAGCGCGACCAGCACGGCGAGGATCGGCGCGACCACCATGAGGGTCGCGGGACGGCTGTCCCGACGTTCCAGACGCATCAGGCGGCCTCGTGCGGGGCGACGGCCCATTCGCCGGCCATCATCAGGCCGAGACGCCGGGCGTCGAGGGATTCGATCGGCACCGGCTCCGACAGGCGCCCGCCGACGATGGCCTGCACCCGGTCGGCCAGCGCCAGCACTTCGTCGAGATCTTCCGAGATCAGCAGAACACCTGCGCCCGCATCCCGTGCGGCGAGGATCTCGCCATGGACGGCCGCGATGGCGCCCTCGTCGAGACCGCGCGTCGGCTGAGCCGCGACCAGCACTTTGGGGGATCCAGCCAGATTGCGGCCGAAGATCAGCTTCTGCATGTTGCCGCCGGACAGGAGCCGCGTGCGGCTATCCGCCGATCCGCCGCGAATGTCGAAACGGTCGATGACGTCGGCGGCAAAGGCGCGCGCCGTCGATTGCCGGACGAAGCCGCCCTTCGAGAAGGGGGCGTCGCGCACACGTTCGAGAATGGCGTTCTCCCAGATCGCCAGTTCGCCGATGGCGCCTTCGGTGTTGCGGTCCTCGGGGATGCGGCCGACACCGCGGCGCACGAGGTCGCGCGGCGACAGCGTGGAGGTCTCCTCGCCCAGCACCGACAGGCCGCCGGCATCCGGCGTGACGAGCCCGGACACCAGATGGGCGAGTGTCGCCTGGCCGTTACCGGAGACGCCGATAATGCCCAGCGTCTCGCGCTCGCGCAGGTGAAAGCTGACATTGGAGAGGCGTTTCGCGCCACCCACCGTAACGCTGACGTCCCGCGCCGCCAGCACCGTGTCGCCCGGTACCGCAGCGGCGCGGACCGGACGCGTCACGCCGCGCCCGACCATCAGCTCGGCCAGTTCCTCCTTGGAGGTCGCCGCGGTTACCCGCTCGGCGACCATCCGCCCGCCGCGCAGCACCAGCACGCGGTCGGCCGCCGCCATGACCTCGTGCAGCTTGTGGGAGATGAAGATCAGCGACAGTCCTTCGGCCGCCATCACTCGCAATGTCTTGAAGAGGGTCTCCGCCTCCGGCCGGGTCAGCACCGCCGTCGGCTCGTCGAGGATCAGGATCTTCGCATCGTTGTAGAGTGCCTTCAGGATCTCCACGCGCTGCTGCTCGCCGACCGACAGATCGCCGACACGCTTGTCCGGATCGACGACAAGGCCGAAACGCTCGGCGAGGCTTGCCAGCTTGCGCCGCGCGGCGGCCTTGCCCGAGCGCCAGCGCAGCAACGGCTCGGTGCCGGTCATGACGTTTTCGAGGACGGTGAGATTCGGCGCCAGGGTGAAATGCTGATGCACCATGCCGACGCCGGCGGCGATGGCGGCGCGCGGCCGGCCGAGCGGCAGTTCCTCGCCGGCCACGAGAACGCGCCCGGCATCCGGCACGTAGTGGCCGAACAGGATGTTCATCAGCGTCGTCTTGCCGGCGCCGTTCTCCCCGAGCAACGCGACGAGTTCGCCGCGGCGAAGGGTCAGGCTGACGTCGTCATTGGCCGCGAAGTTGCCGAAGCGCTTGGTGATGTGTTCGAGGGACAGGACGACGGTCATACGGTCTCACTCCCGCCGTTCCGCATTGTCCGGCCGTCCGACGGATTCCGGCCGGCCGCGCGGAGAATACCGCGGGGACCGGCCGGATCGTCGGCGCCGTCGCAGATCGGCGAACGGGCTGGCATGCGTTTTCGCAGATCAGGTCGGTTCGGTGAAGTCGATGACCACTTCGAACTCGCCGGCCTTGATCGCGGCGCGGCGCTCTTCCATCGCCGCGACCGCCTCGGCCGGGACCATGGACTCGGCGAAGACGATGTCGTTCCCGCCTTCCTGCATCATGCTGTAGGGCGTGTAGTTCTTGCCGGTGCCGTTCTTGGCCTCGGTGTCGGCGATGGCCGCGTCGAGGATCGGGCGGAAGTACCACATGGCGTTGGCGAAGACTGTCTCGGGGTAGCGCTCGGTATAGTCGGTCAGCGAGCCGATCGCCTTGATGCCGCGCTCCTTGGCGGCGTCGGCCGTGCCGATGCGCTCGCCGAACAAGATGTCGGCGCCGGCGTCGATCTGGGCGAGGCCCGCCTCGCGCGCCTTGGGCGGATCGAAGAAGGTACCGATGAAGCCGATCAGGTGCTTGGCATCCGGACGCACCGAATCAACGCCAGCCCGGAAGCCATTGATCAGCATGTTGACTTCGGGGATCGGGATCGCCCCGACCGCGCCGAAGATGCCGCTTTCGCTCATCTTGCCGGCGAGCATGCCGGCGAGATAGGCGCCCTCGTGATTCCACGTGCCGAAGGTGCCGAAATTGTCGCCGGTCGGCTCGCCGCTGGAGCCCATCAGGAACATGGTGTCGGGATAGTCCGCCGCGACCTGCCGCGCCTCGGTCTCGACAGCATAGGCCTCGCCGACGATCAGCTGGGCGCCCTGCTCGGCATATTCGCGCATGGCGCGGGCGTAGTCGGTGCCGCTGACGCCTTCGGAGAACACATACTCGATGGCACCGTCCTCGGCGGCCTGGACCATCGCCGCATGCAGGCGCGAGTTCCAGGCATTCTCCACCGGCGAGGCGTGGATGCCCGCCACCTTCAGCGGCGTCTGCGCGAAGGCGCGCGGCATGCTCAGTGCGAGGCCGACACCGGCGCTGCCCAACAGAAAACCGCGCCGACCGATCCGACCTGACTTCAGCATGAAATTCCCCAACGATCCCGAATGAAACAGGCCGCGATTTGACGACCTGCACAATTCCTTGTCAACCGCGCAGCCCGCCCAGCAAACAATCAGCCAACAGATGAATCGCCCTGCGGCGCGTAAGCCGCCGGGTCGACCGTTACGACGCGGCCCGGCAGCGTGAGCTGGCTCAGCCGCGGCTGAGCCCGTGCGATCACCTTGCCGCCGCGCACCACGGCGAGCCGGGTCGCCTTCAGCCGGATCGCCTCGATCGGGTCGGCCGCCTGCAGCACCACGCAATCGGCCCGGTTGCCGACCGCCAGCCCGTAGCCCTCCAGCCCCATGATCTGCGCGGAATTGACCGTCACCGCGTCGAAGCAGGCGCGGATGGCATCGCGCGAGGTCATCTGGCCGACATGCACCGCCATATGCGCCACCTCCAGCATGTCGCCGGAGCCGAGCGAGTACCAGGGGTCCATCACGCAGTCATGGCCGAAGCCGACATTGATTCCCGCCGCCATCAGCTCGGGCACCCGCGTCATGCCGCGGCGCTTGGGATAGGTGTCGTGACGGCCCTGCAGCGTGATGTTGATCAGCGGATTGGGGATCACGTGCAGGCCGGATTCGGCGATCAGGGCGATCAGCTTGGACACGTAATAATTGTCCATCGAATGCATCGAGGTCAGATGCGAGCCGGCGACCCGCCCCTGAAGTCCGTGGCGCACCGTTTCGGCCGCTAGGGTCTCGACATGGCGCGACAGCGGGTCGTCGGATTCGTCGCAATGCATGTCGACCCGCAGGCCGCACTCGGCGGCGATGCGGCAGAGCGCGGCGACCGATTCCGTGCCGTCGGCCATGGTGCGTTCGAAATGCGGAATGCCGCCGACGATGTCGACACCCATGTCCAGGGCCCGTTCGAGGGACGCCGCACCGCCCGGCGTGCGCAGATAGCCGTCCTGCGGAAAGGCGACGAGCTGCAGGTCGATATAGGGCTTCACCCGATCGCGCACCTCCAGCAGCGCCTCGGCGGTGACGAGCCGCGGATCGGAGGTGTCGACATGGCTTCGGATCGCCAGAAGGCCCTGCGAGACCGCGAGGTCGCAATAGCGCATCGCCCGTTCGATCAGCGCGTCCTTGGTCAGAAGCGGCTTCAGCTCGCCCCAGAGCGCGATGCCCTCCAGAAGCGTGCCCGAGCGGTTCATCCGCGGCAGGCCCAGCGACAGGGTCGCATCCATGTGAAAATGCGGATCGACGAAGGGCGGCGACACCAGCCGTCCGCAGGCGTCGATCACCTCGCCCGCCTCGCCGGCGATCGCCGGTTCGATCGCGGCGATCCGGTCGCCCGTCACGGCGATGTCGACGCCGGTGCGGCCGTCGGGCAGATGGGCATTGCGGATGATCAGATCGAACATCGGGCGGCGGATCCTTTCGCTTCGTCCTGGCGCCCGTTTTGCTGCGAGCGCGCCGCGATGTCGATGGAGTCAGTGGCGGCTTGCTGTACGAAACCCACAGGCTAGGCTAACAATGCCGGACCGTCGCCCGGCCGGAACCCGCGCGCCGGCAGCTTGCAGGCGCCGCGGCGCTCCGGAAGCCTTGCGGAGACCGTGGCGGATGCGGAGTCATGATGTGCCGGTGACGCCGCCATGAACGTTCCCAACATCGTCGTCCTGATCGCCACTCTCGTCGCCTTCGGCGCCCTCGCGCGCCCGCTGGCCACGCGGCTGCGGCTGCCGGTCTCGATCCTCCTGGCGCTGGGCGGCGCCAGCCTCGGCTTTGCGAGCCTCTATTCCCTCGATCATCCCGGCACGCTGCTGCCGGTCGACCTTGCCGCGCTGATCACCGACCTGCCGGTGGGCTCAAGCCTGTTTCTCTACATCCTCCTGCCGACGCTGATCTTCCAGAGCGCGCTGGTGGTCGACATGCAGCGGGTCCGCGAGGATCTGCTGCCGATCGTCCTCCTCGCCCTTGTCGCGGTCCTGGCGGCGACCTTCGGCGTGGCGCTGGCCCTGTGGCCGATCGCCGGCATGCCGCTTCTCGCCTGCCTGCTGCTGGCCTCCTTGGTGGCGACGACCGACCCCGTGGCGGTCATCGCCATCTTCCGCGATGTCGGCGCGCCGGACCGGCTGACCCGGCTGGTCGAGGGCGAGAGCCTGTTCAACGACGCGCTGGCGATCTCGCTCTTCCTGATCTTCTCTGCGGCGATCATCGCGCCGGGCTCGGTGACGGTGACCGGCGCCGCCCTGAACCTTCTGCTTCTGCCGATCGGTGGCGGGCTGTTCGGCTATCTGATGGCGCGCCTCTATCTCCAGCTGCTCCGGCTGATCGGCGACGATCAGGTGACGGCGGTCTCGCTCAGCCTCGCCCTGCCCTATCTGTCGTTCTGGATCGCCGAGCATGTGCTGCAGGTCTCGGGCATCATCGCCGTCGCGACCGCCGGCGTCGCGCTTGCCAGCCTGTCGCCGGCGCGGGTCACCCGCGAGCTCTGGCGCCATCTCGACGACACCTGGCAGCAGCTGGCCTCCTGGGCGGCGATTCTGGTCTTCGTGCTCACCTCGCTGCTCGTGCCGCAGATGATGACGGACCTGTCGCCCTTCGACTTCCTCCTGATGCTGGTCATCTTCGCCGCGACGCTGGCGACGCGGGCCCTGGTGCTGTTCGGTCTCATGCCGCTGCTCAGCCAATACGGGCTGTCGTCCAAGGTCTCGCGGCCCTACCGGCTGGTGGTGCTGTGGGGCGGCCTGCGCGGATCGATGACCCTGACCCTGGCGCTCGCGGTCAGTGAGAACGATGCGGTGCCCCGCCCCGTCGCCGCCTTCGTGGTGACGCTGGCCACTGGCTACACGCTGATGACGCTGTTCGTGCAGGGCACTACCCTCAGGCCGCTGATCCGGGGGCTGGGCCTCGACCGGCTGTCGGGCATCGACCGCGCGATCCGCGACCTTGCGCTCAGCGTCACCTCGGCACGGGTGGCGCGCTTTGCCGGCGAGATGGCGCAGCGCTTCGGCGGCACCGACGCAGCGGGCGATGCCGAGAGCGTCAATACGGCGGTCGCTGCGGCCGAGCCTGCCGCCACGAGCCCGTCGGATACCCTGTCCCTCGACGGACGAACGGCCATCGCCCTTGTCTCGCTGACCGCGCGCGAGCGTGAAATGGTCCTCGATCATTTCGCCAACGGCATGCTGGCGCCGCGGATCGCCCGGCGCCTGACCTCCGACACGCGGCGGCGGCTGGAAATGGCGCGCCATGGCGGCGTCGAAGGCTATTGCGCGGCCAATGCCGAGGAGACACGCTTCCTGTGGTCGGACCGGGTGGCGTTTTTGATCCAGCGCCGGCTCGGTCGCAGCCGGATGTTGTCGAAACGCCTGGCCCTGCGCTTCGAGAAGCTGGTGGAGATTTCACTGGTGCTGGGCAGGCTGCGGGCATTCGCCACCAGCGAGTTGCAGCCGGTCCTCGGCGAGGAGACGATTGCCGCCGTCATGGCAGTCCTCGACGAGCGGCAGGCGCAAATCGACCGGGAGATCGACGCGGTCCGGCTGCAATATCCCGCCTATGTCGCCGAGCTCGAACGCTGCTTCGTCCTGCGGGCCGCCCGGGCCATCGAGATCGCCGAGATCCGACGACTGCGCCAGTCCGGCGTCATCAGCAAGGAGATCGAGCGCGACGTGTATCGCAGCGTCGCGCGGCGCCCCGACCTGACGACGCTGAGCCCGCCGCTGGATCTCGGGCTCGACACGCGCCGGCTGATCGACCGCACAGAGATATTCGAAGCGCTTGGCGACCGCGAGCGCGATGATCTGGCACGGCTGATGACGCCGTTCCTGGCCGCGCCCGGCATGCGGATCGTCTCGCGCGGCGAAGTCGGCGACGCGGCCTATTTCATCTCGTCCGGTGCGGTGGAGGTCGATACCGGCACGCATATCGTCCGGCTCGGTCGCGGCGACATCTTCGGCGAGATGGCGCTGATCCTCGACATGCGGCGGCAGGCCGACGTGACGGCGATCGCCTACAGCACGATGCTGCGCCTGGCGCGCACCGACTTCGCACGCTTCGTGTCGCTGCATCCGAAACTGCGGGCCCGGATCGAGGCGATCGCCCGCAGCCGGCATGCCGACAATGCGAAAGGCTGACACCCGAGATCGCTGAGCCATGCGGAATGTACAGGCCCGGTCCCCTCCCGGCGATCCGCCGGAATTTCACGTTAGCCGGTTCAGCATCGGCGAACGAACGCGTGAGACGGCACGTTCATGTTCCCAGTCCGCCATCCGGCGGTGATGACGCCCTTAACAAGGAACCGAACCGTGAGCGAAGTCCTGTCGACGACCCTGCCCGACGATCTGGAAGAGCGGGTGAAGACCCTTCTGCAGCGCGCATGCGACCGATCCCTGACGATCGCGACCGCCGAAAGCTGCACCGGCGGCCTCTTGGCCTCGGTGTTCACCGACGTGGAGGGCTGCTCGCGGGCCTTCGACAGCGGCTTCGTGACCTATACCGACGAGGCCAAGATCCGGATGCTGGGCCTGCCGCGCCAGCTTCTTGAGGAGAACAACGCCGTCTGCCGCCCGGTCGCTCTGGCCATGGCCGAGGGGGCACTGGACAAGTCCCTCGCCGACATCACTGTTTCCACCACGGGCTTTGCCGGCCCGGCCGGCGAGGATGACGAACCGGGGCTCGTACATTTCGCCTGTGCCCGACGCGGGCGCGAGACGCGGCACCGCGAAGAGCATTTTGGCGATATCGGCCGTGGACCGACCCGCATTGCTTGCCTACGAACGGCACTGGATATGCTCGAGGAGATGATGGATTGAGTTTGCAAAGCCTTCGAGACCGTTCCTTCTATGCGCTGCACCGGCACGGCTTCGTCCGCGTCGGTGTCGCGACGCCCGGCGTCTTCATCGCCGATCCGGCGCGCAATGCGGCGGCGACGATCCGCTCGGCGCAAGACGCGGACAAGGAGGGCGTCGATCTCCTGGTGTTCCCGGAGCTCGGCCTGTCCGCCTATGCGATCGACGACCTGCATCTGCAGGATGCCCTGCTCGACGGCGTCGAAGCCGCCATCGCCACCGTCTGCGAGCGCAGCCGCGAGTTGCGCAGCATATTGCTCGTCGGCGCGCCGCTGCGGCGCAACGGTCGGCTCTACAATTGCGCCGTCGCCATTGCCCGGGGCCGCATTCTGGGCGTCGTGCCGAAGCTCTTCCTGCCCAATTACCGGGAATATTACGAAAAGCGCTGGTTCGCCTCGGGCGCCGGCATGACCGGCCTCGACATTACCGTCGCGGGCCAGGAGGCGCCGTTCGGCATCGACCTCCTTTTCGAAGCCTCGGACCTTCCCGGCTTCGTCTTCCACACGGAGATCTGCGAGGATTACTGGGCGCCGACGCCGCCCTCGACGGACGGGGCGCTGGCCGGCGCCCGCATCCTCTGCAATCTCTCGGCCTCCAACATCGTCGTCGGCAAGTCCGCCGACCGGCATCTTCTCTCGGCATCGCAGTCGATGCGCTGCATCGCCGCCTATGTCTATTCGGCCGCCGGACGCGGCGAGAGCACCACCGATCTCGCCTGGGACGGCCAGGGCTCGATCTACGAACTGGGCGACCTCCTCGCCGAGTCCGAGCGCTTCGCCGATGCCGGACAGCTGATCGTCGCCGACGTCGATGTCGGGCGCATCGGCCAGGAGCGGCTGCGCACCCCCACCTTCAACGACGCGGCGGCACTCCGCGGCCATCCGGAGACGGCGTTCCGAACGGTGCGCTTCGCCCATGAGCCGGCCTTCGAGGATCTGGGCCTGCGTCGCCCGGTCCGGCGCTTCCCCTATGTGCCGAACAATCCGGAGCGTCTGCACCAGGATTGCTACGAGGCCTTCAACATCCAGGTCGAAGGCCTGCGCCGGCGCTTCGAGGCAACGCCCGGCGATCACATGGTCATCGGCGTGTCCGGCGGCCTGGATTCCACCCATGCGCTGATCGTGGCGGCCAAGGCCTGCGACCAGATGGGCCTGCCGCGCTCGACCATTCTCGGCTTCACCATGCCGGGCTTTGCCACCGGCGACGCGACCAAGGCGAACGCGCTCGCGCTGATGAAGGCGCTTGGCACGGGCTGCGAGGAGATCGACATCCGTCCCGCCGCGCGGCAGATGCTCGGCGACATGGGGCATCCCTTCGCGGGCGGCGAGCCAGTCTATGACGTGACCTTCGAAAACGTGCAGGCGGGCCTGCGCACCGACTATCTCTTCCGCCTCGCCAACCAGCGCAGCGGCTTCGTCATCGGCACCGGCGATCTCTCCGAGCTGGCGCTCGGCTGGTGCACCTATGGCGTCGGCGACCAGATGAGCCACTATTCGGTCAATCCGGGCGTGCCGAAGACGCTGATCCAGTATCTGATCCGCTGGGTCGTGCGCACCGAGCAGTTCGATGCCGAGACCGGCAAGCTCCTGACCGCGATCCTCGACACCGAGATCTCGCCCGAGCTGGTGCCGGCGGATGCCGAGGGCGGCATGCAGAGCACGCAGGACAAGATCGGCCCCTACGAGCTGCACGATTTCTTCCTGTTCCACACCATGCGCTACGGGCGGGCTCCGTCAAAGACCGCGTTCCTTGCCTGGCATGCCTGGAAGCAGGCCGATGCGGGCCTCTGGCCGATCGAGTTTCCCGAAGAAGCGCGCAACCAGTACGACCTTGCGACGATCGCTAAATGGCTGGAGAGCTTCCTGTTCCGCTTCTTCCAGACGTCGCAGTTCAAGCGGTCGGCCATGCCGAACGGGCCGAAGGTTTCGGCCGGCGGCAGCCTGTCGCCGCGCGGCGACTGGCGGGCGCCCTCCGACGGAACGGCGGATGCCTGGATCGCCGAACTGAAAGCATCCCTGCCGCAGGATCTGCGCTGAGCGGCAAAGGCACCAGCGTGCCCACCCGGACAAAGAAATGGCCGCATCCCGGGATGCGGCCGTTCTGTCATCTGCCGAAGGCGATGGGTCAGGCCTCGGGGGTGACGTCGACGCCCTCGCCCGCGCTGATGTTGTTCAGATGCGCATGACCCTCGCCGCGTTCCGGATGGGGCGAGACATTGATGTCGGCGCCTTCCAGCCACCGGCCGGAGACATCGCCCTGGCCCGGCACGATGCGCCAGCGGGTTCCGTCACTGAGTTCGATGATCCCGTCGGTGCTGGCGAGTTTGAGCAGAGCCATGGTCGGACCTTTCACGTTCGTTCGGCTGCTTAGCCTTGGTGTCAGGCAATGCCGCGCGTGCGAGAGGGTTCCAGCCCGCGCTATCGCGCTTCGCCATCCTCGGGCAGATCCAGCATGAACCGGACCTCGTCCTCCGTGAAACCGGCAGACAAAGCGAGATCGACGTCCGGCCTGTGGCCGATCGATTTGCGCCGTTTCTCGGCCGCCGGGGCCGTATCGTCCGTGGTCTTGGTCTCGAGACGTTCGTTGCTCATGCCCTAATGTTGCATCCGCAACGATCGGCGTCATTAAAGCACTATAAGTTGTCTGCTCGGCTGAAATTCAGTTCGCGTGCTTTTCTTCGAGGAAGGCCCGCTGCTCCGGCGTCAGGCCACGCGGATCGAGACCGCGGGTCAGGATCGCCAGGCGCGCGGTCTCCTCCAGCTCTTCCATGGCGAAGACCGTGGCCGCCAGCTCGGTTCCGGCAACGACCGGGCCATGGTTGGCGAGGAGCACCGCGGAACGCTTGCCGGCAAGGCCGCGCACCGCCTCGCCCATCGCCGGATCGCCCGGCATGAAATACGGCAGCAGCTTCACCCGGCCGAGCTTCATCACCGAATAGGCGGTCAGCGGCGGCAGGACGTCGTCGGGGTCGGTGTCGGGCAGGATCGACAGCGCCACCGAATGGGTGCTGTGGAGATGCACCACCGCCCCGGTCGTCGCACGCCGGGTCTCGTAGAAGGCGCTGTGGAGCGGGATTTCCTTGGTCGGCTTGTCGCCGGACAGGTGCCGGAACTCCTCGTCCAGGCGGGAGATCCGGGCCGGGTCGAGAAAGCCGAAGGAGGCATTGGTCGGGGTGACCAGGATCGTGCCGTCGGCGAGCCGCGCAGAGATGTTGCCGCTGGAGCCACAGGTCAGGCCGCGGTCGAACATCGACTTTGCGAAGCGGCAGATGTCCTCGCGGAGCCGGGCCTCCTCGCTCATGCCTCGCCTCCCAGACGGGAAGCCGCCTTGGCGAAGAAATCGTCGGCGCCGAAATTGCCGGACTTCAGCGCCAGCGCCAGTTCGCGGCCTTCGACGCGCACCGCGGGAACGCCCGGATCGATCTCCGGGCCGATCTCCAGCGACTGGACGTCGAGCCCGGTGACGACCGCGCCGGAAGTCTCGCCGCCGGCGGAGACCAGCCGGGTGATGCCGGCCTCGACCAGCGCCGCGGCGGTGGCAGCAAACAGCCGTTCGATCGCCGTGGCGACCGCTTCCTTGCCATGGCGCTGCTGGGCCGCGGCGACCGTCTCCGGGTCGGCCGAGGAATAGATCAGCGGCACGCCGGACTGCTTGAGAACCCATTCGGTGAGCGAGGCGGCCGTCACCTCGCCTGCCATCACGGCATCGGCACCCAGCTCGAAGGTCGGGTGACCTGCATCGCGGTGGACACCGACCTGGCGGCGGGTGGCGGTCGAGACCGAGCCGGCGAGTGCCGCCGCGCGGCCGACGACGCCGGTCCAGATAAAGCTCGAGGAGCCGATCAGCCCCTGTGCGCGGAAATTCTCCGGTAGGCCGAGGGCGATGCCAGAGCCGCCGGTGATCAGCGGCAGGTCGCGCGCCGCATGTCCGGTGGCGTGGAGATCGGCGTCGAGCACGGCGTCGGTGATGACGAAGCAGAGACCGTCGACGCCGGCCTGGCGAAGCGCGTCGGCGATCGCCGCCTCGCCCTTTGCGATGACGCCGTAGGGCACGTGCGACACCGGCGCATCGGTCTGACGCGCCAGCACCCGGCGCAGATCGGCGTCGCGCATCGGCGTCAGCGGATGATTCTCCATGCCCGATTCCGACAGCAGCCGGTCGTTCACGAAGAGATGGCCCTGATAGACCGTGCGGCCGGTCGCCGGAAATGCCGGGCACACGATGACCGCACCGGCGCCCAGTTCCCTGGCGATCGCTTCGCCGACCGGACCGATATTGCCTTCGTCGGTCGAATCGAAGGTCGAGCAATATTTGAAGAAGAACTGCCGGCAGCCCTGGCTGCGCAGCCATTCCAGTGCGGCGAGCGACTGGCTGACGGCCTCGGCGACCGGGATCGTGCGCGACTTGAGCGCGACCACACCAGCTTCCACGTCCGGCGCGGCATCGCCCGTCGGGACACCGCTGTACTGGACCGTGCGCATGCCGCCCTTGGCCAGCGTGTTGGCAAGGTCGGAGGAGCCTGTGAAGTCGTCGCCGATACAGCCGAGAATCATGGAATAACTGCCCGCTTGATGTCTGACGGGTTCCTGCATGCAGATGCACGAACCGGGGAATGGCCGCTCCATAGCATTCCGACGCCGAAACGACACCTCCTGCCGTGCCGGATCGTCAGCGGCTGCCTTCAGGCCTCGCATTCGGACGGCCAAGGCGTCGACCGTTGCCGGCAAAGCCGCCCGCGCGGATCATCTCCCCGCGACATGTTCACGGAGAAACCGGAATCATTCCCTGCGCTTGCGCCACTATGTTGCAGCGCACTTTGAACCGTAAGACGCTGGGAAAACAGCGAACGACCAATGTCGGTCGTCAGCCGAGGTCCGGCAGTCGCCCCTCGATCTCTTCACGTCTTGATTCAAGAAACGGCGGCAAGCGCAGTGCCTGACCGAGGTCTTCCGGCGCTTCGTCCACCGCAAATCCCGGCGTGTCGGTGGCGATCTCGAAGAGGACATGCCCCGGCTCGCGGAAATAGACCGAACGGAAATAGTTGCGGTCCTTCTGCTCGGTGGCGGCGATACCGTGGTTGTCGGCCAGCTTGCGCACCATCTCGGCCTGCTGCGCATCATCGGCCGCGCGGAAGGCGACGTGATGGACCGATCCGGCGCCGACACGCGGCTTCAGAAAGCCACCGACAGCCCGCAGATCGATGATCCGGCCGAAATTCGCGTCGCAGACGAAGCGAATGAACGATTCCTCGCGGCCCACCTCGCGGAAACCAAGGATGTCGGTGAGGATCGCCGCGGTCGCCTCGGCCTCTTCCAGGAGCAGGCTGACACTGTGAAAGCCGCGGATCGCGTGTTCGGCCGGAATGTCGGGGGACGCGCGGCCGGGCAGCAGGTCATCGCCGGCCCGGGCGACAAAGGCGAGGCGCAGGCCATCGGGATCGCGGAAGGCCAGGACCGTCTCGCCGAAGCGCTTGACCAGCGAATCGTGCGGCACGCCCTTCTCGATCAGCCGATGGCTCCAGAAGCCGATCGCGCCTTCCGGCACGCAGAAGACGACCTCCTGGGTCTCGCCGACACCGAGCCGGCCCGGTGCCGCATGGTACCAAGGAAAGAACGTCAGGATCGTGCCCGGCTGCCCCGTCTCGTCGCCGTAATAAAGGTGATAGGTGCCCGGGTCGTCGAAATTGACGGTCTTCTTGACCAGCCGGAGCCCGAGCGTGCGGGTGTAGAAGTCGAGATTGCGGGCCGCGTGTCCCGCAATCGCCGTCACATGATGAATGCCGTTCACGACCATGCCCCTTCTCCGCCCTTTGCCGGATCAACGGGGCACAGGTTAGGGCGGGCGCCGATCCGGCGCACGCGGAATCGCGCGCACCGGGGCTGGACGCGGTGGACGGTGTGTCAGCCGAGCCGAAGCGGGACGATCTTGCCGTTTTCGAGCGTGATCGCCCGGTCCATACGGGCTGCCAGCTCGTGATTGTGGGTGGCGATCAGCGCCGCGACGCCCGACTGGCGCACCAGCGCCGTGAGCGCGTCGAAGACATAGCCCGACGTGGTGGGGTCGAGATTGCCGGTCGGCTCGTCGGCCAGAAGGACATGCGGCGCGTTGGCCACGGCCCGCGCGATGGCGACGCGCTGCTGCTCGCCGCCCGACAGCTCGGCCGGTCGATGCGCCGCGCGCTTGCCGATCCGCATGTATTCGAGCAGCTCCCGCGCCCGCTCGGCAGCCGCAGACCGCGACTGTCCGAGGATCATCTGCGGCATCATGACGTTCTCAAGGGCCGAGAACTCCGGCAGCAGGTGATGGAACTGGTAGACGAAGCCGATCGCCCGGCGCCGCATCTCGGTGCGCCGGTCGTCGCCCAGCTTGCCGCAGGGCTGGCCGCCGACAAGGACCTCGCCGGTATCCGGCCGTTCCAGCAGGCCGGCAATGTGAAGCAGCGTCGACTTGCCGGCCCCCGACGGGGCGACGAGCGCCACCATCTCGCCGGCGGCGACGCCGACGGCCGCGTCGTCGAGGATCGTCAGACGGTCCTCGCCCTGGTCGAAATGCCGTCCGACCCCGGTGAGCTGAAGTGCGTAAGTCTCTGTCATCATTCGTACCGCAGCGCCTCGACCGGATCGAGTCGCGAGGCCTGCCAGGACGGCAGGATCGTCGCGAGGAAAGACAGGCCGATGGCCATGAGGACGACCAGCACGACCTCGCCGGAATCGATCTCGGCCGGCAACTGGCTGAGGAAATAGAATTCCGGATTGAACAGGATCGTGCCCGACAGCCAGGAGAAGAACTGTCGGATGTTCTCGATATTGAGGCAGAAGACGACGCCCAGGATCAGGCCGGCAAGCGTGCCGGCGAAGCCGATCGACGCACCGGTGATCAGGAAGACGCGCATCACCGCGCCCCGGGTCGCGCCCATGGTGCGCAGGATGGCGATGTCGCGGCCCTTGTCCTTCACCAGCATGAACAGGCCGGAGATGATGTTGAGGGCGGCGACCAGCACGATCAGCGTCAGGATGATGAACATGACGTTGCGCTCGACTTCCAGCGCCGAGAAGAAGGACTGGTTCTGGGTCTGCCAGGTCACCGTGTAGTTCGGGCGTCCGGCCGCGGTCTCGATCGTGCGCTGCAGATCCTGCACCCGGTCGGGATCGTCGACGAAGATCTCCACCGACTGGGCCAGCCCCTCGTGGTTGAAGAAGAGCTGCGCTTCGGCGAGCGGCATGTAGACGTAGGACGCGTCGTATTCCGACAGGCCGATCTCGAAGATCGCCGCCACCGGATAGGCCTTGACCCGTGGCGTCGTGCCGAGCGGCGTCACGTCGCCGTCGGGCGAGACCAGGGTGATGTTGTCGCCGAGCCGCAGGCCCAGCGCTTCCGCCAGCCGGCTGCCGATGGCGAGCCCGCCGCCCTCGCTGAAGCCGTCGAGCGTGCCCTGCTTGATGTTCTCGGAGACCGGCTTCAGATCGGCGAGGTCCTCGCCGCGCACGCCCTTGACCAGCGCGCCTGTGCTGCTGCTGGCCAGGCCCGAGGCCAGGACCTGCCCCTGCACCAGCGGCATCGCGAAGGCGACGCCCGGCACGGTTTCGACGGCGGCGGTCACATCTGAGAAATCATCGAGCGGCCGGTCGATCGGGTACATGACGACATGGCCGTTGACGCCGAGAATGCGGGTCAGCAGCTCGCCGCGAAAGCCGTTCATCACCGACATGACGATGATCAGCGCGGCGACGCCCAGCATGATGCCGAGAAAGGAGAAACCGGCGATGACCGACACGCCGGCATCGCGGCGACGCGAGCGCAGATAACGGCCGGCGAGCATCCATTCGAAGCGGGCGAAGGGCCGCGTCGAATGGCGGGCCCCGGCCGGCGGTGCGGCGGCCGCGCTGGCTTCGCTCATGCCTGCACCCGGGCGAGGACCGACGACAGCGGCAGCGATTCCCGCTCGCCGGTGGCGCGCAGCTTGATCTCGGCCTCACCGGCCTTGGCGCCGCGCGGCCCGACGATGACCTGCATGGGCAGGCCGATCAGGTCCATGGAGGCGAACTTGGCGCCGGCGCGGGTGTCCTGGTCGTCGTAGAGAACGTCGATGCCCGCCGCCTGCATCTGGCGATACAGATCCTCGCAGGCCGCGTCGCAATCGGCGTCGCCCGGCTTCATGTTGATCAGGCCGACATCGAAGGGCGCGACGGATTTCGGCCAGATGATGCCGTTCTCGTCGTGGGACGCCTCGATGATCGCGGCCAGAAGCCGGCTCGGGCCGATGCCGTAGGAGCCCATGTGCACCGGCACGTCCTTGCCGTCGGGGCCGGTGACGACCGCCTTCATCGGCTCGGAATATTTCGTCCCGAAATGGAAGATGTGGCCGACCTCGATGCCGCGGGCGGCGACCTTGTCGTCCTCCGCAAGCTGATCCCAGGTCGCGGTCTCGTGCATCTCGTCGGTCGCCGCATAGGGCGTGGTCCACGCCTTGACGATCTCGGCGAGGCCCGCGGCATCGTCGAAATCGACGCCCTCGCCCGGCACGGCCAGGTCGAGATAGTCGCGATGGCAGAAGACCTCGCTCTCCCCGGTCGAGGCGAGGACGATGAATTCGTGGCTGAGCTCGCCGCCGATCGGACCGGTGTCGGCGCGCATGGGAATGGCCTTCAGGCCGCAGCGCTCGAAGGTCCGCAGATAGGCGACGAACATCCGGTCATAGGCGATCTTGGAGTTGTCGTAGTCGAGATCGAAGGAATAGGCGTCCTTCATCAGGAACTCGCGCGAGCGCATGACGCCGAAGCGCGGCCGGACCTCGTCGCGGAACTTCCACTGCAGATGGTAGAGGTTGAGCGGCAGGTCCTTGTAGGTGCGCACATAGGACCGGAAGATGTCGGTGATCATCTCCTCGTTGGTCGGACCGTAGAGCAGGTCGCGACCGTGGCGGTCCTCGATGCGCAGCATCTCCTTGCCGTAATCCTCGTAGCGTCCGCTCTCGCGCCACAGATCGGCCGACTGGATGGTCGGCATCAGGAGCTCGATGGCGCCGGAGCGGTTCTGCTCCTCGCGGATGATCGCGCAGACCTTGTCGAGCACCCGCTTGCCGAGCGGCAGGAAGGAATAGAGCCCGGCCGCCTGCTGGCGGATCATGCCGGCACGCAGCATCAGCCGATGGGAAACGATCTCCGCTTCCTTCGGGGTCTCTTTGAGAATGGGCAGAAAATATCGCGACAGGCGCATGGGACGTCCGATGAATGCGGGGTTCGACTGGCGCAGAGGCGCTTTTGCGCGTCTTAACCGCTCCCCGGGCGATTGGAAAGTCGGCGGCGCGCGCGTTAGCAAGCTCCGCGCCAATTTGCGCCTGCGGACCGCGCCGGGGCCGGCGTGGCAGAATAATGACACGACACCGGAAAAACGCGTGACATTGCGAATTCGGCTGGATACGCTCGCGACCATAACAAAAGGCGCCGGCAGGTGCGATTTCTGCGGTCTAGTCTTGGGAGGACGCGATTTCCGGCGCGGCAGTTGCCGCAGCCCCGATCAACGTCATCGGAGCGAAATCCAGACACGCGATTTTGGATGCAAGGCGAAAGCCTTGCATTTTTTTTGCCTTGCGACCGCATGTCCGATTTGTCGTCGCATATTCGCCGGCACGTCAGGTCGCGATACCCGCCTACCCCTCAGCCCGCCGGAACGAGCGTCCCGGCCAGTCGCTTCGCGCTGGCGACGGCAGCATCACCGTGCAGCGGCCAGCTCTGCATCAGACCATCCAGGATGAGCGTGACGTCGACCTCGCGACCGGTGAGATCCGCAACCGCGACTGCTTCTCTCGCCACTTCCCGCTTGTGATGAGCGAGCAGAGCGCGCAGCTTATCGTCATGCGGCGCGGCGGCCACCGCCGCATGGAACAGGCAGCCATGGCTCGCCTCGCGATCCATCCACTGGGCGACTCGATCGATGACCGTGGCCAGGGCCCCCTCGCCGCTCTCCGGCAGGTCGTTGAAGACCAGCGCCATATAGCGCTCGTGACGATGGTCGAGAGCCGCCAGCACCATGGCTTCCCGCGACGGCGCATACTTGTAGAGCGTGCGCAGGCTGACCCCCGCAGCATCGCGCAGATCCTCGACGCTCGGTTCGGCGAAGCCGTTTGCCGCAAATGCCCGCTCCAGCCCGCCTGCAATCCTTTTCATCGTATCGGTCATGCTTGACGATGTAGAATGGTCCCTCTACCTGTGCAAGTAGAGCAACCATTCTACCCAGCCAGGAGAGACAATGATGCCGATACCCGCGACGATGCACGCGATGGTGCTGACCGGCCATGGCGGTCTCGACCGGCTGGAATGGCGTGAGGATGTCCCGGTTCCCTCGCCGGCGCGCGACGAGGTCCTGATCCGGGTCGGCGCCTCGGCGGTGAACAATACCGACATCAACACCCGCACCGGATGGTATTCGAAGAGCGTGCGCGGCGACACGGCATCGGGCGCATCCGGCGGCTACGGGGCCGCTTCAGAGGCCGATGGCGGGTGGTCGGGCAGCCTGTCCTTTCCCCGTATCCAGGGTGCCGATTGCTGCGGCGAGATCGTCTCGGTCGGCGAAGGGGTCGACGCGGCGCGGATCGGCGAACGCGTCATGGTGCGCACCATACAGTCGCGCGGACCCTTGGGCTCCAAAGATTCGATTGTGACGCTCGGCTCGGAAAGCGACGGCGCCTTCGCGGAGTATCTGACCGTGACTGCCGGCGATGCGATCCGCGTGGAATCGCCGCTTTCCGACCTCGAGCTTGCGTCGTTCCCCTGCGCCTTCTCGACCGCGGAGGGCATGATCCAGCGCTCCAGCCTCGGCATCGAACGTGTGCTGATCACCGGTGCGTCCGGCGGCGTTGGATCGGCGGCAATCCAGCTCGCCAAACGCCGGGGTGCGCATGTGACGGCGATGACCAGCCCGGCAAAGGCCGATGCGCTTGTCGACCTTGGCGCCGACGCGATTCTTGCCCGCGATGCCGATCTGCCGGACCGCGCGTTCGACGTCGTTCTCGACCTGGTCGGCGGCCCGCGCTGGCCGCAGCTTCTGGAAACCCTGTGCGATGGGGGGCGCTACGTAACGTCCGGTGCCATTGCGGGCCCGATCGTCGAGCTTGATCTGCGGACACTCTATCTGCGCGATCTGACCCTGTTCGGTAGCACCTATCAGCCGCCGGAGATCTTCACGGATCTCATCGGCTATATCGCGGCGGGCGAGATCCGCCCGGTCATCGCCGAGACGTTTGCCTTGCGCAATCTCAGGGCGGCGCAGGAGGCGTTCCTGACCAAATCCGATATCGGCAAGATCGCCATCCGAATCGGCGATTGACCGCACGGAAGCGAAGCCTGCCGGGCACGGCGGCGGCGGTCGGCGTCCGGCCGTGAGGCCGGGTGGTCCGGCCGGCGCCTGTTAGGTGCCGGGGATCATTTTCGGGAAGTCGTCCGGGCTCAGGCCATAGACCTGGGTGACCACGTAGAAGGCGGCGAAGACGACGCAGGCGAGAATCGTCGTCTGCAGCAGCTTCCAGCCCATGCGGTGCTGGGCCGGCGCGCTGTGTGTCGTGCCGAGGGTGATGTCGTCGGCATCGGCCTGGCTGCGCTGGCCGAGCGGCAGGATGACGAAGAGCGACGTCCACCAGATGATGAAATAGATCGCCAGTCCCGAGACCCAGCCCATCCTATACCTCCTCGAGTTCGGTCAGCGTCCCGAACATGTCGCCCGGATGGATGAACACCACCGGGCGGCCATGGGCGCCGATCTTCGGTTCGCCGTCGCCGAGCACCCGTGCGCCCGCCGCCACCAGCCGGTCGCGGGCGGCGACGATGTCAGTCACCTCGTAGCAGACATGGTGCATGCCGCCCTTCGGGTTCTTGGCCAGAAAGGCGGCGATCGGCGAGCCTTCGCCCAGCGGTTCGAGGAGCTCGATCTTGGTGTTGTCGAGCTCGACGAAGACGACGGTGACGCCGTGCTCGGGTAGCGCCTGTGGCTCGGATACTGTGGCGCCCAGCATGTCGCGATAGCGCGCGACGGCGTCGGCAAGCGCCGGCACCGCCAGGGCCACATGGTTCAACCTGCCGAGCACCGGCGCCTCCCCCGTTCGATCAGGACCGCGTCACGAAGACGGTCGCGATGGGCTTCTTGCCCCAGGCCTCGAAGGCCGCACCGCGCACGGCACGCCGCACCGCTTCGCTGACCTTGTCGAGATCCTTGCGGCGCTTCAGCGGAATGCTCTCCACCGCGCCGGCGGCCGCGTCGATCAGGATCTCTTCCATCTCGTCGCCCGCCGCGTCGTCCTCGGGCAGGCCGAGCGCCACGACATCCGGATCTTCGCGCAGTTCCAGCTTGGCGTCCAACTCGACCAGCACCGACACATGGCCGACGAAGGACAGGCGGCGACGCTCGTTGACGCCCATCGCCTCGGCGGTGCCAATCAGGCGTCCGTCCTTGAACAGGCGCCCGACCGGAACGTCGGCGATGACGCTCGCGGCGCCCGGCGACAGCTGCACCATCTTGCCGTTGCGGGCCGGCACGACCTGCTTGACGCCGAGTTCGCGCGCCAGCTTGGCATGGGCGCTCAGATGCGCGGCCTCGCCATGGGCCGGCACGGCGATCGTCGGACGAACCCATTCATACATCTGGCGCATCTCGCTGCGACGCGGATGGCCCGACACGTGAACCAGCTTCTCCCCGTCCTCGAGGATCTGCACGCCGCGCTCGATGAGCGCGTTCTTGATGTCGATGATCAGCTTCTCGTTGCCGGGGATCGCCCGCGACGAGAAGATGACGAGATCGCCCTGTGACAGCGCCACGGTCGGGTGCTCGTCGCGCGACAGCCGCGCCAGCGCCGCACGGGTCTCGCCCTGGCTGCCGGTCAGGATGATGACAGCCTTCTCCGGCGGGATGTAGCCGAAATCCTGCTCGCCGAGGAACGGCGGGATGCCGTCCATGTAGCCGAGCTCGGTCGACACATCGACGACGCGCCGCATGGAGCGGCCCATCAGCAGCACCTGGCGTCCGGCGTCGCGCGCCGCGGCAGCGATCGAGCGGATGCGGCCGACATTCGACGAGAAGGTGGTGACGGCGACGCGCCCCTTGGCCCCGCGGATGATCTCACCCAACGAGGCCGAGACCTCGCTCTCGCTCGGGCTAACGCCTTCGCGCAGCGCATTGGTCGAATCGCAGATCATGGCGAGGACGCCTTCGTCGCCGATCTCGCGCAGACGCTTCTCGTCCGTCGGCGCGCCCAGCGCCGGGGTCGGGTCGATCTTCCAGTCGCCGGTGTGCAGGACGGTGCCTGCCGGGCTGCGGATCGCCAGCGCGACCGGCTCGGGGATCGAGTGGGTGACGTTGATCGCCTCGATCTCGAAGGGGCCGACCTTGAAGCGGTCGCCCGCCGAGAACTGCGTCACCGGGATCTTGGGCGCGCCGGGCTCGCCCTCGCGCTTGGCCGCGAGCATGGCCGCAGTAAACGCAGTGGCATAGACCGGGACCTTCATCTTCGGCCAAAGGTCGAGCAAGGCGCCGTAATGGTCCTCATGGGCATGGGTGATGACAATGCCCTTCAGCTTGTCGCCCAGTTCCTCGATGAAGCGGATGTCCGGGAAGACGAGATCGACGCCGGGGAAATCGGCGCCCGCGAAGGAGATGCCGACATCGACGGCGATCCATTCGCGCGCATGTTCCGGGCCATAGCCGTAGAGGGCGAGATTCATACCGATCTCACCGATGCCGCCGAGCGGCACGAACAACAATTGGTTCAAGTTCAGACTTCTTTCCTGGGTGGGCCACCCGCGCATTGGCGGGGCGGCATCGTTTCGTTCTTCAGTTCACATTCGTCGTCGGGTGCGCCGCTTCACGCAGCGCCGGAGCCGGACGGCGCCACGCGCTCGTCCCGCTCCAGAAAAAACAGATCGCCAGCCGAAACCGCGGTCACGCGTCCGGCCGCGTCCCGCAGCAACAGGAGGCCGTGTTCGTCGAGGGCCTCGAACCGTCCCGTCAGGACCGCGTCGGCAAGATTGACCCGGCAGGGCTGACCGACGCCAACGGCATGGGCCAGCCATTCGTTGCGTATCGCCGAGAAACCGCGTCCGCCGGCGAAGATCGCCAGCACCCGCTCCATCTCGGCCGCCACGGCGCCGAACACTGCCTCCAGATCGTGCGTTGCGCCTTCCAGCGCAAGGCTGGTCACCGGATAGGGCGTGTCGTCGGGCACATGGGCGACGTTGATGCCGCAGCCGACGACCACCGCCATGCGCCCATCCGGCAGACGTTCGCTCTCCAAGAGGATGCCGACCGTCTTGCGACCCTTGATGAGAACGTCGTTCGGCCATTTGACCGCGACGGTATCGCTCTCGGCAACGAGCCGCGCCAGACCGTTGCGGACACCGAGCGACGCCACCAGCGGCAGGTTTGACAATTGCGTCAGCGGCGCCGGGTCGATCAGCAGCCAGCTCGCATAAAGATTGCCGCGTTCCGACACCCAGTTGCGACCGCGACGGCCGCGTCCGGCCGACTGCCGTTCCGCCGTCACCCACAGGGGGCCGGGATCACCGGCGCGCGCAGCCTCGAGCGCGACGGTGTTGGTCGACGAGACCTCGCCCAGTGTCAGCCGTCGCCGGCCTGCCGAGGCGCCGAGGGCCACCGTCAGAAGAAGGTCCGGGCCGCCGCCTCCGCCGCCGCGAAGATCGGGCCGCCGACAAGGAGATAGACCGGGAAGATGAACAGCGCGGCCGCGCCCAGCACCACCCGCAGCTCGGTGGCCATGGGCACGAACTCGCTGGACGGCTGGTCGTCGAACCACATCACCTTGACGATGCGCAGGTAGTAGAACAGGCCGACGACGCTGGCGAGAACGCCGATCACCGCAAGGCCGTAGAGCCCGGCCTGAACCGCAGCCATGAAGACGAAGTACTTGGCGAAGAAGCCGGCCAGCGGCGGCAGGCCCGCCAGCGACAGCATCAGCATGGTCAGCATCAGCGCCATGATCGGGTTGGTCTTCGACAGGCCGGCGAGATCGTCGATCTCCTCCACCACGCCGTCCTTGCGGCGCATGGCGAGGATGACGGCGAAGGTGCCGAGAGTCATGGCGAGATAGATCGCCATGTAGAGGAGGACGCCGCGCACGCCGGAGAAATTGGCGGCGGCGAGGCCGACCAGCGCGAAGCCCATATGGCCGATCGAGGAATAGGCCATCAGCCGCTTGATGTTGCGCTGGCCGATGGCGGCGAAGGCACCGAGCGTCATCGAGGCGATCGAGATGAAGATGATGACCTGCTGCCAGTCGACTGCCAGCGGCTCGAAGCCCTGCACCGTGAAGCGGGTGATCAGGGCGATCGCGGCGACCTTCGGCGCACCGGCCAGGAACGCCGTGATCGGCGTCGGAGCGCCCTCGTAGACGTCCGGCGTCCACATGTGGAACGGCACGGCGGAAATCTTGAAGGCCAGGCCGCACAGGACGAAGACGAGGCCGACGACAATGCCGATCGAACGCTCGCTGGTGGCGACCACCTCAGCAATGGCGGTGTATTCGATCTGGCCCGTGAAGCCGTAGACCAGCGACGCGCCGTAGAGCAGCATGCCCGAGGACAGCGCGCCGAGGACGAAGTATTTCAGGCCGGCTTCGGTCGAGCGGACCGAGTCACGGTTGATGGCGGCGAGGACGTAGATCGACAGCGACTGCAGTTCGAGGCCCAGATACAGCGCGATCATGTCGCCGGAAGAGACCATGACCATCATGCCGGTGGTCGACAGCAGCACGAGAACCGGGAACTCAAAGCGGTTGAAGCGCTCGCTCTCGGCGTAGCCAACCGACATGATGACGGCCGCGGCCGCACCGATCAGCACCAGCACCTTCATGAAGCCGGCGAACGGGTCGAGGACAAAGGAGCCGCCGAAAGCCACGCCATAGGGCGTGACGAACACCATCCACAGCCCGGCAATGATGATCAGCGCCACCGACAGGCCGGTGACCGTCTGCGCGCTCTTCTCGCCCAGAAAGACGCCGATCATCAGAAGGATCATCGAGCCGACCGCAAGGATCAGCTCGGGACCGATGATCGGAAGGCTCGATGCGAGCATGTTCGAATACATTGGCGTGCGATCCCGAGCTTATTGTGCCAGAGCGACCGAGGAGGCCGCCTCGATGGCTGCGGTGTAGCGGTTGACCATGGATTCCACGGAGGCGGCGGTCACGTCGAAGACCGGCATCGGATAGACGCCGAAGAAGATGACCAGCACGATCAGCGGGTAGAGCAGGATCTTCTCGCGGCCCGACAGGTCGAGGATCGACCGCAGGCTCTCCTTCTCCAGCGCGCCGAAGACGACGCGGCGATAGAGCCACAGCGCGTAGGCTGCCGACAGGATGACGCCCGTCGCGGCGAAGATCGCCACCCAGCTGTTGACCTGGAAGACGCCGATGAGGGTCAGGAACTCGCCGACGAAGCCCGACGTGCCCGGCAGGCCGACATTGGCCATGGTGAAGATCAGCATCGCGGTGGCGTAATGCGGCATGCGGTTCACCAGACCGCCATAGGCGGCGATCTCGCGGGTGTGCATGCGGTCGTAGACGACGCCGACGCACAGGAACAGCGCGCCCGACACCAGGCCGTGGGACAGCATCTGGAAGATCGCGCCTTCGACGCCCTGCTGGTTGGCGGCGAAGATGCCCATGGTCACGAAGCCCATATGGGCGACGGAGGAATAGGCGATCAGCTTCTTGATGTCCTGCTGCATCAGCGCGACCAGCGAGGTGTAGATGATCGCCACGACCGACAGGGTGAAGACCAGCGGCGCGAACTCGGCGGAGGCCAGCGGGAACATCGGCAGCGAGAAGCGCAGGAAGCCATAGCCGCCGAGCTTCAGGAGGATGCCCGCCAGAATGACGGAGCCGGCGGTCGGTGCCTCGACATGGGCGTCGGGCAGCCAGGTGTGCACCGGCCACATTGGCATCTTCACCGCGAAGCTGGCGAAGAAGGCGAACCACAGCCAGGTCTGCATCGAGGCCGGGAAATCGTAGGCCAGAAGCTCGGGGATCGAGCTCGTGCCCGCGGTCCAGAACATCGCCATGATGGCGACGAGCATCAGCACCGAGCCGAGGAAGGTGTAGAGGAAAAACTTGTAGCTGGCGTAGATGCGCCGCTTGCCGCCCCACACGCCGATGATCAGGAACATCGGGATCAGGCCACCTTCGAAGAAGATGTAGAACAGCACGATGTCCAGGGCGCAGAACACGCCGACGACCAGCGTTTCCAGCACCAGGAAGGCGATCATGTATTCCTTCACGCGGGTCTGCACGGACTCGAAGCTGGCGAGAATGCAGAAGGGCATGAGGAAGGTCGTCAGGATGACGAACAGCATGGAGATGCCGTCGACACCCATGTGATAGGTGATGCCGCCGCCCAGCCAGTCGAGGCGCTCGACCATCTGGAAGCCGGCGTCGCTGTTGTCGAAATCGATCCAGATCCACAGCGAGACGACGAAGGTGAACAGCGTCGTCAGCAGCGCGACATTACGGATGTTGCGGCGCGCGAGCTCGCTGTCGTCCCGGATGAACAGGATGAGCAGAGCCCCGACCAGCGGCAGGAAGGTGACGGTCGAGAGGATCGGCCATTCGGTCATCAGTTCACGCCCCCGAGCATCATCCAGGTGACCAGCGCCGCGACGCCGATCAGCATCGCAAAGGCATAGTGATAGAGGTAACCGGTCTGCAGCCGGACAACGCGGTTGGTGACGTCCACGACGCGGGCGGAGATGCCGTCCGGGCCGAGCCCGTCGATCACCCTGCCGTCACCGGTCTTCCACAGGAAGGTGCCGATCGCCTTGGCCGGGCGGACGAAGAGGAAGTCGTACAGCTCGTCGAAGTACCACTTGTTCAGGAAGAACTGGTACAGGCCGCGATGGCGGGCAGCCACCTGCCCCGGCAGCGCCGGGTTGCGGATGTAGAAGGCCCAGGCGATGGCAAAGCCCAGCGCCATCATCACCGTCGGGATGATCGCGATCCCGAAGGCCACCTCGTGCAGATCGTGCAGGACGTGGTTGTCCGGGCCGGTGAACAGCGAGGCGCCCCAGAACTCGGCATATTCGTGACCGACGAAGAAGCCCTCGAAGACGATGCCCGCGAACAGCGCGCCCACCGACAGGATCAGCAGCGGTACCAGCATGACCATCGGCGATTCATGCACGTGGTGCATGACGTCGGCCGACGCGCGCGGCTTGCCGTGGAAGGTGAGGAAGATCAGGCGCCAGGAATAGAAGCTGGTCAGCAGCGCCGAGATCACCGTCAGGCCCCAGCCATACATGGCGAAGGAATTGTGCCCGACGAACGCCGCCTCGATGACCGCGTCCTTGGAGAAATAGCCGGCGGTGAACGGGAAACCGGTCAGGGCGAGCGTGCCGATGACCATGGTCCAGTAGGTGACGGGGATGTGCTTGCGCAGCCCGCCCATGCGCCGCATGTCCTGCTCGTCCGAGACCGAGTGGATCACCGAGCCGGCGCCCAGGAACAGCAGCGCCTTGAAGAAGGCGTGGGTGAACAGGTGGAAGATCGCCACGCCATAGGCGCCGACGCCGAGCGCGACGAACATGTAGCCGAGCTGCGAACAGGTCGAATAGGCAATGACGCGCTTGATGTCGTTCTGGACGAGGCCGACCGTCGCCGCGAACAGCGCGGTGGTGGCGCCGACGAAGGTCACGACGGTCAGCGCGGTGTGGCTGAGCTCGAAGATCGGCGACATGCGGGCCAGCATGAAGACGCCGGCGGTGACCATGGTCGCGGCGTGAATGAGCGCCGAGACCGGGGTCGGGCCTTCCATGGCGTCCGGCAGCCAGGTGTGCAGGCCGAGTTGGGCCGACTTGCCCATCGCGCCGAGGAACAGCAGCAGGCAGACGGCGGTCAGCGCGCCCGCCATGGGCAGCGCATAGCCGGCGAAGTTCAGGACCGGCGCACCGGCACCGGCAGCGGCCTCAGCGCCCTCGCCGCCCATCTGGCCGGCGAGATCGGCAGCACCGGCAAAGATGGTGTCGAAATTGACCGAGCCGAACAGCACGAAGACGCCGAAGATGCCGAGAATAAAGCCGAAGTCACCGACGCGGTTGACGATGAAGGCCTTCATGGCGGCGGCGTTGGCCGACGGCTTCTTGTACCAGAAACCGATCAGCAGATAGGACGCCAGGCCGACGCCCTCCCAGCCGAAGAACATCTGCACGAGGTTGTTCGACGTCACCAGCATCAGCATGGCGAAGGTGAACAGCGACAGATAGGCGAAGAAGCGCGGCCGATGCGGATCGTGGTGCATGTAGCCGATCGAATAGATGTGGACCAGCGACGAGACCGTGTTCACGACGACCAGCATGACCAGCGTCAGCCGGTCGATGCGCAGCGACCACGAAACGTCCAGACCGCCCGACTGCATCCACTGGAACAGCGTGATGCGCAGGGTCTCGGACTCGCCGAAGCCGAAGCTGATGAAGGCGATCCACGACAGGACCGCGGCAGCCACCAGGAAGGCCGAAGTCGTATATTCGGACGCCTTGGCGCCGATCGCATTGCCGAACAGGCCGGCGATCAGGAAGCCGGCGAGCGGCAGGAGAACGATGGTCTGATACACGCCCGATCAGCCTTTCATCGTGTTGACGTCGTCGACGGCGATAGAGCCGCGATTGCGGAAGAAGACCACCAGGATGGCCAGGCCGATCGCCGCCTCGGCAGCCGCGACCGTCAGCACGAAGAGCGCGAAGATCTGGCCGACGAGGTCGTTCAGGAAGGCCGAGAAGGCCACGAAATTGATGTTCACGGCCAGAAGGATCAGCTCGACCGACATGAGGATCGTGATGATGTTCTTCCGGTTCATGAAGATGCCGAAGACGCCCGTGACGAACAGGATCGCCCCGACGGTAAGGTAGTGTCCGAGACCGACTTCCATCGTATCCGTTCCTTTCGCTCTCAGATGCCCTTGCCGCTCTCGACCTTGCGGATATCCACCGCGGTCGCGGGCGTGCGCCCCACCTGCTGCGGGATCGACTGGCGCTTCAGGCCTTCCTTGTGGCGCAGCGTCAGGACGATCGCTCCGACCATGGCGACGAAGAGGATCAGGCCGGCCAGCTGGAAGAACAGGATGTAGCGGGTGTAGAGGACGCTGCCGAGCGCCTCGATGTTGGAGACTTCCTCAAGCGGCGGGATCGGCATGGACGTCGCCAGCGCCATCTGCGGGTCGTAGTAATTTCCGGTGGCGGCGATGACCAGTTCGGCCAGAAGGACGACGCCGATGATCACGCCGATCGGGGCGTATTTCAGCGTGTCCCGCTTCACCCGTCCGAAGTCGATGTCGAGCATCATGACGACGAAGAGGAAGAGGATCGCCACGGCGCCGACATAGACGACGATCAGGATCAGCGCGAGGAACTCGGCGCCGGCCAGAAGGAAGAGACCTGCCGCCGCCACGAAGGTGAGGATCAGGAACAGCACCGAGTGCACGGGGTTGCGCGCCAGCACGACCATCAGGCCCGAGCCGACGGCGACCAGCGCAAACAGATAGAAGAAGACTGCCTGAAGGCCCAGCATCCTCGGGCTCCTTTTGCTGGCGGACACGGCGGCCGAAGGTGCCGCGTGTCTGCCCTGAACGTCATGTCGAAGACCGGTCCGGCGCTCTTACGAAGCAGCGGAACCGGCGATTCTCAGCCGCCGAAAACTCTGCGCCCGATTACCGGTAAGGCGCGTCGAGCGCAATGTTGCGCGCGATCTCGCGCTCCCAGCGATCGCCGTTATCGAGCAGTTTCTGCTTGTCGTAGTAGAGTTCCTCGCGGGTCTCCGTGGAGAACTCGAAATTCGGCCCCTCGACGATGGCGTCGACCGGGCAGGCTTCCTGGCAGAATCCGCAATAGATGCACTTCACCATGTCGAGGTCGTAGCGCACCGTGCGGCGGGTGCCGTCGTTGCGGCGCGGGCCGGCCTCGATGGTGATCGCCTGGGCCGGACAGATCGCCTCGCACAGCTTGCAGGCGATGCAGCGCTCCTGGCCGTTGGGATAACGGCGAAGCGCGTGCTCGCCGCGGAAGCGCGGGCTCTGCGGGTTCTTCTCGAAGGGGTAGTTCACCGTCGCCTTGGGCGCGAAGAAGTACCGCATCGACAGGCCCATGGCCTTGACGAATTCGACGAGGAACAGCGACCGGACGGTCTGTGCAATGGCACTCATAAGGCTCTAGCCTCCCAGATTCGAGGCGATGATCGGCGCGGCGAACCAGCCGACGACCGGAAACAGAACAAGCTGCGAATAGCGCGCGACGTTGAGGGCGAGACCCGCGGGATCCCCCTCTCCGCCATGCGGACGGTCCCGGCGGTTGCGGACATAGCCGAGGATCATGAAATCGACGATCCCCAGCACCAGTCCGGCCAGCGCACCGATGAGCGCGGGCTCCATCATACGGCCGCCGCGCCCCAGCCCATCACCTGCAGCACGAAGGCGACCAGCACCACCATGCCCAGCGAGATCGGCAGGAAGACCTTCCAGCCCAGACGCATGAGCTGGTCGTAGCGGTAGCGCGGCACGAAGGCCTTGACCATGGCGAACATGAAGAACGCCAGTGCGACCTTGGCGAGGAACCAGACGACGCCCGGCACCCAGGTGAAGGGCGCGAAGTTTGCCGGCGGCAGCCAGCCACCCATGAACAGGATGGTCATCAGGCAGCACATCAGGGTGATGGCCGCATACTCGCCGAGCATGAACATCATGTACGGGGTGGAGCCGTACTCGACCATGAAGCCGGCGACGAGTTCGGATTCGGCCTCCGGCAGATCGAAGGGTGGCCGGTTCGTCTCGGCCAGCGCCGAGATGAAGAAGATCACGAACATCGGGAACAGCCCGAGCCAGTGCCAGTCGAGGAAGGTGTTGGGCAGGCCGATCATGGTGCCGAGGCCGGTCTGCTGGGCCAGGACGATGTCGGTGAGGTTCAGCGAGCCGACGCACAGCAGCACGGTGACGATGACGAAGCCGATGGACACCTCGTAGGAGACCATCTGCGCCGCCGAGCGGAGCGCGCCGAGGAAGGCGTATTTCGAGTTCGACGCCCAGCCGCCCATGATCACGCCATAGACCTCGAGCGAGGAGATCGCGAAGACGTAGAGGATGCCGATATTGATGTCGGCGATCACCCAGCCGTCGGCGACGGGCACCACCGCGAAGGTCGCCAGCGCCAGCGTCACCGCGACCAGCGGCGCGAGCAGGAAGACGATCTTGTCGGAGCTGGCCGGCACGACCGGCTCCTTGAGGACGAACTTCAGAAGATCGGCAAAGGACTGGAACAGACCCCAGGGACCGACGACGTTCGGGCCCCGGCGCATCTGCACCGCCGCCCAGATCTTGCGGTCGGCCAAAAGGATGTAGGCCACCAGCACCAGCAGCACGACCAGGAACAGGAGGCTCTGCCCGAGAATGATCAGGCCCGGCCAGAGATAGAGGGAGGTGAAATCAGCCACTGCCAGCCGTCCTTATTCCGCTGCTTCCAGATGCTCGGCCTTGGCGAGCTGCGAGCACTCGGCCATGACCTTCGACGCACGGGCGATGGGGTTCGTCAGGTAGAAGTCGCCGATATTGGAGGCGAAGCTGCCACCGTTCAGCGTTCCGGCACGGTCGGCCAGACGGGTGATGGCCGCCGCGTCCGCCGGCTCGACCCGGTCGGTCCGCATCCAGGGATGCGACTGGTAAATCTCGCTGCGCAATGCGCCGAGGGAATCGAAGCCGAGCGTATGGCCGAGAACCGCCGACAGCGCGCGAATGATGGCCCAGTCCTCGCGGGCATCGCCCGGCGGGAAGCCGGGGCGGCTGCCGGTCTGGGCACGGCCCTCGACATTGACCCAGGTGCCGGACTTCTCCGTATAGGCGGCGCCCGGCAGGATGACGTCGGCGCGATGGGCGCCGCGGTCGCCATGGGTGCCGATATAGACGACGAAGGCGCCGGGCGCGATCTCTACCTCGTCGGCACCGAGATTGAACAGGACGTCGACCGCCCCGTTCGTCATCTCGGCGACGTTGCGACCGCCCTCCCCCGGCACGAAGCCGATGTCGAGGCCGCCGACGCGCGAGGCTGCCGAGTGCAGGACGTTGAAGCCGTTCCAGCCATTGGTGACCGCACCGATCTCGCGCGACAGGGCGGCGAGCGAAGCCAGCAGCTCGGCGCCGTTGTCGCCGGCAAGCGCGCCCTGACCGACGATGATCATCGGACGCTCGGCGTTCTTCAGCGCGTCGAAGAAGCCCTGGCTTGCGCCTTCGAGGTTCGACAGCGTCTCGGCGCCGGCGCCCAGATAGGTATAGTCGTAGCGCAGATCGACATTCTCGCCGACGACGCCGATCGGGAAACCGCCCATGCGCCAGCGCTTGCGGATGCGGGCATTCAGCACCGACGCCTCGAAGCGCGGATTGGAGCCGACGATCAGCAGCGCATCGGCATCCTCGATGCCGGCAATGGTGGTGTTGAAGAGGTAGGAGGCGCGACCGTCCGCCGGATCGAGCTTCGCCCCGTCCTGGCGGCAATCGACGCTGGTCGAACCGAGCTCGGACATCAGGCGCTTGAGCGCCCACATCTCTTCCACTGCGGCCAGATCGCCGGCGATGGCGCCGATGCGGTCAGCGGCGGCACCGTCGACCTTCGTCTTGATCGCGGCGAAGGCTTCCTGCCAGCTGGCGGGCCGCAAGCGGCCGTTCTCGCGGACATAGGGCTTGTCGAGGCGCTGGGTGCGCAGGCCGTCCCAGATGAAGCGGGTCTTGTCGGAGATCCACTCCTCGTTGATCTCCTCGTTGATGCGCGGAAGAATGCGCATCACTTCGCGGCCGCGCGTGTCGACGCGGATGTTCGAGCCGACGGCGTCCATGACGTCGATGGTCTCGGTCTTGGACAGCTCCCACGGGCGCGCCTGGAAGGCGTAGGGCCGCGAGGTCAGCGCGCCGACCGGGCAAAGGTCGATGACGTTGCCCTGCAGCTCGGAGGTCATCGCCTGCTCGAGGAAGGTGGTGATCTCGGCGTCTTCGCCACGACCAACCAGGCCAAGCTCAGAGATTCCAGCCACTTCCGTCGTGAAGCGGACGCAGCGCGTGCAGTGGATGCAGCGCGTCATGATCGTCTTGACCAGGGGGCCGATGTACTTGTCCTCGACGGCGCGCTTGTTCTCCTGGTAGCGCGAACTGTCGACGCCATAGGCCATGGCCTGGTCCTGCAGGTCGCACTCGCCGCCCTGGTCGCAGATCGGACAATCCAGCGGGTGGTTGATCAGCAGGAATTCCATCACGCCTTCGCGGGCCTTCTTGACCATCGGCGTGGTCGTGAAGACTTCCGGAAGCTGGCCTTCGGGCCCGGGGCGCAGGTCGCGCACCCCCATGGCGCAGGACGCCGCCGGCTTGGGCGGTCCGCCCTTCACCTCGACGAGGCACATGCGGCAGTTGCCGGCAATCGACAGCCGCTCGTGGAAACAGAAACGCGGAATCTCGGCGCCGGCCTCCTCGCACGCCTGCAACAGCGTGTAGTGATCCGGAACCTCGACTTCCCTGCCGTCGACTTTGAGCTTGGTCATAGACTTGTCCTGCTTATTCCGCTGCCTCGAGCACCGGACGGCGGTCAGTGTCGGCATTGCGCGAGTAGTCGTCGATGCGGCGCTCGATCTCGGCGCGGAAATGGCGCACCAGACCCTGGATCGGCCATGCGGCGGCATCGCCGAGCGCACAGATGGTGTGGCCCTCGACCTGCTTGGTCACGTCGAGCAGCATGTCGATCTCGCGCTTCTGGGCGTTGCCGGTCGCCATGCGCTCCATGACCCGCCACATCCAGCCCGTGCCCTCGCGGCACGGCGTGCACTGGCCGCAGCTCTCGTGCTTGTAGAAATACGAGATGCGCGCGATGGCCTTCACGATGTCGGTGGACTTGTCCATGACGATCACGGCGGCGGTGCCGAGCGAGGTCTTGATCTCGCGCAGGCCGTCGAAGTCCATCGGCGCATCGATGATGTCGGCCGCCGGCACGAGCGGAACCGAGGAACCGCCCGGGATGACCGCCAGAAGATTGTCCCAGCCGCCGCGGACGCCGCCGCAATGCTTCTCGATCAGCTCGCGGAAGGGAATTCCCATCTCTTCCTCGACCGTGCAGGGCTGCTCGACATGGCCGGAGATGCAGTACAGCTTGGTGCCGGTGTTGTTCGGACGCCCAAGGCCGGCGAACCAGCCGCCGCCACGGCGCAGGATGGTCGGCGCAACGGCGATCGACTCGACGTTATTGACCGTCGTCGGGCAGCCATAGAGGCCGACATTGGCCGGGAATGGCGGCTTCAGCCGCGGCTGGCCCTTCTTGCCCTCAAGGCTTTCCAGGAGCGCGGTCTCTTCGCCGCAGATATAGGCGCCAGCACCGTGGTGGACGATGATGTCGTAGTCCCAGCCGCACTTGTTGTCGCGTCCGAGAAGCCCGGCCTCGTAGCACTCGTCGATGGCGCGCTGCAGCGCCTGGCGCTCGCGGATATATTCACCGCGCACATAGATGTAGCAGGTGTTCGCGCCCATCGCGAAACCGGCGATGACGCAGCCCTCGATCAGCGTGAACGGGTCGTTCCGCATGATCTCCCGGTCCTTGCAGGTACCGGGCTCGGACTCGTCGGCATTGATGACGAGGTAGTGCGGGCGGCCATCGGACTGCTTGGGCATGAAGGACCATTTCAGGCCCGTCGGGAAGCCGGCCCCGCCGCGCCCGCGCAGGCCCGACGCCTTCATCTCGTTGATGATCCAGTCGCGGCCCTTGCCGATGATGTCGGCGATGCCGTCGAAATGGCCACGCTTCATCGCGGCCTTCAGGCTCTTGTCCCGCAGACCGTAGATGTTGGTGAAGATGCGATCCTGATCGTTCAGCATCTAGATTCTCCTCGCACGCATCAGCGCTCGCCCGAACCGGAAGACGACGTGGTCGCGAGGACCTTCGCCTGCTCGATCCAGCCTTCGCGCACCGCACGGCCGCGGAAGTTCAGATAGTCGTCGATCCAGATCAGCTCGGTCTCGCGCCATTTGGCGACCTGCCAGAAATGGAAGACGCCGAGGCCGTTCAGCTTGGCCTCGATGACCGGGCCGACGCCCTTGATCTTCTTCAGATCATCCTTGTCGCCCTGCGGCGCGTCCAGAAGATCGGAGGGCTTGTCGCCAACCTGTGCGGGTGCCGCCTCGGGCTCGGCCTTGCTGGCGAAATGGTCGGCATTGCCGGGGCCAGGGCTCGTATCGGAGGTATGCGCGCGCAGGCCTTCCGGCTCGCCCGGGGACACCTGATCGCGGCCGGTCAGATCGGCGGATTCCGCGTCCCGCTCCTGCACGGCCGGCACGTCGTCGGGACGCCGCGCGTCCTGCACCACGGCGGCCTCGGCAGCGCCCTCCTTGGCGGCCAGATTGCCCTTGGTCGAAGCATCGGCGCCCGGCGTGTCGGCGGACACCTGGTTCGCCTCGACCGCATCGCGATCGGCTTCGCCGGTGGCGCCTTCCCGCGCACCGCCGGTCTGGCCCGCACCCGGGCCGGCCTCGGCTACGAGCGTGTCGCTCTCTTCCTTCTCGGCGCCCTGCGAAACACTGGCGTCGCCAGCCTTGCCGGGGGCGGCAATAGTCGGATTGGTCTCGGCGGCCGCCGTATCCGGACGCCCGGCCTTGGACGGCGGGGTGGAGATCGCCTGCCCTGCCCCGGAGCCCTGCGACGGTGCGCCATTAGCCGGGCCGCCCTTCGACTTCTGGTCGGCGATCAGGTCGTCGTAATCGCCCTTGAGCGTTGTCAGACCACCGATCGGCACCGATTCATGGCGGCCGTTCTGCGGTCCGGTCTTCACATCGCCGCCGCGACCGGCCTCGAACTCGTCGATGATCTCTTCGAGCCGCTCGGGCGTCAGATCCTCGTAGGCGTCATGGAAAATCATGACCATCGGCGCGTTGACGCAGGCGCCAAGGCACTCGACCTCTTCCCACGAGAGCGTCCCGCTCTCGTTGCGATGGAACGGCTCGGCGTGGATCTTCGAACGGCAGACCGCCTTCAGATCCTCGGCGCCGCGCAGCATGCAGGGCGTGGTCCCGCAGACCTGGATATGGGCGCGCGTGCCGACCGGCTTCAGCTGGAACTGGGTATAGAAGGTCGCGACCTCGAGGACGCGGATGAGCGGCATCTCCAGCATGTCGGCGACATGCTCGATTGCTGCCTTGGTGACCCACCCCTCCTGATCCTGCGCGCGCATCAGCAGCGGGATCACGGCCGATTGCTGGCGCTCCGACGGATATTTACGGATCGTCGCCTGCGCCCAGGCCGCATTTTCATCGGTGAAGGCGAAGCCGTGAGGCTGGAAGGCATCGTCCGCGAGACGTCTGACAGACATCGGACCTCGACTTTAGAACCAGTTCAACATGCTATGTTGCGGCGCGTTCTATCACACGATCCGCAAAAGGCCAGTGGCCAGAAGCCGCATCAAAGCCCGACACAGGCGCGGTTTCCCCAAGTGTTGGCATCGCGGGCGGCAAACCCGCGACGGGTCGAACAAAGCGGCGCCGAAGCGCCGAGGTCACGGCCGTCCGCGCGAGCGCGTGGCGCCGTGACAAATCAACGGTCGACTTCGCCGAAGACGATATCCAGCGTGCCGAGGATCGCCGAGACGTCAGCCAGCATGTGGCCGCGGCACAGCATGTCCATCGCCTGCAGATGGGCGAAGCCCGGGGCCTTGATCTTGCAGCGATACGGCTTGTTGGTGCCGTCGGCGACCAGGTAGACGCCGAACTCGCCCTTCGGCGCCTCGACCGCCGCATAGACCTCGCCCTCGGGGACGTGGAAGCCCTCGGTGTAGAGCTTGAAGTGATGGATGAGCGCTTCCATCGAGCGCTTCATCTGGCCGCGCTTCGGCGGCACAATCTTGCCTTCGGTCGCCGAGACCGGGCCGGTGCTGTGCTCGCCGGTGAGCTGGGCGATGCACTGCTTCATGATCTTCACCGATTCGCGCATCTCGATCATGCGGATCAGGTAGCGATCGTAGCAGTCGCCGTTCTTGCCGACCGGGATGTCGAAATCCATCTCGTCGTAGCATTCGTAGGGCTGCGACTTGCGCAGGTCCCAGGCGACGCCCGAGCCGCGGATCATCACGCCCGAGAAGCCCATCGCCCAGGCATCCTCGATGCCGACGACGCCGATGTCGACATTGCGCTGCTTGAAGATACGGTTGTCGGTCAGAAGGCCTTCGATGTCGTCGCAGACCTTGAGGAACGGATCGCACCAGGCGCCGATATCCTCAATGAGCTGCTGCGGCAGGTCGGCGTGGACGCCGCCGGGACGGAAATAGGCCGCGTGCAGGCGCGAGCCCGAGGCACGCTCGTAGAAGACCATCAGCTTCTCGCGCTCCTCGAAGCCCCACAGAGGCGGGGTCAGCGCGCCGACGTCCATGGCCTGGGTCGTCACGTTCAGGAGATGCGAAAGGATGCGGCCGATCTCGGAATACAGGACGCGGATCAGCTGCCCGCGCTTGGGCACCTCGACGCCGGTCAGACGCTCGACCGCCAGACAGAACGCATGCTCCTGGTTCATCGGGGCGACGTAGTCGAGACGGTCGAAATACGGAATCGACTGGAGATAGGTCTTGTGCTCGATCAGCTTCTCGGTGCCGCGATGCAGAAGCCCGATATGCGGATCGACGCGCTCGACGATCTCGCCGTCGAGCTCGACCACCAGACGCAGCACGCCGTGGGCGGCCGGATGCTGGGGGCCGAAATTGATGTTGAAGTTGCGGACGTCGATCTCAGCCATGCGGCGTTTCCTGCTGCGGCGCGACCTTCGCGAAGAATTCGGCGCCCGTCATCTGTTCGGTCTCGTTGGCGAAGGCGTACCAGGACGGCTTCGAGTCGATGAAGATTTCCTGCGTCAGCTGCGTGTTGCTTAGGCCGTCGAACAAAGTCGCCGACATGGCGTAGTGCTCACCATCGAGGCTGCGCCAGAAAAGCGAGGTACCGCAGACCTTGCAGAAGCCGCGCTCGCCCCAGCCGGAGGAGCTGTAGGTGGCGATGAGGTCGGTCCCGGCGGCTACCACGTTGCTGGCGCCGTCGAGCGCCATGAACGGGCCGGCGGTCCAGCGGCGACAGGTGTCGCAGTGACAGACGCCGACGTCCAGCGTCTCAAAATCGGCATCGATCCGCACGCCGCCGCAAAGGCACTTTGCCTGAAGCCGCTTCGTCCCCATCACACGCTCCCTGCGCTACTGCTTGGCCTTCTCGTCTCCCGGCAGAACATACTCGGTTCCTTCCCAGGGGGACAGGAAGTCGAAATTGCGGAATTCCTGCCGCAGCTCGACCGGCTCGTACACCACCTGCTTCTTGGCTTCGTCGTAGTGAACCTCGACGAAGCCGGTCAGCGGGAAGTCCTTGCGCAGCGGATAGCCCTCGAAGCCGTAGTCGGTGAGGATGCGGCGCAGGTCCGGATGGCCGGTGAACAGGATGCCGTAGAAATCGTAGGCCTCGCGCTCGAACCAGTCGGCGCCGGCGAAGACGCCGGTCACGGACGGCACGGGCGCGTCCACGCCGGTGCGGACCTTGATGCGGATGCGCTGGTTCTGGCGCGGCGACAGCAGGTGATAGACCACCTCGAAACGCTCTGCGCGCTCGGGATAGTCGACGCCGCAGATGTCGACCAGATTGATGAACTGGGTCTGCGGATCGTCCCGCAGGAAGGTCAGCACCCGAACGATATCGGCCGGCGCGACGATCAGCGTCAGTTCGCCGAACGCCGTGATCGTCTCGATCAGCGTGTCGCCGAGCGTCTCGACGACATAGTCGGTCAGATCCTTCGTAGCGTGTTCGCGAATCATCTCAAACCTCAGCGCTCGATCGTGCCGGTCCGGCGGATCTTCTTCTGCAGAAGCAGGACGCCGTAGAGCAGAGCCTCGGCCGTCGGCGGACAGCCCGGGACGTAGATGTCGACCGGGACCACCCGGTCGCAGCCGCGCACGACCGAATACGAATAGTGATAATAGCCGCCACCATTGGCGCAGGAGCCCATCGAGATGACGTAGCGCGGCTCCGGCATCTGGTCGTAGACCTTGCGCAGCGCCGGGGCCATCTTGTTGGTCAGCGTGCCGGCGACGATCATCACGTCGGACTGGCGCGGCGAGGCGCGCGGCGCGAAGCCGAAGCGCTCGGCGTCATAGCGCGGCATCGACATCTGCATCATCTCGACGGCGCAGCAGGCCAGGCCGAAGGTCATCCACATCAGCGAGCCGGTGCGGGCCCACTGGATGAGATCCTCGGTCGAGGTGACGAGAAAGCCCTTGTCGGCCAGCTCGTTGTTGACGTCGGTGACGAAGGGATCGGCCGTCGGCGCGACCATTTTCGGCCCGGCGACGCCGGCATCCGTCGATGGTGCATGTGCGACGAGCGGGCGGGACGTATCGATCAATCCCATTCCAGTGCTCCCTTCTTCCACTCGTAGATGAAGCCGACCGTCAGGACACCGAGAAACACCATCATCGACCAGAAGCCGAACCAGCCGAGGGTTCCGAAGGTCGCGGCCCACGGGAACAGGAAGGCGACCTCGAGGTCGAAGATGATGAACAGGATCGAGACGAGATAGAACCGCACGTCGAACTTCATGCGGGAATCGTCGAAGGCGTCGAAGCCGCACTCATAGGCGGACAGCTTCTCGTCGTCCGGCGCCTTGAACGCCAGAAGGAACGGAGAGACCAGTAGGGCCAGTCCGATGAGAAGCGCGACGCCGACGAAAATGACGATCGGCAGATAGGATGCGAGAAGTTCGGGCATCTCGATGTCCCCAGAATCAATGGCGACCGATCGGACGGCCGCAAACTCGCGATCATCCCTTCCGCAGGCCGCCGGAGAGCCGATCGGACCGGAGGCACCGGGGATCGGCGGATCGTGACGGCGAAAACAAGGGCCTTTCGCGCTGCGGCGAGAACTATCGCCTTCTCCCTGGCGAAGCAAGGCGGGAAGCACCGGTATCGGGACCTGCGATCCGGGGCCGCAGGGCGCCTGTCGGCAGCGCCGGATCGGCACCCTGCGGGCGGAGCCGGAGCGTGGCCGTTGCGTTCCGACCCCAGGCGTCCGACGATCATGCCGGGCGGGAGCGTCCGCGAGTGGAGGAGCAGTCATGAACATGCGTGAGGACAAGGTCACGGACTGGCGCGCGATGCGCGAGGCGCCGCGCGACGGCAGCCGCATCCTGGCGACCGTGCGGGCCAGCGAGCAGGGACCGGCCGAGGTGGACGTGGTGCGCTGGGCCGCGCCGCGCGGGGCGTTCGAGCCGGAGTGGATCGCCACCGATTCCGACCCGGCCTGCCCGGTCACCTATGGCGACGACGAGCTGGTCGCCTGGATGCCGATCCCCTCCCCGACCCTGCCATCGGCGGCAGCGGAGACATCCTGGCCGCAGCCGGCCAACGAACAGGATTTCGAGGAGGAATCGGGATCGGGCATCTGAGCCGGACGCGCAAAGCAGATCAGCTGTCGCGATCGGCCCGCGAGACGCGCCATGGGGCGTCCGGACGCGCGACGCGCCGACGCTGCCTTGCGGCAGCCATCGGGGCTCGTCGGTTCGGAACTGATTGTTCTGAAAGAAAAAGTGGCGCGAGTGACGGGGCTCGAACCCGCGACCTCCGGCGTGACAGGCCGGCACTCTAACCGACTGAGCTACACCCGCGCTCCACCGCTCGGAAGCGGCTGATGAGCGGTCGTTTACGGCCAAGACCGGGGAGTGTCAAGCGACAAGCCGGGACAAAAATCATCGCAGTGCAAGATGATCCGGCTGCGCCGCACGGAAGCCCGGTTTACCGCGGTTTTGCGACGATGGAACGACACGCGGATTGCCGGGACGAACCGCTGCCGACTCTGCTCGCAGCCAGAATCAGGACGAATCGAACGGCATCTTTTTCGCGATTCCGGGGTGGATTCGGATCGATGGGGCGAGACCGGAACGCCATCGCCTTCTTTCCGGGTCCGCCGCCGGACATGGTCGCCGCCGATCAGGCCCTGAGGCATCTCCTTGAGCATCGCGATGTCGACCGGTGCCGGCGCGCGAACCTGCTGGCATCGAGGACGATGAGCTTGAACCCGGAGACTATCCGACGACGCCGCGAGCAACAGGGCAGAGCACGACGATCTACGCCCAAGCTCACAGCGGCTCCTGTCGGCACGGCCGCCGGATGGCAGCCCTCCAACGGATCGGCTACGGATCGTCGCGGTCGGCTCCCACAGGCCGGCGCACCGCTACAGGCGAATGGCGGGCTTGCGGCGCGGTGCGGAAAACCCTAGAGATTTGCGCGCGGGCGATTAGCTCAGTTGGTAGAGCGCCTCGTTTACACCGAGGATGTCGGCAGTTCGAGCCTGTCATCGCCCACCATTCCCGCCGCGGACGTCGCCGTCTCTCCGGCCCCCATCGCGTCTGCCATGCCCCGCCCCTTCAGATCATTTGACATGCGGAAACCGGGTTCATGAGTGATACGGACTGCGTCGTCGCCGGCGCCGGGGTCGTTGGCCTTGCGATCGCGCGGCGCCTGGCGCTCGCCGGACGCGAGGTGCTGGTGCTGGAAGCGGCCGACCATTTCGGGTCCGAGACCAGTTCGCGCAATTCCGAAGTCATCCACGCCGGCATCTACTATCCGGTCGGCAGCCTGAAGGCGCAGCTCTGCGTTGCCGGCCGCAAGGCGCTCTATGCCTATGCCGGCGAGCGCCACGTGCCGCATGCGCGCACCGGCAAGCTGATCGTCGCCACCTCCGAGGCGCAGGTCGCCCGGCTCGGCGAGATCAAGGAGAAGGCGGCACGCTGCGGCGTCGACGACCTCGTCCTTCTGACCGGTGCGGCGGCGATGGAGATGGAGCCGGCGCTCACCTGCGTTGCTGCCCTCCACTCGCCCGCGACCGGGATCATCGACAGCCACGCCCTGATGCAGAGCTATCTCGGCGATCTCGAAGCGGCCGGCGGCCAGGTGGTGTTCAACACCACGATCGCCTCGGGCCAGCTGGAAGATGGTGGCGTCCGGCTCGTCACCCGGGACCGGGCAAGCGGCGAGGAGACCGAGATCACCACCGATCTCCTGGTCAATGCCGCCGGTCTGCATGCCCAGCGTCTCGCCGGCGCCATCGACGGCTTTCCGGCCGATCACGTTCCGGCCGCGACCTATGCCAAGGGCAATTACTTCGCCGCACCGGGACGCACGCCATTCGAGCGGCTGATCTATCCGGTGCCCGAGGATGGCGGCCTGGGTGTCCACCTGACCTTCGATCTCGGCGGCCAGATGCGCTTCGGCCCCGATGTCGAGTGGATCGACGGGATCGACTATGGCGTCGATCCCGACCGGGCGGCGGGTTTTTACGCGGAAATCCGGCGCTACTGGCCGGGCCTGCCGGACGATTCGCTGACCCCGGCCTATAGCGGCATCCGCTCCAAGCTGTCGGGGCCGGGCCAGCCGGCGGCCGATTTCCGCATCGACGGGCCACAGGTCCACGGCGTCGATGCGATGGTCAATCTGTTCGGGATCGAGAGTCCGGGCCTGACCGCGAGCCTGGCGATCGCCGATCATGTGGCCGACTGTCTGGGCCTGCAGAAGCGATAATCCTAAGAAAAGCCGGATTGCGGCGCGTTTCAGCCGTGGCGGAAGCCGCCACGGCGCGCAGTGCTGCTGATGCTCAGCGAGGCTGACGCCGTCCTACGGAGCTATTCGGCCGGCGAGAGCGACGCGTCGTGCAGCGTGTCCGCCGCGGGCGACCGCTCCCGATCGATGAAGCGATCCGCCAGAGCGGCGCCCACAACCATCGCGGCAAGGCCAACCAATGACGAGACCGCCAGCACCGCGCCGCCGGTGAAGCCCGCGCCGATCGTGCAGCCGACCGCCAGGATGCCGCCGAAGCCCATCAGGACGGCGCCGATCGTATAGCGCAGCACCGACGGCGTGCCGGGCTCGGAGAAGGTCGCGATGCGGAAATTGCCGAACAGGATCGCCGCGAGGAACGCACCGACGAGCGTGCCGATCAGGACGCCCTGATCGAGACCGAAGAAGCTGTCCGGATCGGTGGCAAGCGCGCCGGTGGTGGCCAGCGGCCGGATATAGGACAGGCTCTCGGCCTGGATCGGCTCGAACACCTGCAGCGACAGGGTGTAGGTGAAGTACCAGCCGGCGACGACGCTGGCGCCGACGCCGATGCCGCCGATGAAGCGCCAAAGGGAGACCTTCGAGACTAGCGCAAGGGCCAGCGCCGAAACGGCAAGGATCGCGCCGATGGCAATGCCGGCTTCCTGGCCGAGGCCGGCATGGGCGAGGAGGTCATTGCCGCCGATAGCCGCCGTGCTCCACAGGCCGCCCGCGGCGTCGCGCAAGGGGACGAGGACGCCGCTATAGGTCGCCAGACCGACAATCGCGACGATCACCGACGTATAGAGGGCGCGCAGATTGCCCGATGCCGCCAAGACGATCATCCGGGAGACGCAGCCGCGCGACAGCACCATGCCGAGGCCGAAGACGAGGCCGCCGATGATGGCGCCGGACAGGCTCTGGGCGGTCGAGAAGAAGCGCGTCTCGCGCACGTCGACATAGCCGTAATTGAGCAGGAGCTGGATGCCGAGCACCGCGACCGCGAATCCGCCGGCCCAGACCGCCAGCGCGGACAGGTCACGCCGCCGGGTGAGGTCCAGAACGGCCGAGCGCGTGCAGAAGGCGCTGCGCTGGGCGAAGATGCCGAACAGGCCGCCGACGACGGCGCCGCCGATCAGGGCGGTCGCATTCTCGCCGACGAGATCGATCAGGGGAACGAAATCCATCGCCATATGTCCCGGTGCCGTTGCAATAGCCGGAACATATGCGGAGTTCGCGATGTATTCGCGCTACAGGAATGCGGCCCGGGGCAGCAGGCGGAAACAGCTTTTCGGCAAACGGGCGCGGCGTGGATTCTCGTTCCACCCGGCCGGTATCGGTCAGGTTCGGGCGTTCTCGACGGTGTCGCGACCGGCTGCTGAAGCCGAAAGGGCTGCGCCGGGCGGTTACGGCTTGACGATGGTGTAGCCGGTCTCGTCGAGGCGGATCAGCTCGGCGACGCCAGCCTCCACCTCGTCGGCGAAGGAGACGATCTCGGGCCGCTCGCCTTCGGCCTGCTCGAGCGAATCGAGCGTGTTGCCGCAGGCCACGAAGCCGACATTCGGCATGCTCTGGTCGAAGGAGGTCAGCCGCTCCATCACCGGGGTGCGCTCCGGCCGCAGCATCTCGATTCCGGGGCCGTAGACGACGATGCGGATCTCCACCTCCTCGGCCTTGGCCGTGTAGAAGCGCGAGACATTGGCGGCGATGTCGAGCGCCGACCGCATCGCCGCCTCGTCATTGTCGGAGACCTGCAGCGCCAGCTTGTGGGTGACGAAGCCGCCGTCGTCCTCAGCCTCCTGCGCCGCAGCCGCGGTGACAGTCTGACCGGCCGCCAGCATGGCGGCAAAGGCGAAGACCAGACCGGCCAGCGCCGCGGTCAGCCGGGTGCGCCGGAGCGCGATCGGTGCGGGGGCGTTGCTGGCCATGGTCTCGCCTTTCGTTATTGAAGCTCGAGCTCGGGGTATTTCGCGATCACGTCGTCGCGGTTCATCCGCGGCGTGAGCGCCGGATACATGTAGCTGTAGCCGGCATTCTCGTATTTCGCGATGTCGATCACCGCCGCCGGGACGACGGTGAACAGGTCGTAGAATTCGTCCGGCGCGTAGCCCCGGCCCTTGGCGGCGTTGCGGCAGATATGGAACTCGACACCCTCGTCGGCCAGTTCCTTGACTGCATCATACACATCCGGGAAGGCCGCGCGGTTGAGGCGCGAGAAGCCATGCAGCTCGTTGCCATGGGCGACGACGACGAATTTCGAGCCCTCGAAATCGCCGAACTCCTTGGCGGCCTTGATGTGGTTGCGGATGAAGCCGAGCGCCCGCACGCCGTCGAGCGGGGCATCGAAATTGAAATCGTAGAGCACCTTCTGCGCCTCGTACTGCACGGGCTCGAAGGACGATTTGTCGTCCGGACCGGCCTTGGCGGCGAGCGACGACGCGACCAGCGCGGCGGCGGCTAGGAGGGCGATTTTCATGACGATGCCTTTCACTCGGGTCTAACCCGGGCCCGCAGGCCCGGCGCGGACCCCACCGGCCCCGCGTCAGTCGACGTTACCACCCGCCGGCCCTTCGGCGCCACTGTCCGGCGTCACGTCGAGAACCTGCGCCCGCGAGGTGATCGACACCGGACCTGGCTTGCAGTCCGACATGCAGGGATCGGCATCGGCCTTGTAATGGGCCTCCGATGCGCGGTCGTCGGGGATGAAGGCGCCGGCATTCGGCATCTCGATCGCGGTGAAGTTCTTGTCGGACAGTTCGAACTCTTCGTCGGTCACCACATCGTTCAGATACAGGACATAGGCCGTCAGCGCGTAGACGTCGTCGTCGCTGAGCGACCGCGCATTGCCGAAGGGCATGGCCCGCCGGACGTAGTCATAGGCGGTCGACAGATGCGGCCAGTAGGAGCCGACTGTCTTTTCGGGCCGTTCGCGGGTGAGCGTGTCCCGACCGCCGGCCAGCACCGGCCAGCGGCCCCTGCCCTCGCCGAAATCGCCATGGCACGAGGCGCATTGCTCGGTGAAGATCACCTCGCCGTCTGCGACCGTGCCGCTGCCGACCGGCAGTCCCTTGCCGTCCGGCCGGATGTCGATGTCCCAGGCGGCGACTTCCGCCTCCGTCGCGGCACGGCCGAGACGCAGCGGCCCCGTGGACGATTCGCTATGCTGCGTTGGCGCGCTCGCCGGCGTGGCGCTGCCGTGCGGCGATGCCTGCGCCACCGCGTCCGGCTCCGGCTCCGCTTCGGCTTCGGCTTCGGGCTGGGCGGGAGCATCCTCGGCAGGGGCCGGTGCCGCCTCGGCGGCCTGTTCAGCCGAGAAGGTGGTGAGATAGGCCAGGAGATCGGTGACCTCCTTGTCCTTCTTCAAACCGGGAAACGCCATGCGGTTGCCCGGCAGCATGCCGCGCGGATCGGCGAGATAAGCCGCCAGCGTCTCGTCGTTCCAGACGAGACCTTCCGCCCCGGCGGTCTTCACGACGGGCGAGTAATTGTAGTCGTCGAGGCCACCGGCTGCGCGACCGTAGAGGTCGTTGAGATGCGGGCCGATCTTGTTCTTCGCGCCCTCGCCGACATCGTGGCAGGCGCGGCAGCGGTTGAAGACCTTCTTGCCGGCGGCCGCATCCCCTTCCTGCGCCAGTGCCGGCGCGGCGAACAGGCCGGCAGCGATCATGGCAACGGCGAGGATCGTTTCAGGACACTTCGACATTCTCGAGCCCTCCCTCGGCGTTCAGGTGCCAGGTCTGGATGCCGTTGTTGTGGTAGATGGAGTTCTCGCCCCGCGCGGCCCGCAGCGCGGACTTCGTCGGCTGGACGAAGCCCTCTTCGTCCATGGCTCGCGACTGCAGCAGCAGTTCGGAGCCGTCCCAGTCGAAATCGTAGTAGAAGCGGTGCAGCGCCATCGGCAGGCTCGGCCCGTCGATCCGCGCTGCATGCCAGTTGCGGCCGCCGTCGAGGGACACGTCCACCCGCTTGATCCGGCCATTGCCCGACCAGGCGAGTCCTGTGAGGACGGTGCGACCGCGGCCATGGGTGATCGGCGCCTGCGGGCTCGGATTGGTGATGACCGACTTCACCTCCATGCCCCAGGTGAATTTGCGCGCCCTGCCGTCCGCCAGGAGGTCAGTGTATTTCGAGGTTTCCTCGCGCTGCTCCCAGGGCTGATCGCCGACCTCCAGCCGGCGCAGCCACTTGACCCACATATTGCCTTCCCAGCCGGGAACGACGAGCCGCACCGGGTAGCCCTGTTCGGGCCGCAGCGCTTCGCCATTCATCTTCCAGGCGACGAGGCAGTCGTCGAGAGCCTTCTCCATCGGGATCGAACGGGTCATCGCCGCGGCGTCGGCGCCCTCGGCGAGCAGCCATTTGCCGGCGGTCTTTACCCCGGCCTCCTCCAGCAGGTAGCGGAGCGGCGTGCCGGTATACATGACGCAATGGACCATGCCGTGGGTGAACTGGCAGCCATTGAGCTGGGCGCCGCGCCATTCCATGCCGCTATTGGCGGCGCATTCGAGGAAGTAGACGCGGTTCTCGCGGGGGAAGCGCTTGAGATCCTCCATGGTGAAGACCAGCGGGCGATCGACGAGGCCGTTGATCATCAGGCGATGTTCGTCCGGCGGCACCTCGGCGATCCCGGCATGGTGGCGCTCGAAGCAGAGGCCGTTCGGGGTGATGATCCCCTCCAACTCGTGCAGCGGCGTGAAACTCACCGAACTCGTCGCATCGGCCGTCAGCCAGGAGACGTCCCGGCGCACCACATGGGCCTCGAAGGGCGACGGTGTGCCATAGGGCCGCGCCACCACGCCTTCGCCGAGATAGCGGTTCCAGTCCTGGATCTCGGTGATCGCCGGATCCCCGCCGGCCGGGGCCGCGGTTGCGCTCCGCAGGCCGGCCAGCCCCGCGGCTGCGGTTCCGCCGATCGCAAGACCACGCTTCAGGAGGTTGCGGCGGGAGAGGCCGCGTTCGCTCGTTCCGGGTCCGTCGCTCATCCGCATTCCTCCCGACATATAAATATATGATATTTTGCATATATCATGCGGCAAGGCGCCTGTCGAGGCGCGGCTGTCAGCCCCGCACGGTGACGCTGCGGTTTTCCGTCGGCGAAATCTCGGAGTGCCCCTTCAGATAGCTTTCCACCAGATCCCAGATCGCCGGTCCCTCGGTGCCTTCGTTCACCGACGCCCAGCCCGCGACGACATAGTCGCGCCCGGCTTCGATCGGCTCCTGCGTGGCGAGGATGGTCATGTCGGAGATCCGCGATCCGATCTCCTTCGTCGGATCGATGCCGTAGCCGAGTCCGCCGACACGGACCATGTCGCCGCCCTGCTGGTAGTAGGGATCGGCGTTGAAGAGATTGTCGGCGACATCCTCCAGCACCGCCTTCAGCATCTCGCCGCTCATCGTGTTGCGGTAGACCTCCGGATAGGTCATGGCGCAGACGGTGTGCAGATCCTCGACGGTGATGTCGCTGCCGGCGGGGACGGACGTGCCCCATCTGAAGCCCGGCGACAGCGCGATCTCGGCGTCGCGTTCGGCGAGCAACGCGTCGCAGATGACGTCGTCCCAGGTGCCGTTGAAATTGCCGCGCCGATAAAGCAGCCCGTCGGTGTGGCCGATGACCCGCTGCAGTTCGTCCGCATAGGGCGCGCGCACCTCGTCGATGACGGCGGCCATCTCCGCGTCCGGGGTGATCACGTCGGAGAAGACCGGGATCAGCCGGTAGCGGAAATCCTTCAGGCGTCCGTCGGCAATGTCGAGATCGAGGCGGCTGAGGAACTTGCCGTTCGAGCCCGAGGCGATTAGCAGCGTGTTGCCGACCTGCACCGGCTCGGGCAGCGCGTCGTGGGTGTGGCCGGTCAGGATGATGTCGATGCCGTCGACCCGCGAGGCCAGCTTGCGGTCGACGTCGAAACCGTTGTGGGACAGGAGCACGACGAGATCGGCCCCGGCCGCCCTCGCCTCTTCCACATGGGCGGCGATCTGTTCGTCGCGAATGCCGAAGGACCATCCGGGGATCAGCCAGGAGGGGTTGGCGATCGGCGTATAGGGGAAGGCCTGGCCGATCACCGCGACCTTGGAGCCGCCGCGTTCGAACATCTTCCATGCCTCGAAGGCCGGCTCGTCCCATTCGCGGTCGAAGATGTTGGAGCCGAGGAACGGGAATGGCAGGGCGGCGATCGCCTCCTCCACCCGCTCGGTGCCATAGGTGAACTCCCAATGACCGGTCATGGCGTCGGGCGCGATGACGTTCATGGCCGTGATCATGTCGGCGCCGGCGGTCCTGTTGGCCGTGTAGCTTCCCTGCCAGGTGTCGCCGCCATCCAGCAGCAGCACGTTGTCGTCGCCGCGCTCCGCCCGCGCCCGACGGACGATGGTCGCGATCCGGTCGAGACCGCCCATTCGGCCGTAGCGCGAGGCGAGCGCCGAGAAGTCCTCGGAGGTCAGCGCATAGGCGTCCGGCGATCCCGGCGCGATGTCGTAGAGCTTCAGGAAGTCCGCGCCGCTGACATGGGGCGGCAGCCCGGCGACCTCGCCGATGCCGATATTCACGGCGGGCTCGCGAAAGAAGACCGGCTTGAGCTGGGCGTGGATATCGGTGACGTGGAGCAGCGTCAGATTGCCGAAATCGGGGGCGCCGAGCAGGGCGTCTTCGCTGAGCGCCTGCTGGGCGGCGGCGCGGGACCAGCGCCCCGACAGACCGGAGCCGGTGAGCGCCGCAAGCGCGACGGTCGCGGTCAGAAACTCACGTCTGGAGAACATGGCTCACCCCCGGTCCGGATCGCATGGGCGGGCCGGACTTGATTCCGTATCGAATTGTCAGATGCGCGAGGGGCGGCCGCAGCCGCCGCCCTCGCCGCGGCCGGCTACTGGCGAACGGCCGGCGTCTCGACCGACAGGCCGCCACCGCGCCAGGCCGTATAGACCTCAAGCGCCATCAGCTCGTCGGAGAAGGCCTTCGGGAACTCGGCCCGGGTATCGCGAATGCAGCCGCGGAAACGGTTGTGCAGCGACACGAGATTGGCCTGCTTCAGCCGATAGGTCGGGAAGCCGTTGGTGTTGCCCTGGCTGAGGTGGTCGGCGCGGATATAGCGACCGTTATTGTCCTCGTGGCAGGAGGCGCAGGACAGGTTGAGCTGGCCGGTGCGCAGGTAATAGCGCTCCTTGCCCCGCTCCCACCAGCTCATCATCTCGCCGGCGGCCAGATCCACCTCGACGGGCGTTCCCAGTGACTGGTGCTTGATGAAGGCGGTCAGGTCCTTCTGGTCCTGGGCGTCGAACTTGTAGGGCTCGGCCTGCATATGTTCGGTCCGGCAGGCGTCGATCTGCAATTCGACATTGATCGGCCTGCTGTTCGCCGCGTCCCATTTGGGATAGCTGGCGCCAACGCCGGCCATGCTCTCCGAGGCGTCCTCGTGGCAGGTGGCGCAGGACTTGCCGGCGGCGCCCTCTACCGTGTTCCAGATATCCTCGCCACGCTCGACATTCAGCATGCCGGGATTCTCGAAGCTGTCGGACTCGACCTGACGCGTCTCGGCCTCGCGGTAGAGCCAGCCGGAGCGCACTTCGTCGAAGGGATGTCCTTCAGGCTCGCTCGGCGCGGGGGCGACGGTGATCATTTCCTGGCCGTCGATGGACAGGCCCTCGTCGACCGGGTCGGCGAGAGCACCGGAAACGAGCGTGAGACTTCCCAGGCAGGACACACTCAACAGGGCGATAACAGTCTTCTTCACGCAATTTCCTCCCATTTCGAGGCTCGGCGCCGGACCGACCGATACCGCTCCCCCGTCCGGCGTCTATTTGACCTCGATGGTCTGTTCGTCGGTGTAGGTCTCACCGTTGTCGTCCACCCAGGTGAACTTGAACGTCCCGCTTTCGGGCACCTTGGCGGTGAACTCGAAATAGGGGTTGGCCGACACGGCCGGCTCGATCTCACACTCGAACACCTTGGTTCCGTTGAACTCGCAGGTGAACTTATTGATGATCTGCCGCGGGATCGGATTGCCGTCCTTGTCCTTGCGCTGGCCGGATTCCATCTCGTGGCTGATCAGGGTCTTGATGGTGATGACCTCCCCGGCGCTGGCGCTCTTGGGAACCTTCACTCTCGGCTTCGGCGTTGCCATGTCTCGTTCTCCTGGAGTGACCTTCCGCCGTTGCAGGCCGGGTCACGCATCGATCCTCGTGGGTGAAGCGGTCGCCTCGGCGTCAGCCGCCGCAGCCGCCGATCGTCACCTTGACTTCCTTGCGATCCGAATAGGTCGAACCATCGCTCATCTTGGCAACGGCGATGACGTTCTGGGTCTTGGCCAGCCGGATGCGCGTCGTCGCGGCGGCGGCGCCGCTCATCGGCGTGAAGTGGAAGGTCGCGACCTCGGGATTGGGATTGCCCTCGGCGAAGATCGTGACCGATTCCACGTAGCTGTCGTCGGTCATCGGGCTCTCGACATCGACGGAGATCGGCACGGTGTTGCCGTTCTCGGCGATCTCGGGCGCCGTCAGGGTGATCTTGCCGGTCTCCGGCGTCTTGCCGCCGGTGAAGTCCGCCAGCGCCTTCTCGGTCGCCTCGACCGTGGCAAAGGCCCGGCCCGGCGCGAAGGCGAACATGCCCGCCGTGGCCGCTCCGGCGGACAGGGCGAAAAGCTTGCGTCTCGTCACGTACATGGAATGTCCTTCCTATTCGCCCTTGAGCGTCGCCAGATAGGCGACGACGTCTTCGACCTGCTGGGCCGAAAGGATCGTCTTGCCCTGGAATTTCTCGGCCACGTCCACGCCGACATCCAGCGTATAGAAGCCCGGCATGATGGTCTGCTCGCCGAAGATTTCCTTGGCGTTCGCGACGATCGCGCGGATCTGGCCCGGCTCCCATCGTTCGGCGACGCCATCGAGCGCCGGTCCGACATTACCGTGGAAGAGCTCGCTTTCGAGGTCCTGCACCATGTGGCAGGCAAGGCAGTTGCCGAGACCGCGATTGGCGAAGACCTTGCGTCCCTCGACCGGGTCGCCCGGCTGACCGGTCAGCGAATCCGCCACCGCCATGTCCGCGAAGGACACATCGGCCGGGGCGGTTTCTGCAGCGAGTGCCAGCGGCATCACGGCCACGGACAATGCAAGGCTCAGCGCGAACGAACGCATCATGGACAAGGCTTCCTCCCGAATGTCGGCTTTGGGTAGCCGATCTGCTTGGATCCTGTCGACCCAGTAAAGCAGGACGGCGACATCAATTCAAGTATTGTTATTTTCGAATGTATTGTAGCAGTGCAATAATCTTGCTGCGCTGCAGCAAGTCATTCGGTCGTTTCCATCGCCCCGCCGTCGGCCGCCAGCTTGCGCGCATGGTATTTCTGGAAGTGCTCGTCGCCCTCGTAGCCCTTCTCGCGAACCCACTGGAACATATGCAGGAACGTCGACTTGCCGAAGGCGCCGGGCATGGTCGCGACAGCCGCCTCCCCGACGGTTCCGTCCTCCGGCGCAATTTCCGGCATGAACAGGATGGTCGGGGTGAAAACGACGCTCCAGCGCCGGGCCGCAGTCTTCTCCGACAGCGACGATCCGTCCAGATCGGTGACCTCCTCGTCGCCGAACATGTTGTACTGCACCACGTTGAAATTCGCCGTGATGTAGTCGCGCACCTGCGGATCGGACAGCACCTCCTCGTGCATCTTGCGGCAATAGATGCAGCCGCGCTGCTCGAAGACGATGGCGAGGCGCTTGCCCTCCTCGCGGGCGGTCTCGATGTCCTCGGCGACGTCGCGGAACGACAGTGAGAACCAGGGCTGCTTGTGCAGGCCATCGTCGCCGATCTCGGCGGCGTGAGACAGCGTCATGGCGGCCAGAAACGCCACCAGCGACAGCATGAAGATCCGTGCCATATCGTCCTCCTCGACGTGCGATCATCCCTGGCGCGACCGACTGGGGCCCCGCCCTGCATGTGCCCGCCGCCCACGGGGCGGCCGGCTTCCTTCTAGCCGATCGTCGCGAAGACCGGAAAGGTCTCCAGCAGCCAGTAGGAGATGGTGGCCATCTGTCCGGTGACGAACAGGATGCCGGTGAAGACCAGCGCGCCGCCCATGATCTTCTCGACCGTCGCCATGTGCCGGCGCATCCGAGCCGCAAAGGCCAGGAACCTTGTGGCGAAGGCGGCGGCCAGCAGGAACGGCACGCCGATCCCGATGGAATAGGTGGCCAGCAGCCCGGCGCCGCGCAGCGCGGTGTCCTGCGACCCGGCGACGAAGAGGATTGCCGCCAGCACCGGCCCGACGCAAGGCGTCCAGCCGAAGGCGAAGGCGAGGCCGATGACATAGGCGCCGAGCGGCCCGGCGGGCTTCTGGGCGACGTTCACCCGCGCCTCACGATAGAGCAGCGACAGCCGGAAGACGCCGAGAAAGTGCAGGCCCATGATGATGATGATGATGCCCGCAACGACCGACAGGACATCGAACCACTGGGCGATCACCTGCCCGACCAGGCTCGCCGTAGCGCCGAGCGCGACGAAGACCGTGGTGAAACCCGCCACGAAGGCCAGCGAGGCCAGCATGATCTGCCGTGCCACGGCCGGTTCGGTGCCGCGTTCGCGAACCTGGTCGAAGCTCAGCCCGGCCAGATAGGCGAGATAGGGCGGAACGATCGGCAACACGCAGGGCGAGACGAAGCTGAGAAGCCCCGCCAGCAGTGCGGCGCCATAGCCGACATCGAGCATTTGGACGTTTCCGATTGCGAACTTATCTGAGGCCGGCAACGGTCGCCGGCTTGCTCCGGCGGGATCCGGCCATTAGATAGAAGAATGCATATGTTATCATCTATTGCAATTCCATCGACCGGGCGCCCGCGCCGCGCCGTTGGGCGATTCGGACGGTCGATCGTGGCCGCGCTTTTCGCATGGACGCTGCTGGGTGTGACCGCAAGCCCGTCCCTCGCCGCCGAACTCCTGATGCTGGAACGGCCCGGCTGCATCTGGTGCGCGCGTTTCGACGCCGAGATCGCGCCGGCCTATCCGAAAACCGAGGCCGGCCGCACCGCACCGCTGCGCCGGGTCGACGTCAGCGAGCCGTGGCCGGACGATCTGCAGCATATTGCACCGGAGCGGGTGACACCGACCTTCATTCTGGTCGACAATGACCGTGAGATCGCGCGGCTGCGCGGCTATCCCGGCGAAGACTTCTTCTGGGGCCTTCTCGACGACATGCTGGCCGACCTGCCGGCCAGGACCGCGGCTTCGCGCGCACCGACCCGACCGAGCGAGTGACTTGAGCAATCTGACCAACTGGGCCGTTCCCAAATTCGATCCCTCGACCTCTCCGGAAGAGACCGAGGCCTTCTTCGCCCAGGCCCGCAAGGCGAGCGATCTCCTGAAGGCGATGTCGCACGAAACGCGGCTCGTCATCCTGTGCCTGTTGTCGGAGAAAGAGCGCTCCGTCGGCGACATCGAGTCGATCCTGTCGATGCCCCAGGCGGCGGTGTCGCAGCAGCTCGCCCGGCTGCGCTTCGACCGGCTGGTCAAAACGCGGCGCGAGGGGCGCACGGTCTATTACAGCCTCGCCAGCGAGGAGGTCACGTCGCTGATCGGGACGCTGTACGAATTGTTCTGCGCGCCCGTCAGAGGCGCGCCGGACGCGCCGCGCTGAGCGTCTTCGGCGGGTGAGTAGCCCGCCGGGTACGACGGCGATCGGCTTGTAAGCGCTGCGGGCCGGGCATAGGCTCGCAGATGGATGCGCCCCTCGGGCGCTCGGGAGGCACCGACATGCTGGTGGAAAGCGGCCTTGCGCTGCCGCTGGCGGGACTGCTCGCCGGCACGGCGATGGGCTATGTCGCCCGCAGACATCACTTCTGCACTCTCTCCGCTCTGGAACGGCGCTGGTACGCCGGCGACGACAACGGCCTGCGCGCCTGGGGCCTCGCCATTCTCGTGGCGATCGTGCTCACCCAGCTTCTCGTCCTTGCCGGCCAGTTCGCCCCGGAGCAGAGCTTCTATCTCACCCCAGCCTTCGGCTGGACCGGGGCCATCCTCGGCGGCCTCGCCTTCGGTGTCGGCATGGCACTGGTCGGCACCTGCGGCTTCGGCGCGCTGGTGCGGCTCGGCGGCGGCTCGCTGCGCGGGCTGGTGGTCATCATCGTGCTCGGCCTGTCGGCTCTCGCCGCCCAACGCGGCGTCTTGGCGCTCGGCCGCGTCGCCCTCGTCGATTCGCAGGCCTACGACCTGACCCGGCTCGGGGCGCCCGACCAGACCCTCGGCGCCGTCGCCAGCGCGCTTGCCGGCCGCGACCTCAGATGGCTGATGACCCTCGCCGTCGTCGCGGCGCTCGGCACCTGGGTTTTCCGCTCCGCCAGTTTCCGCAGCGACCGCGGCAAGATCCTCGCCGGCACCGCCATCGGCGCGGCCGTCACCTTCGGCTGGCTGGCGACGACATGGGTCGCCACCCGATCCTTCGCGCCGGTGCAGGTCGAGAGCGCCTCCTTCGTGGTGCCGCCCGGCGACCTGATCCTGCAGATCGTCGCCTATACCGGCGCCCTGCCCGATTACGGCGTCGGGCTGGTTCTCGGCGTGGTGGTCGGCGCGGCGCTTGCCGCCTGGCGTCGCGGCGATGTGCGCTGGGAAGCCTGCGACGACGCCCGCGAGCTGTCGCGGCACCTCGTCGGCGCCATGCTGATGGGGGTCGGCGGCGTGTTCTCGCTGGGCTGCACGATCGGCCAGGGCATCTCGGCCGCCTCGCTGCTCACCATCTCGGCGCCGATCGTGCTGATCTCGATCGCCATCGGCGCGCGGCTGGGCCTCGCCTACATCCTCGAAGGCTCGATCCGCCACGCCTTCCGCGGCATCGAACGGCGGCCGGCCGAATAGCTCAGGCGCCCGGCACGAAGCGATAGGCGGTTCCGTCCGCCTCGACACGGCCCAGCCCGCCCTGCGGCAGGTGGAAGCCGACGAAGCGCAGCCTGTCGGCCGCCAGGCGGTCGAGCAGACGGCGGCGGGTCGCAGCGCCCATCTCGGGGTCCTGGTCGGCGCCCCATGGCAGATCCGGCCGCGCGAAGGAGACCGGATCGTTGGAGATGGCGTCACCGACCACCATCGCCGGCGCATCGAGGCCGTGCAGCACGAAGGCGCAATGGCCCGGCGTGTGCCCGAAGGCCGCCATGGCCTCGACGCCGGCAACCGGCTCGGAGCCGGCATCGAACAGCGTGGTTCTCTCTTCGATGGCATCGAAGCGGCTGCGCGCCCCGACGACGAAGTTCTGCCGCTCTTCCGGCAGTCCGGTCAGCGCCGCCTCGGAGCGCCAGAAATCCCATTCGGTGCGGCAGACATGAAAGGCCGCCTCGGGAAAGGCGATCTCGTCGAAATCGTCGAGGACGCCCCAGATGTGATCGGGATGGGCGTGGGTGAAGATGACGTCGGTGATCGCTCCGGGGTCGATGCCCGCCGCGTCGAGACTGTCCGGCAGGCGGCCGGCGCTCGGCATGAAGTTCGGGCCGGAACCGGCATCGAACAGCACCAGACGTTCGCCGCTGCGGTAAAGGGTCAGATTGCAGGGCGGCGTAAGCACCGTCTCCTCGCCCGTCGCCGGAAGACCGAGCTGCCGCCGATCCTCGTCCGGCAGGCCGGACAGGAGAAACGACGCCGGCAGTTCCAGATGGCCATCGCTGAGTGTCGCCAGCGGATCGCCCGGCGATGCCGCGCGGACCGTACCCCCGGCCGCGATCGCGCCGGCCAGGGCGGCCCCGCCAACCATCAGATTGCGTCGCGTGATCATGGCGTCCTCCCGTCAAACCCGTTGACCGCATTCATACATGCGCTTTTCGCGATGTATAGGCGTCGAGAGAGGACGGAGCCCGCCTGCGTGACCCCGGCCATCGCGGGGCAAAGGCGCGAAACGCCTGCGCCGGCAGCTTCCGCGCACGCCGCAGAACAGCGACTAAACGTCTGAGAGAATGATCGGGAAATCGTGCGCTCGACGAAGACGGGTATCGTCTTCGGAGAAATGCTGGTCGGAGTGGCAGGATTCGAACCTGCGACCCCCTCGTCCCGAACGACTCTCACCAGCCTGCTTTTCCCGCATTTCCGGTCATTTTGACGCCCCGTTGACGCCCTTTAGACTCCCTTTTGGCCTTCAAAACGTCGGGAAACTGTCGGGGAACCATGACGGCTTTTTTGGAAAGCGTTGCCCGCAGCTCTGTGGCTGTCGGGGTGATGATGACCATAGACCCACTCGACCATTTCGCGAGTCATCGACAGGTAGGCGGCCACGTCATTGACCGACACCTTGTCCTTCAGCATCCAGGTAGCGCAGGTATGGCGCATGGTGTGAGCGACGAACGGATGCGCAGGGCCAAAGACCGCGACCAGGGCGTTCGACATCGCTTTGCGTGGGTTCACGGGACGCCCTCGGTACTCCACTAAGAACCGGGCGGGAGGCCCCATGACGTAATTGCCCTTCTGATCGAGACGGTAGTGGTCGCGCCGCCATCGCGTCATATGCGCCAAAAGGCGGTCCGGAATGCGAACGGCGCCTGCCCGTTTCTTCGTCGCCTTCTCGACCGCCGGTTTGCGATAATAGATGCCCTCGTCGAGATCGACATGTGGCCGAGTCTCGTCATAGTCGAAACTCGCTTGGTATATGCGGGCCGATCGTGACCCCGTGTAGACCCCCGTCAGAATATAGGGGATGAGGTGCCGCAGGTGCCGCTTCTGCGTCGGCGCCCCTTTCTGAATCTCGCGGGCCGTCCAGCAGTACCGAAGAAGCTTGGCCACTTCCGACCGGGTCAGCCAATCGACGCGCGCCTCCTCTTTCTCGGGCAACGTAATCGCCACGTATTCACGCAAGAAGCCGCGCCGCGTATGAAGACGGATCGCCGCCTTGAGGTCTTGGAGTTCACGCCTGGCGGCGGACTGGGATCCGCGCTTCTCGGCATATTCTTCGCATGTGATGTCACGAATTTCGGCGGCGGTCATCGTGCCCCAAAATTCCAAGAGCTTGCGGATGCGGCCCGCCAGTTCGGTGGGGTTGGCGACGGCTTTTGGGCCGTCACCCTTGCGCTCCCAGTAGAGGCGCAGCGCGTCGGCGATCATGACCTCGCTCGCCGGCGCGCCTTTCTCGGGTTTCAGTTTCGCGTGCTGTTCGCCGAGATAGACCCGGAGCGCCTCTTGGGCTCCGGCAACGTCATCAGGGCTGCAGCCAGTGCTGCGTTTCGTCGATCCGTCGCGGATGACCCAGACAGCGGACTGATGGAGCTTTCCGTCCCGGTATCGGGCCTTCTCCAGTTCGATTCGGGCGGGCTTACGTTGACGAGGCATCGACGCCTCCATTCCACGATGCCTTCCCGCGTGACGTAGTAGCTGCGGCCATGTTTCTCTGCCGGTAGGAGGCCGGCCTGGATAGCCGATCTCAATTGACGGGGGGTGAACACGCCCCCCAGCTCCGGGAGACGCGCAGCTTGCGGGAGGGGGATAGGCGCTTGTGCAGACGTCTGCATCATGCGGGCCTCGAAACCGAGGCCGCGGCATGCGACGTGCAGTAGACCTTCCCAGCCATCGGGCAGCCGCACACGTACAGAGCGGCGCCACATTCCCTGACCGGCCAACGGCAGCCGGTCTTGTTGTCGGCGAGACGGACCCCGCCTCGGGTCCCGAACAGGGTAGTCCAAATGTCGACGACTCGGCCTTCGCCCAAGATATCCCGCTTGGTCTTGCGGTACGCCGCGGCTTCCTTGCGCTCTGCTGCGCCGGCGGCGTCCCGGACCTCGGGCTTGCGGCGCTTCTCGGCGTAGCGGCGACGGGCCCCTTCCCGACGGCGGTCGATAGCCATCTGGCGGCGCGCCCTCTCCTCCTCCGTGTCCCGCGGCTTGCGCCGTGGGGCCGAGGGGCGGATAACCCGAATATCAAGGCGGTCCCAGAGGCCGATGACAGCGTTACGGGTGAGCCCGGGGGGCAGCGACTGTAGCTGTTCGGAGATCCGCGAAGCGGAATGCGTAGGGGACAGTTCCCGGACCTTCGCGATCTGTTCGGGAGTCCTAGGAGCGGCAGGAAGACGGCTCACGCGCGACCTCCTTCCATCTCCTGCAACAGTGCGGCGTGACCGTCCCGCGACGGCCGGTCCGGGTAAAATGAGGCAAGCCAGCCCGCCGTGCAATCGACGTCGGCTTCGCTCCGCATAGGAGGAAGGTAGCTGTCACTGGCGATGTGGCCGCCGGCAATCCCACCGTCGGCGAGAAGGTGCAGCTCGCAGTCGTACAGCGTATCAGACGCGTAAATCATCAGACGCGACGTCGCCTCGATCAAGGCCGTGTCGGCACCTTTCATCTCGACATGCACAACGTGCCGCTCGTCTGGCGAACCGAGGTCAATGACCCCGACAATCAACTGAAACATTGTCATTCCCCTTTTGTCCGGACCTTCGATCCGACGCACGCCGACAACTCTCACAGCAGCCGATCATCTTTACAGTAAATATGGCTCACTCGTGTGTCCAGTCCCGTTTCGATTGATTCGGGACAGTGGTGGCTTGCGGCGCTCTTCCTGCGCCCTTCCCGGTTACTTCAGTGGGTTCGCTGATTTGTGAGACTGACACCGTGTCCGCTTTCCCTTTCCTCCGCCATTTACCGTCCCATTAACATTTTCATATTCTTTACGAACTTTCAGCCTCCGTTGCTAGCGTGCGTTCTGCCGGCCGGAGAGCCGCATGCCCATGGAGACTGCCATGTTGAAAGCCCTGCAATCCCTTCTGAAACGGACGGTCTCGGCGATACGCCGTGCCGCTCACCGTGTCGCCCTCGTCATCGACGGCGTCGTTGTCGGCTGGCGCCCTGTCGTCGCTGCCGACACGTTCGACGAACCCGACTATACGGCATTCAACGACAACGACCCGGTCTCGCAGGAATCTCGGCATCTCGCCGCGACGTTCCGCAACTGCCACGAGGGCCACACCTTCGTCCGCGCCTGCCGGGCACGCCTCGACGGCGGCATCCCTCTGTTCGGCGACCTGTTGACCGAGCACGACAAGGCTTGGATCATGGGGGCTGACTATCCCGATCTCCTGCGCGTCGCCGAGGCGGACCCGATGGCCGTCTACAACTGGGCGCAGGGTTCGGAAGAGGCCATGCCGGGTCTTGAGCGCCCGAGCTGCCGCGCCGTCCGCCTGGCTGAGGCCGCGAACGTCGAGAACGAACGGCACGACATGCAAGCGATCATGCGCCGTGTGATGCGGAGGATGGCGGCGATGGGCCATGACGATCCAGACCCGGACGAGGTCGAGCGCCGGGCCTATGAAGAGATCGCCACCATGCGCAAGATGCGCTTGGCTGCGGCGAGCTGACGGTCGGCCTCGGCGAGGGCGCGCTCGGCGGCGATCCGTCGGGCGCGTTCACGGGCATAGACGTCGTGAAGATCCATTTCGGCGCGGCGCTGGAGATAGCGATCGATGCCCACGTCAACAGCCGAATTAAAAGCCATCACGCTGATTGCGGCGCCAGCATGGGCGAAAGCGACGGGATAAGCCATCAGAGGTCTCCGTACCTGAATGCGGCCGTTGCCGCGGGGAAGAGAGACCAGATCATAGAGGCGCTAAGAAATGATGAACAGCGTGCCAACATCGACCGCCCTGACTTCTTCCAGAGATCGCAAGAGAGCGCGGGCGCAGGCCAAGCGGAGCTATACTAAGGACTGGCGTAAAGAGCGCGAAGGCGCGGCCAAGCCCGAGGCCCGGGTTGTGGACCGGACGATCCTGGGGGCGATCGGGCGCACGATGCTGAAGCAGGACGGCCACCTCGTCGTCCCCGTGGAAGACGCTCTCGAGCTGGCGATCGCGACGATGGTGGCGCAGGGATACCGCCGGAGGGAGGTGGTCGGCATGGTCCGTCGCCGGATGGCCTGGTTGCAGGGTCAGCATGCATTGATATGCACACAAGCTGGTCTGAAAGTGCCCCACTGCCCCGTTAGTCTGACACACGCCGTACCTCATAATGTGTCTACGGCGTAGACATAAAAAGGGGGCCGAAGCCCCCCCCCTTTTTCCCATGTGCAGACATATGCAGTCAGAGCTGCGGCGCGACAATCAGGGTGAGAACACGTATTCTCATCCAGATTGTCGCGCTACACAGAGCGGCGTCACTTCGAATAGATCTGCGGCCACGACCGCGATGCGGTCGGTCTGGCCTGGGCGCAGGATCGACAACGGCGACATGGGCAAGACCGCCTCGGTCATGTGGCCCAGAATGTGCCACTCGATCTGCCCGCGGTCGAAATCCGCCAAGCCCCCGGGCCTGCGCCGCCTTCTCCATCTTCCGGAACCGCTCGCCAAACCGATCTTTCGGGTCCGCCTCGTCGATTACGCGAGCCCACGACCCTACCTGGCCCTTGGTTCCGTGCCCGTACCGCAGACGGCCGGCGGGTGATGTGCCACTCGCCGTGACCGCTAGTCTTGCTGTCCGACAGGCTCGTGTAGACTGACGTAATAGGCCGATCGGCCAGGACCGCGAGCTGGCGGGGCGAAATGACTGTGGCCGATGCCGACTGAGCGGCCATGGTCGCCGCTTTAGCGCTTTTATCTTTCTCGCCGTAGCGGCGTACGAACGGCGTAACCGTGGCCTGGACCCGGCGCCCCTCGGGCGTAACGGCGAGGCAGTCCCTGTCCATCACCGCAGACAGAGGTGGCTCGGTTTGTCTGAACAGGCTCATCGGCCTGGTAAGTGGATTGCCTGCCGGGTTTAGGCCGCTGCGAGAAGCGGCCGGTTGAAGTAGGCGTGGTCCGGTGTTCTCCGCCCCAAGCTCGAATGCGGGCGTCGTCCGTTGTAAAATTTCAGGTATCTGCCGATCGATGCCCGGGCATGGCTGACGGTCTCATAGGCCCGGAGGTAGACCTCCTCGTATTTCACGGACTTCCAGAGCCGCTCAACGAAGACGTTGTCGCGCCAGGCGCCTCTGCCGTCCATGCTGATCTTGATGCCCTCGGCCATCAGGACCTTCGTGAAGTCGATGCTGGTGAACTGCGAACCTTGATCCGTATTGAAGATCTCGGGCTTGCCGAACCAGCCTATGGCCTCCTCTACAGCCTCGATGCAGAAGTCAGCTTGCATCGTGATGGACAGCCGCCAGCTCAGCACCCGCCGGCTGAACCAGTCGACGACGGCGGCAAGATAGACAAAGCCGCGGGCCATCGGGATGTAGGTGATGTCCATCGCCCAGACCTGATTGGCCCTCGTCACTTGCAGCCTGCGCAGGAAATAGGGATAGATCTTGCGGCCCGGCGCTGGTTTCGAGGTGTTCGGCCTGCGGTAGATCGCCTCGATCGCCAGTCGCTTCATCAGCGTCGCGACATGAAGGCGGCCGACGACAATGCCTTCCCCGGCGAGGAGGTCGCGTAGCATCCGGCTCCCGGCAAATGGATATTCCAGATGCAGCTCGTCGATCCGCCGCATCAACGCGAGGTCGGCAGGGGGAACCGAACGCGGCAGGTAGTAGACGCTCCCCCGGCTGATCCCGAGTTCACGTGCCCGCCGGGCGATCGGCAGATCGTGCGACCGGTCGATCATCGTTTTGCGCTCGGCAACAGTCCGACCTTGTCGAGCGCGCCTTCCAAAACGTATGGCTCGCCCCGACTGCAAGGAATTTCTTTTCCGGCTCTTCAGTCTGCGCCAACGTATCCGGTCTCGGGGATTGGCCCCGGCCAAGATGGAGCTTCCGCGCGTACCGGTCCTCATAAAATCGTCGGCGTCAGACGCCATTTTTTGGATCAGGATCTCGGCACACCGTTCGACTGTCAGGCCATCTTTTCAGTCCACTCGCAGACAACGCTGGCCAGAAAGTCTCCCCTCCAGCCGAACTCGATTATGCGGCCGACGGGATCGCCTTCAGGTCGAAGGGCCGCCCGGTTCTCAATACCGCCCAGATGATCCTTGCCATCTTGGCGGCCAACGCGACGATGGCCGTGTTCTTGTGCGCTCGCGACAGCAATCCCCGCAGCGACTCGCCCATCAGTGTCTTGCCCTTGGACAGCGACGGCAGGGCCGCTCGCGCTCCGTGTATCAGCATCCGCCGGAGGTACCCGTTGCCGCGTTTGGTGATCCCCAGGAGCCGCGGCTTTCCTCCGGTCGTCATCTGTCGAGGAACAAGACCGAGCCACGCCGCAAGATCGCGGCCACGATTAAACGTCTCGGCCTTTCCGACCGAGGCTACGAAGGCGGTCGCGTTCAAAGGACCGATCCCCGGGATTGTCGACAGCAGCTTCATCGACCCATCCGTGCGGGCGAGGTCCGCGAACTCCGTATCGAGGGCGCCGATCCGGTCATCGAGGGCGCGCCACTCGTCCCGCATATCTTCGATCAGCTCCCGGATCCGGCGGCTAATCGCCATTTCGCCCGCGAGGAGTTGGTCAAGCTGGCGCTCCAGCGTGCTTCGCCCTTTCGCAATCACAATCCCTCGCTCGAGCAGGATCGCCCGAAGCTGGTTGATCAGCGTCGTGCGCTCGCCGACGAGACGATCCCGGGCCCGATGCAGAATTTGCATATCGAGCTGCTCGTCGCTCTTCAAATCGACGAAGCGCATCGTGGGGCGGGTCGCGGCTTCCGCTATCGCCTCTGCATCCCGATCGTCATTTTTCTGCGCCTTCACGTAAGGACGAACATATTCCGGCGACATCAGCCGTACATCGTGGCCCTGCTCGCGAAGCTGTCGACCGAGATGATGGGCTCCACAACAGGCTTCCATCGCCATCACGCAGTCCGGCATTCTATCCGCCAGCTTCAGCACGTTGTCCCGACGCATCCGGCGCCGCAGCAGCACTTTTCCGGTTTCGTCCAGACCGACGACGCTGCAAATGTCCTTTCCAAGATCGATACCAAGGACCCTGATCTCATTCATAAGCTTGCCTTCGTGCCATCCTGATCGACGACGCAATCATGCGCCGAGGGAAAGGGGCGAGCCATTCCATAAAATCGTTCGCCAGCGTCAGCTCCCCGATCTTGGCATGCAGCGTCTTCACGTCGACCGTCGGCGCCGCGGCAATCGCAGCCGCTTCCGGCCCAAAGACACCGGCGGCACCTTCCAGGAGCTGGGAACGCCACTGCGTAATCTGATTGGGATGCACATCAAACTGCTGTGCCAGCTCGGCAAGTGTCTTCTCGCCGCGCACCGCAGCGAGCGCCACCTTCGCCTTGAAGGCCGGGTTGTGGTTCCGCCTGGGTCTCTTTGTCATCGTCTCTCCTGATCACGGTCATCCTGGCCGCCTTCAGGCAGACAATCCACTCAGCCCGCTGTGCAGATTGGCCGAGCCACCTCTGACCTTCCTGTTGGATGAAGTGGAACGCCTGGGTGGCGCTTACCTGGGACGTTTTGTCCACGGTGGCGAGGTGGGTGATAATCTTTCACAGAGAAACGGGGCCTGCGGAGCGGCGACGAGAAGGTCCTTCTGGCCGAATTCGATAAGGTACTTGCGGAGCACGTGCAGTTCCTTCGTTGCCGGGTGCGTCTTCAAGTACCATTCGGAGCTACTTTTTCGCCTACGGATCGGCGACTGATCCGTCAAGAGTCCCTTTCCAAGTATTCGTACATGGTATAGGCGGACGGGTGAGGCCGCAGACGATAGCGGCCATGGACAGTCCCGAAGGAGCCTCCCCATGCACCCTCAGATGGTCAACGCTCTAGTCTACCTGACGCGCGACGTCCTCGATCTCTACGAGACCCGCCGGGAGACCCATGCGTCCATCCCCCGTGACGAGCTGATCTCGATCTGCGTCAAGGACGTTCTGGGGCGGTCCGAATTCGACAAGCGGTCGATCCTGGAATCAGAGCCAGGGATGACCGTGCCCAAGGCCGCCACCCTCGTTGCTCTTGCCAATCTGGGCGGTCGCGGCATGCTGGGCGAAATCGTCAGCAAACTGGGAATTCCCAAGCAAACCGCGTATGCGAGGGTGGGCGAGCTGGAACGCCGCGGCTATGTCACGCGGGTCGAGAAGCAGCGCGGCCTTTACGAGCTGACTCCGAAGGGCAAGGTCACGGCCCAAGCGCTGAGCCGCGACAACGACGGCTGATACTGATGGACAGGAAATGGACGAAGCGCGACAATCGGCGTGCGAGTGCTCTTAAGATTTTCTCCGGAATCGTTGATTTCATCGCCAAACCAGGGATATGCAGAATTAAACCATACCCATGCGTCGATTAATACAAACAGTTATTTAAGCGGCATAGTGAGATCTGCATCGGATGTCCTGACGGGATCAGGGATCTTATCCATTTTATACTTTGGCTCAATCTGCGCGAGACCTCCCTCAGCCTGTGCGTCTTCCGCGACAGGCAAGCCATCATCGACGCTTGCTGCGATGCCTGGAACCGCGCCACCAGAGATCCAAGCCGCATCCGGTCCCTCTGCAACTACCCGTACATTAAAGCGGTCAGTTCATGAGCGGGCCGGTATCAGATGTTCGGTGCCGGCAACTGCCGACCCGCCACAAGCGCATCGAGTTCGACATGGGGTCGGTCATCCACCAGTATTAGCTCAGATTGTCGTCGTAGAGCCGCATGCGGTCGTGGGAAGGCAGGTCGCCCTCATAGAGCATTTCCATGCTTGACCACTTCGCTCGCTCGCCACCACCTGCACCGTTGCGGTGCCCACACTGCGATAGACTCTTGACAAAACCAAGTGAAACTAAAGTGCCAAAGTAGTGCTAGACGATGGTCACACCCCCGACGGATAGGCCTAGACACTAACAATGAGAATTGCTCTGGCCTAAATTTTCAGCGGCCAGGAACTGCTGAACTTCCCTTTTCGTCGACATACCTCCGGTTTTTATCAATTCGAACGGCGTAGAGGTTGCAGTCAGCCTCACAACCTCTTACCTCTTGCCAGAAGCTCAACGACTCGCGCACAGTCCTTTGGGGAAATATTTCGGCTTCCATTCCGCCGGGATAGTCGATCCGGTTGCAGCCCGTGCATCGCACAGCCACTTCATACTCGACCTCCGCCAAGGTCATGTCCGACGGTAGTGACGGAAGAGCATCACGCATTCGGATCCTGCCGCGCTCCATCAAAACAACTTGCCTACGAAGAGCGTCGGCCTTGGCTTCTCTTTCGACCGTAGCTTCGTCCAGCCCCACCGCATGGACGCGGTATCTGAATTCCGCCGCATCCCGAGCGTTCTGAACGGAGAGATGGTTCGCTTTTTCGGTATCGAGCAAATCCGGCCTGATCGCCTCCTCTACGAGGAACTCATAAAGGACTTGCCGGAGGGGCTGGGATTCCAATGCCTTCCGGAGCCCGTACCCGCGCAGCCTCCGTTTTCTGGCATTTCCGGTAAAATCCGACTTCGTCTCCATTTCATGCAACGCGATCAGCCAGGCGTTCGCCGCACAACTGTCGACGACATTGTATTGCCTTTCAATTTTCAGAAGGACGCCGACAGGGATCTGGAACCGGGGATCGTCTCTTGGCGAAACCCGCCGCACTGATCCGGAATCGTATGTCTGGCGACGCAAGAATGGTAGGCGTTCGACCGACGGCAACTCGATCTGAACGAAGAATGCGGCAAAATCGCCGACCGTACGGACGCTAATCGGCAAGTTTGGCTCGTCGCGTTCTTCCCCAGGACGCCGCGGCCGGGAAAAATCCCGCATCGCGGCGTCGATAACGGTTCGTTTGATCTGGGCTGCGAACCCGCCCCCCTGACGCCTGTATGAAGCGTTTTCAGCTAGATCTTCAATTCGAAATGATACGGAAACACCTGTCCCGTCGGGCACCTTCGTCCGCATCTCCCGCGTTCGAGATACGATCAGGCGGTACAGTGGGAGTGTATAGATCGAGCGAAAATTCGAGATGGCGACGAGATCGAGATAACCATACTGATGCTGGCCAGACAGCGCTCGCCGCAGAACCTCTGAAACCTGAAACCGTATATCGGATCCGACCAGTTCGAGAGAATCGAACGGAAGAAAACCCACCGTGGGCGACGGCAGGCGCCGCCGCCATGGACGGCGTTTACGGCTGACGAGATTGCCCTGCCGATCTTCGTAAGCCCTGAAAGCTTTCGGACGAAATGCCTCCCTCTCCTTCAGGTCGACGATAGAAAGAACCATTGCTCCCAGCGACTCAACGGCCACCTCGAGCTCCCCTCTCCGGGCTGACCTGCCTAACACGGCGAGAATTGCCCGCGACGGAACCAAGTGCGACGCAGGACGCATCGAGCGATCCGCATCGATGGCCACCGCAAGAAGCGCTTCGAGCAGAACCTGAACGGTCTTGGTCGGAGGCTGCTCCCCGACATAGCGCAGTCGCTCGAGATAATGTACGGGCCGCGGGGTACGGAATGTGATCTGGCGGAATTCCGCGGCGTCTGTCAGTTCGCCGAGGCGGCATGGCGCCTGGTTTCCAGGGCGAAATCGTCTGCGGGCACGGTTCTGTCTGCGAGGCATCGGAAATACGTCGTCCTTTGCGGATAGTTACACACATACTCTGTCGTTTTTCCTGAATTTGCAGAAGCTTATCGTCATTGGGTTTTCGAAATATAATAATGATGGTCGTACCGGAACCCGAAGGTGAGCCACGCCGCCAGTCCTACCGATGCCGACCGACAGGTCCTCCCTCTTCGACCACATACATTTGCTGTGACTAGCTATTACATTTCAAAACTTTCCCCGCAGAGAGCCAGAGAATCTCGGCGGTTAGTCGCCAAATGATGTGTTGAAATCCGCGACAATGCAGCAGTGAAGCGTACGTACAATCGCCGTCCGCTCAACTGAGGCAGGGCGCGATCGCGTCGGAGCTACCGCTTTGCAAGTCTTGCGGCGATAGCTCTCGACATTCATATCGAAGATCGCGGAATGGTGGACGAACCGGTCGACAACGACAACAGTAATGGCCGGATCCGGCAATGGGCGTCTCCCCGTCACCGGAAAGGTTACTGACCTAAATCGTGGGTGTGGGCGCGGATCAAGCGTGTACCGTTCAGCTTGAACACGACGCGGATCTCGACCTGATCCTTGGTCAACTTAGCAAAATCGCCGACAATCATCAGGTGCTAGCCGTCGAGACGCGAGAAAACCGCTTCCAGAGTGAGATCGCGGCGGTTGATCTGAAGCTTTTGGACGAGATCGGTCGTTCTGGCGAAGACGCGCCAGTCATTCTCCTTGAGGATGGAATTGATGGCGAGAGGCCGCGGCCAGATTCGACATTGCCGATCTGGACGAAGCAGTTCCATGGTGCCCCGTTCCCAAGGCATCCATCTATTCTGAGCCGTCTTGGATCTCTGTTTGCTCATAGCGATGCCTTATCTGCGATGTCAGAAAGCCGGCTGATCATGCCGCGCAGGCGTTGGCAGAAGGCGGCTTTTTCGCTGGTTGGGCAGCTTTCCATGACCGCCCCGATATCCATCTCATCGATGCGATCTGCAACAGCAAGCAATGTTGCATAAACCGACGCTGGCCCGTCGAGAACCGCAGAGTTTCCGCCGTGCACCCGCTTACGTTTTCGACGAGACACTGCGGATTCTTCGAGCGCCGCGAGGTCGCGGCCGACTTTCTGTAACTGTTCGTCCGGTTCGACTTTCGCCAACTCATCGAGATAGCTGCCGCGATCGAGGCGGGTGCCTTGAAGGGCGTGGTGCGCAGCTTCGACAATACGTTCGCCGCGCTGAACGGCGCGATCAATTGTCCGCTCGCTAAGCCCCGTTTTCACCGAGGCGTCAACAGAGAAGCGATTTTGGTGTTCGCCAATTTGGCGAACACCAGAACTGTGCTGATTTCCTCGATATTCGCCGAGTCGCGTCTCCGGAAACAGTTGCTGGTAGAGCGCTTTGCGGCGGCTCAGCTGCTCTGCCTGCTGACTCGGCGTCAGTGCGTTGCGAACGAGGTTTTCGTCGATCATCCGGAGTTCAGCATGGGCGTCCTCGCTTTCAACCACACAACAAGGAATGGAGCGCATGCCCACCGCGTCGCATGCTGCGAATCTATGACTGCCCGCAATAATCTCGTAACCGTCAGTCACAGCGCGAACGAGAAGGGGATTGATCAGTCCTTGGTCCCGAACGCTGTCCGCGAGAGAGGCGACGAATTCGTCGTTTAGCGGCCGCGCATCGCTCCGTCGATGAAGATCATCGACTTCGATCATCTGCGTGCGAAAGAATCGATCCACTCCTTCGACCAGGCTTCCCTCGTCGGGGAGATCAGGTGAGGCCAGTTGTCCGTTTTCCAAAGTTTGCTCCATGCCATTTTTGCCGAGCGAGCCGGCGATGGCGGGCAAACTGACAATCTGAAATCACGCCGTCGAAATACGCGGACACGCTTTTCGCGTGCTTTTTCGCGTTATTGCGGATGGGTACTTCCAGAGCGGATTAACGCGAACCTTTCAGGTTCCGACCTCCAGCCAGTTCATTCTCGCTGGAGATCGCCGCAGAGTGGGCATCGGCCCGGATCAGGGCGATCTTGTCGTGGACCGGCAGGCCCAGGCCGCCTCCACTCGAGAGGGATCAGCGGGTTCTGTCCTCGATTGAAGCTACTATCGGGCTTCCATATATCTCGAATCCGCTGTGGCCTAATGTTGCTTTTAACTGCGCAGGCTTCGAGACGCTCCCGCGTTGAACGATACGCGCCAGCTCGGCCATGGCTTTCCCAATGTTCTACATGCCGTTTCACGAATTCAATAGCCTCGGAGAACGGAGCGTTTCTTTCCACCTTCGTATGACGGTGCCCGAACTCCCTCTTAAGCACGGCCACAAGGTCGCCACGATGCACGAAAATATAGTGTGGCCATCGTTCCGGATGAGCAGCCGACTCGGGATGTTCGGTCCAGACTGCGGGCGGAACCTGTGCGGAGGCTTCTCCAACCTCCTTTTCGTAGCTCATAAGGCAGGCGATAAAAAATGCAGTCGAAGAGTCGGATCGCCAGCGTTCGATCGGAACCGACCGAAATTGACCGTCCCCATCTATCTCTCGAACGACTGAGGAAATTTTACCCTCGGCGATCTGCTTTTGGAGGAACGACATGACTGTTCGCACGCGTTCGAATGAAGCGACAAGCGAGTCCGCAATCAGTGCGTCGTATTCGCAGTATCGCTTCCATTCGCCCAGCGTTGGATAGAATCCCTCATCAGCTGGCGGGCCTAGGCCTTCGAACTGACCGATCAGGTCCCGGGCGTTAGACCGGTCCAGTTCAGTAAGGTTCGGATACTGATCGACCCGCGGCTTCTTGCGAAATCGCTCGTGCAGCTCGTGACCATTCCAATCATCCGGAAAGATGGCTTTCCCGCAGATCTGCATTGCGCGGCCCAGAAACATATATGGATCCGTGTCCATCGGCCACATTTGCTTGCAGATCCAGAAGCCGAGACGCTCTGCTTGCAAGCCACTGTATTCGAACACTGTCATTTTTATTCAGTACACCAATGCATTGACGTCTGTGTCCGTTCTCGACGAAAGACATTTTCGACAAATTAACAAGCGCGGCTTAGGGAAGTCTCACCGGGCGCTCATGGAGGGGCAGCCAGGCCTTTTTCACTGGAAGCCCGCACACCGCAGGATGCGCTACTGGCTGGCGGGATGAACATGATTTTCGAATTGTACCTCGATCCAGCGGGAGAGTTCGGCCAGTATCCAAGTGGACACGATCCTTCTTTTCGTCGGCGTCCCAGAACCCTGGCTGTCGGCTGTCCCCGCATGCCATCCTCCCGCTCTCGCTCATCAGCGATGCCGTCCAGCTTCGGGCGGTTGCTCTTTCCGCAGGTCGCGCAGGCCCGCCGCGCCGTTGGCGCTATAGCGCCACACTCAGGATCAGCAGAATTTGCTCAGTTGCGCAGCGTCTGCCGGACCATTCCCCGCCGCCTCGATCCAAGCCCAAGCCGCTACCGTGCGAAACGAACGAAATTTCGTTATCGTTCGCTTTTCTAGCACCTGTCAAAACGGCCAATTTCGAAGGGTCCGATAAGCGAATGTTATCGGACCCATGCAACGAGCGGTGAGACACAGATCCTCTTATAAAAAGGATTGGGAGCGCTCCGCGACCGGCCTTCGACTCGATGACAGACGGAAATATGATCGCGCAAGTAAGCTTTCCGGACGACGCACCCTGAGCTTGCACTCGTTCTACCTATCGACCTGTACAGCCAATTTGGTCATGACTTCGGGAACCCCGTCGCTAACGAGGTCAATCGTTATGCTGTAGGTACCCGCGATGATCGAGCGACAACGACCGCTATAGGCGAGGTAGTTGGCCTTTCGCCGCAGCAGTAGCTCGGTCCTCTGATCGAGCACTGTCGTCCCGTCCGGCTGAACGATCTGAATGCGGAATTGATCGCCCTGTCGCACATTAATGGCCCAAACCAAGCGAGCGTGGCTTCATCCCCGTTTTTCGCCACCTCGCCTGCGACCAAGCTAGGTAGTGTCGGCGGCACGCTGGACAAACTCGTAGCGAGAATGGGGTCGCGTCCGTCAATTCGGTGGAAATTGGGTGTAACTGAAGCGGCTCCGTTTCAAGCGGTTGCGGTGGGAATCCGTATAATCCAACCCGCTGAGAACGGAATGGCCGCCGCCGGTTCATCGCGCCCGCCTGAGCAGCGGGCGCGAGGATGTGTCACGAGCGGGTTAGTTTCCGCCCGGGCGCATCATCTGCATGAAGCCGCGCATCTCCTCCATGGTGACCTCGCCGTTGTCGTTTTCATCGACGCGGTCGAACATGCGTGCATGCACAGCCTGCACCTCCTCGAGTGATAGGGCCCCGTTGCCGTCGGTGTCCATCATCACGAACATCATCGTCATCATGCCGGGGGCCATGCCACCCATCTTGCCGCGGCCCATTCCTCCACGGCCTTCAGAGGACATCATGCCAGGCTGCCCCATCATGCCGGATTCTCCGGTCGCAGCGGCGGCACTCTTGCCCGTCTCATTCGTCTGCGCCGAGGCGGCGGTGGCGAGGCCGAACGCCGTGGCGGCCGCGAGGGCGAGGAAACTAGTCTTCATTCGATTTCTCCTTCTCCTGGGGTTGGATTCAAGCGCCGAACGCATGGCGGCGCCCGGCTGATACCCCGAGGGCGGAAGCGGCTCCGGACGAGCCGTCCCGACGCTGCAGCGAAGAACCATCGGCGCCGTTCGTTCGGCGCGACCACCTGAACAATGCCGGGTGGGGAAGCGGACTGGTAGTGACTAAGCACTGCGACCTCATTGCATTTCTTCATTGTAGGGATGCACCGTCGCATCTGCCGCGGCTCCGTTTCTTGATCCAAGTCAAGAATCGACATCACGCAATCGCGTGGGCCGGCCGGCACTGCGGGCCCGGCTCGGGAGATGAGACTAACTGACGCTCCAGGCATGCATTAAATAGTTCGTCACGCTGCTGGCCCGGTCCGATCAGCCCGAGCGGCCGCGCCGGCGCATTCGGGGGGAGCCCTCGCGTCGCGTCGACCTGCGACAGGAACACCTGGCCGGTCAGCTCGCCCAGGAAGCGCGAGCGCTTCAGCCGGTCCATCACCGCGGCCCATTGACTTCGGACAGGTGGAAGGTGACGCTGGCGTCCTCCAGTCGCTGGTTGACCGCCTCCGGGTTCTCCAGCGCCGAGGCGTCGATGAAGTTCACCGCCAAGCACATTAGAATCATATGCTAAAGCTCCGGATCAGCGATGACACTCTCGACTGACTTGCTTCCAGAATAAGACCGATTACATTCTCGCTTCGGGGAATAATTTCCGGAAATCGTTGGGAAGCTCGAACGCCACATGTAGTGGGAAGGATAGCAAGAGAATGAATATTGCTGGCGGCGTGGTCCGTGATGAGTTCGAGAAGGCGGAGGCGGCTCAGAAGAGCCTGTCCGCGCTTACGGCCAGCATCGTGGTTTCTTACGTGTCGCGCAATTCGGTACCGGCTGGCGGCGTCCCTGACCTCATCGACACGGTCCATGCGGCATTGACCGAAGTAATGCATCCTGTCGTGCCGAAGGCTGAGACGAAGTCGACGCCGGCAGTTTCAATCAGGAAGTCCGTGCAGGATGAACAACTCACCTGCCTGGAGTGCGGGAAATCCCAAATTTCGCTGAAGCGGCATCTCAGGGTCGCTCATAGCCTCGACCCGTTAGAGTATCGGGAAAAGTGGGGCTTGAGGCCAGATTATCCGATGGTGGCTCCTAGCTACTCGGCTCGCCGGTCTGCATTAGCTAAGCAGCTTGGACTGGGCCGCAAGCCCAAAACCGTGGCGGCTTCCGCGAACAATTCAGAAGACGCTACCGAGAGAACCCCTGTCAACGCGAAGCGAAAGCGGGCTACTTCTGGCACCAAGACCCAGGAATCCTAGCCTGCCCGCTGACGGCAGAGTGGAATCGAAACACTTTGTCCGCTGAGGGTTTAGACTTCAAGCACCAAACGCGTAGGTTATATCAGCGGCGTTGACGATGCCCTGCAGCGGATGACAACGACTACCTCGAACCTAGGCGCGGCCAAGAACCGCATGGATATTCAGTCGGAGTTCGTCGCTAATCTGCGTGACTCCATCGAAAAGGGCGTCGTTACGCTGGTCGATGCGGGCATGACGGAAGAGTCGACCCGCCTGAAGGTTTTGCAGACCCAGCAACAGCTGGGCGTCCAGGCCTGTCGATCGCTAATTCCTCCTCGGAATCGCTTCTGCCCCTGTTCCGGTAAAATAGCGGGCAATCACTTCGAGTGGAGCAGGTCCGGTCGCAAGGCCGGACCCACATGATCGCCTAGCTGTCAAAGCAAAAATTCAGACCGATACGCGGCTCCTGTAAACAGTCAAGCGCTGTGGAAAGTCCCTTCATTCATCTAGATACAGAACGCGGATGAAGGATCTGAATCTGGCCGAAAGCTGTCACTGAAACCGAGTGGGATTTGCTGACCAGCTTGACGATCGCCAAGAAGGCCACAAGTCGACAGCGCAATCAGGTCGGAGAGGAGATGGCGTTGGAAGGCTTGGCTGGCGCCCTTGTCATCGCTTTTGTCGCAGCTTCGATCGCAACCGTGATCCGGCTCGCTCCCTCGGGTTCTGCGGAATCCCTCACAGAACCTCAGAAGACGCCATTCCTGGGCGGTGGGGCACCGGATACTCATGCCTGGCAGCGCTACCACATCCGCTATTACCCGATGACACTGCTCTTCATCGCCTTCGAGATGGAGATGATGTTCATGTATCCTTGGGCCGTCGTCTTCGTCGAAGAGGGCGGCAAGGCGATGATGGAAATGGGCATGTTCCTCGCCATCCTGTCGGTCGGGATTGTCTATGGCTGGCGAGAGGGCATCTTCCGGTGGCAATAGCCATTCTTCGCCGCCTCGCGGGCGCGGCGCCCGCTCCAGCATTCCCGGCCATCGGCGCCGGGATGCGCGCTGCGGCAGACGACCTTTTTCTCGACGGCCGACTCATCCGCGCCGACAGCATCCGCCATGCGCGAATTCTGCTTGTCGCGGGGCCGGTACGGGAGGCCGATCAGGACGATATCCGCCGCCTGCATGATCAAATGCTGCATCCTCGCGCGACGCTCTGGTGGAAGTCGAATCCCGTGCCGGACTTCGCTGAACCGGCGACTTGCGACGAGGACGATCCCGTCGCGGCTATCGAGGCGATCCATCGTGCGCTGATCGAAGGGGCACGGGACAGCGAACCGGACATCCTACCAAACGAACCACCCAATCCCTGGCGCGGCAAGGGAGATTACGGCCAAGGCGGCGAAGGGATGATGGGCGGCACCCCTTATGGCCGCCCGATGGCGATGACCGACGATGACCTGCGCGACGGATTGGCGCTCGACGCCTATACCGCGCCGTTCGGCCCGTTCCTGCCGATGCTCCCGCCGGGCTTGAAGCTGTCGGTGACGTTGCAGGGTGATGTCATTCAGACCGCAAAGCTTTTGCGACCGCCCTCTGCCCAGGCGGAGGCCTACGACGGAACGGTCACCGCCTTACGGGCTCTTGGGCGTTTCCTGCCGATCCTCGGCCTCGAGGCACACGCCGTCCGCTGTCTTGAGGCCGCTCGATCTTTGAGTGCCGGAAAACCCATAGAGCTGGCCAAAATCAGACAATTCCTTTTCTGGTCCGGTGCGCTTGCCGCGATCCCGTCCGGCATCGGCATGGTTGAGGATACCGACGTCCGGATGCGGGTCGAGCGATGGCTGGCCGCGCTGGACGAAAGCCCGACCGGGGGGCTCGACGGTTCCGCGACGATGTCTCCCCTCAAACCTGCTCGTCTCGTCGACCTGCTGCGCGGGCGTGAGTGGAGTGAGGCCATTCTCATCGTCAACAGCTTTGATACCGACACGCTGATCTCCCTGGCGCCTGTCGAAGCCGAGGACGCTGAGACGGAGGGTCGGGCCCGCGAGGACGGAATCCGGATGGATCATGAAGGGCATGGCACACATGCCCACGGAGCTACGGGCACATGACCCAGGTGCTCGCGATCATGGTTCTGCCTCTGTTTCTCTTGGCCGGCATCGTCGCGGCCGCAGTGCTTGACCGGGCAGTCCCTCCCCTCGTCGCCGGTCGCTCCTTGAAAGCAAGCTTTGTTGGCCCGATTACGGTGGCGTCGTCTCGGGCAATGGGGCAGACCGGCGCGACCGAGCATCCCGACACGATCAGCTGGATTCTTGCTCCCATCCTGTATTTCACACTGGCCGCTATCGGTTTGAGCGTCGTTCCCTTCGCGCCGGGCGTCGTCGCCGCGGATCTCGATGCAGGTATAGTCCTGTGGGGCGCGTGCGAGTCGCTGACGGTCGTCGCGGTGTTCCTGCACGGCTGGTCGGCCAACTCGCCGCTTCCCCTGATCGGCGCCTATCGCTACGTCGCGATCGGACTTCCGGCCATGCTCCTGTCCATGTTCGTACTGATCGCGGCTGCGCTTCCGGCACAGTCTCTGGCTGTCACAGACATTGTCGAAGCGCAACGCAGCGTCTGGAACATCGTGCGCCAGCCGGCCGGGTTCGTCCTATTTCTCATGCTTGGTCTTTCGCTCAGTCTGCGCGGCCCCTTCGATTTTGCCGATCCCTACGATCTGGCTGGCGGAACGACGGCCGAAATCTCCGGGGCGGCCCGCCTGACATGGTGGCTGGCGCGGCTGGCCATGCTCGTCTCGGTTTCCGCAATGACGGCAACCGTCTTCCTCGGCGGATATCTCGGCCCTGTCCTGCCCGGCTTCGTCTGGCTGGTCGTGAAGACAGGTCTCGTTCTGGTCGTCCTCGTCGGCGCTGGCGAAGTCTTCGCCCGGCTGCCGCCGGACCGGATGATGAACCTGATCTGGCTGGCGCTGTTGCCCCTATCGTTTCTCATGCTGGTCGCCGTCGGCGTGGAGCTGCTGCTATGGGGCTGATCGATCTCACTTTCCTGGTGCTCTCCGCAATCGCGATCGTCTCCGGCTGGCGTGTGTTCGCGACCGATTCCATGGTGCGCGCCTCGTTTCTTCTGCTTTTGTCCTTCACGGCCGTGGGCCTGATCATCCTGATGCTGGCGGCGCCATATATCGGCATCGCGACCATCTTCATGATGGCGGTGGAGATGATGGTGATGGCCCTCTTCATGGTGATGTTCATGATGAACCCCGCCGGGCTCAACCCCATGATGATGGTTCACCAGAACCGCTTTGCGATCGGCGCCGGCATCGTCGCCTTCTTGGGGCTGAGCGCAGCCGTCCTCACCACGGATTTCCCGACCGACCCGGTCGATCCGGGCCGGCAGGTCATCCGTGACCTCGGCCTGGAGATGCTCGGTCCGTCGATGCTCATCTTCGAGACCGCGGGCGTCACGCTTCTCGCCGCGATGGTGGGCGCGGTCGTTCTGTCGGCACGAACCGGGCGTTTCGGTCCTTCGGACGAGGGCTCTCGCCCCCCGGGACTGGAAGTAGGCGGCGAGCCAGCCGGCCGCCGGGTCGAAAAGGCAAGCGGTCACGGCCATCATCACATGCACGATTCCCATGTGGGAGACGAGGACGCTCAGCACGCGGAGGGAAATCCGGAAGCTGACGGTCACAACGCCGATGGCGGCGAAAGCGGGCGGCGGCCGTCGCTGCGTAGCGATTGGTCGGCCGGGAACCGATCGATGACCTCGAAAACGGAGGCGACCTCGTGAGTCTCGTCAGCGTCCTGATCGTCGCAAGCGCTCTGATCGGCATCGGTCTATACGGCGCCCTTTCCCAGCAGTCCTTCGTCATGCTGATGATGGGACTCGAACTCATGCTCAATGGCGGCCTCCTCGCGGTGATCGGGTTCTGGTCGTTCAGCCTCGGCGGAGCACCGGAGGGGCAACTTCTCGCGATCATCGTCATGGCCGTGATGGCCGTCGACATGGCGGTCGGCTTTGCGCTCGTCACCGCCGTCTATCGAAAACGACAGGCCGACACGACCGAAAGTCTCGGGACGATGAAGCACTGATGCTGTTCCTGGTCGCCCTCCTGCCTGTCCTTGCCGCTCTCGGCATTCCGTTGGCGTTCCGGCTCGCCGGTAGCGCGGATCGTCGCTTGCTCTTGGCCATTGCGATGGCTGGTCTCGGTCTCACGCTTCTTCTGGCGTTGCTGGCCGCCGCGGGCGGCTGGACCGGAATCATCGTCTGGTCGGGACCTCTCCGCCTGACTGCGGTGCTGACACCGATCGCCGGCGCCATGGCGATGCTCGTGCCCGTAATCGCACTGCCGATCCTCGCCTATGCCGCCTTTCACGAAGACGAGATCGGTCTCGGGCGGCTGGTCGCAATCCTGCTCTTGTTCGTCGCCGGAATGGAGCTTCTGTTGATCGCCGACGATCTGCTGACTCTTCTGATCGGCTGGGAGTTGGTCGGTGTCTGCTCCTATCTTCTCATTGCCCATGAGTGGCGTCATGCTGACAACGCCGCCTCCGGCCTCTACGCCTTCTTGATGACGCGCTTCGGCGATCTCGGACTGTTCGCGGCGGCGATGGCGGCCTATGCTGCGACAGGCTCGTTCTCCTACGACAGTCTAAGCGATGTCTCCGGACCGCTCGCCTTCGTCGTCGCGTTCGGCCTCCTGCTTTCGGCTGTCTCGAAGTCCGGCCAGATCCCGTTTTCGCCTTGGCTGTTCCGCGCCATGGCGGGACCGACTTCGGTCTCCGCGCTCCTCCACGCGGCAACGATGGTCGCCGCAGGCGCCTATATCCTCATCCGCCTTGAACCATTCCTGACGACGGTACCGGGCGTCCCTGAAACGATTGTTGCGATCGGACTGGCGACGGCTCTGTTGGGCGGGCTGGTGGCAACCCTCCAGAACCACGCCAAGAAGCTACTCGCCGCGTCGACGTCGGCTCACTATGGCCTGATGTTCGTCGCGGTCGGGTCCGGATATCCCGGAATCGCCTTCCTGCATCTCGTCGCTCACGCCGCCTTCAAGGCGGTCTTGTTCCTGGCCGCCGGCATCGCGGGGGAACGAGCGGGAAGCTATGGCCAACATCTCATGGGATTTGCCAGGGCGTTGCCCCTCGTCGCTGTCATGACAGCCATCGGCGCCCTGTCGCTAGCCGGCCTGCCGCCTCTTGGCGGCGCCTGGACCAAGGAAGCCATCGTCACGGCTGCGGAACATGGCAGTTTGTGGGTGGCGGCGGGTGTAATCCTCGCAGGCGCGCTCAGTGCAGCCTACGCGACCCGGTTTCAACTTTCAGCGTTCGGGCTCATCGAACGCCAGGAGCAGGAAGCTTCCAAAGCCAAACCCGGCCGGGCCGAAACCGGCGCCGTCGTGGCGCTGGCCCTGCTGACACTGGCGACGTCTCTCGTTTGGGTTCCGTCGGTGCGCGAGGCGCTCGGTCGCGCCCTCGAAATCGAGCTCATCGAGGCGAGCCTTGCCACACTTGTCCTGTCGACCGTCGCCGTCGCTTTGGGTGTCCTGATTGGCATTCTCTTGGTCCGCCGCTTTCCGGAGATCGGTCTTACGGGACGGTCTTCGGAGACGGCGGATTGGCTCGGCCTGCCGGACCTGATCGAGCGGACCGTCACCCGCCCCGTGACACGCTTGGCAGTGGCAGCCGCGGCGGTGGACGATCGGGTGATCGATGCCGGCGTCCGGCTGATCGCCGATAGTGGCGCTCGCGCCGCGCGGCTTGGCGGTCGGAAGGACGATCGCGTCCTCGACCGCGGCGTCACTGCCACTGCTGACGCCGTCCACTGGCTCGCCTCGGCGAGCGGCCGCACGGGCGAATGGCTGATCGACGGCATCGCCGACGGCACCGCCCTGCTCGTCGGGCAAAGCGGGCGCGATGCCCGGCGCCTCCAGACAGGCATGTCCCACCACTATTACGCCTTGGCCACCGGCGGTGCGATCATCGCCTTCCTGTTCCTCCTGATTGTTTCCTGAGCCATGCTGACACTCTCCATCCTGCTGCCGCTGATCACATCACTTGCCCTGGCCGTGCGATCGGCCTGGAGCGAGACGATGGCGCGCCTGATAGCGATGGCGGGGGCGGGTCTGTCGCTGCTGATGCTGGTCATCGTCTGGATGGGTTTCGACACGGGCGCGGACGCGCCACCGTTTCAGGCCGTCGGCGAGCTCCAATGGATTCCTGCGCTCGGCGTCGCATGGCGGGTGGGCGTCGATGGCATGGCGCTCGCCATCTCACTGATGAGCGGGCTCCTGTTTCTCTGCGCCCTCGCGTGGCCAGCGGATTACAAAGGCAGGGCGCGGCAGTACTATGCGTGGTTCCTGTTCCTGCAGGGGGTCTCGCTCGGTCTGTTCCTGACCCTCGATCTGCTCGTGTTCTACGTCTTCTTCGACCTCAGCCTGGTCGGCATGTACTTTCTGATCGGTCGCTGGGGCCACGGCGACGCGGAATACGCGGCGCTCAAATTCTTCATCTACACACTGGCTGGATCGCTGGCGATCCTGCTGGCCATCCTCGGTCTCGTGCTGGCGAACGATACGCTGACCTTCGACATGCGCGAATTGATCGCCGCGCAGCCCCTGCAGGGAGTGGACGTTCGGTCGAGCCTCGTGCTCCTCGGATTTCTCGTCGGCTTCGCGATCAAGACACCGCTCGTGCCGTTCCATACCTGGCTGCCGCTTGCCCATGTCGAAGCGCCGGGACCGGCCTCGGCGATCCTGGCTGGCGTACTGCTCAAGATGGGCACCTACGGGATCGTGCGGATCCCCTTTTCGATGATGCGCGAAACCTTTGCCGCCTACGCTCTTCCCTTGGCGATCGTCGCCCTCATGTCGATCCTGTGGGGTGCGATCGTCGCGCTTGGCCAAACCAATCTGAAACGGCGGATCGCCTACACCTCGGTCAATCACATGGGCTACACGGTTCTCGGCATCGCCGCGGCCGGCGCGGCGATTGGCGGCGACGCGGCGCGAACCCTGGCGCTAAACGGCGCGATAACAGAGATGGTCGCGCATGGTCTCATCACCGGCGCCCTCTTTCTGATGGCGGGCTCATTCTGGCAGCGAACCGGAACCTATGAGCTTTCGGCCTATGGCGGGCTTGCCCGCGTTGCGCCGAAGCTGATGATCGGATTTTTCCTCGCCGCCTTCGCCAGTTTCGGCTTGCCGGCGCTGGCCGGCTTCGTCGCGGAGTTTCAGATTTTTGCTGGCACCTTTGCCATCTATCCGTGGCTCGCGGCGATTGGCCTGATCGGCATCCTCATTACCGCCGCGTTGTTCCTGTCGATGCTGCAGAAGATATTCTTCGGTGACCTTGTGGATCAGCGTCAGGGCTTCGCCGATCTCAACAGGACCGAGGTCGGATTTCTCGCGCTCCTTCTCGTCCTAGTCGTGCTGATCGGCATTTATCCCGGCTGGCTCCTTACCATGATCGAAACCGGGTCCGCTTTCCTGCCTCTCCAGGGGACCGAAGGCTGACATGATGCCGCTTGGAGATATTCTCCCGGAGATCACCGTCATCGTGACGGCGGTCGCCATCCTTCTGTTCGCGACTTTCGCCCCGCAACGGCTGCAGTGGATCGGTGCGCCCATCGCCCTGTGTGGGCTAGGCTGTGCTGCCTTCCTTTGCGGACTTCAGATCGGGTCGGAGCGGCTGACCTTTACGGGAAGCTGGGCGCTCGATGCGGCCAGCATATGGGGGCGGCTGCTCATCCTCGGCGCGACGGCCTTCGTTGTCGTCATGTCGCCCGATTGGTTCGAACGGGACCGGCGGCATGGCGAATACTACGCCATCCTGCTGTTCTCGGCGCTCGGCGCGATGGCGATGGCCGGCGCCGCCGATATGCTCCAGCTTGTCATCGGCGCGCTGCTCTCCTCGGCGACCGGCTATGTGCTGGCCGCCTATCATCGCGACTGGGCCTTGTCGGTCGAGGCCGGCATGAAGTTCTTTCTGATCGGTGCGCTGGCCAATACCAGCCTGATGCTCGGCGCCATCATGATGGTCGGTATGCTGGGCGATACAGGATTCACAGGGATGAGCGCCGCGCTGGCCTCCGGTAAACCGTCGCCGGTCCTGTTGCTGGGGACTGTCCTCGTCATGGTGGGCCTAAGCTACAAGCTCGGCGCCGCGCCGGCTCACGCTTGGATGCCCGATGTCGCCGAAGGCGCTCCGGCCCCATCCGCCGCCTTCCTGACAGTTGTGCCGAAGATTGGAGCGGCGATCATGCTAGCCCGCCTCGTCTCGCTGTTTCCTCTCGATACGGCCGCTATCCGGCCCCTGGTAGCGGCCTTGGCGCTGATCACCATGACGATCGGCAACCTGGCTGCCCTCTGGCAGGACGATCTGCGCCGGATGCTCGGCTGGTCGTCGGTCTCGCAATCGGGCTACGCACTGATGGCGATTAGCGTGGTCGGGCTCAGTCCCGCCGCGATGCCGGCCCTGATCATATTCCTTCTCGGCTACAGCACCGCCAACCTCGCGACCTTCGCCGCGATCACGCATCTGCGTGGCCGCACCGATCGCGCCGATTTTTCCGGCCTGGTCAGCAGCAGACCGCTGGAAGCGATCGCCATCATCATCGGGCTCTTATCGCTGGTCGGCATCCCGCCGCTAATCGGCTTCGTCGGCAAGCTCGAACTGTTCCTCGCGACGATCGAGGGCGGATACACGTGGCTGGCGGTGGCCGCTGTGGCCAACACGGTCGCCTCGCTGTTTTATTACCTGCGCTTCATCGCACCGATGGTCTTCGCCAAATCATCGAGCGTGCCGGCAACGCTTGGGGCATGGTCCGGGGCAGCCATGGTCTCCGGGCCCATTGCCATTGTCTTGCTTGGCCTGTTGGTAAACGTCATCCTGGCGCCGCTCATCGGGACCGAGCTATTGCCCAGCTGATCCTGGGCTGCTGACCTATCACTGAGTTTTTCCTCCACCTGAAGTTAGAGTCCGACCTCGATTGAAGGAGGGACAGATGAAGCGGAAGCTGTTTACGGAAGAACAGATCATCACGGTGCTTCGGGAGCACGACGCGGGCGCGGAGGCTGGAGATCTGGCCCACCAGCACGGTGTCAGCGAGAACTCGTAATCGCCCGGATATGCCTAATCGTCGACCGCAAGCCCGTCCCGAACCTTCATCAGGGTGAACATGCCGCCCATCTCGAGGGAGCCGAACTGCCCCCAACCGGCCATCGTCGGGATCGCGTTGTCCGGCAACGGCATCGCCATCTCGGCCATCCCGGTTTCACCCATCGGCATATAGTCCGGTTGGATCGGAGACTGCGGGTATCGGGATGCAAGAATCCGTCATAACAGGCCCCGAATTCGATGAACTGAACCTTCTCATTGGGAACACGTGAAACTGGTCGACCAATGCTCGGCAATAGGACGGAATCTGGCTGGAGCTAGACGCTCGTCATGGTCGTTCTATTTGGTGCCGAAGTTTAAAATGACCAACGGTGGAGCGCTCGATTGTCAGCGTTAGCCGTCAATTGCCCGGACGACGACCCCCGCTTCGTCCAGAAGGAAAGTGACGATCTGCGGATCGGCAGATTCCTCAATCTCGACGATGCCACTGGTTTCATCTACCCTCACGGCGAAAAGGTCGCCGAAATGTCCTCGAAGTTTCTCCAAAATCGGCTTTGAGCAGCCGGGTGTCGCGCCTTCAATCCAATACTTCCGCATAGCTGTCCCTTCACGCCGGCTGTTTCTGTTGACCTAAAACAACATTCAGCCCCGCGTCGATCCACCTCGGCCACACGGCCGCGGCGGTTATGCTGTTTCCGCAGATCCGGTATAATCGAATGCGGCGTCATAAAGGGGCTTCGTCCTCAGGTAAGGCAATCAGTCACTCAGGCGGACGCTTGGCTTCAGCGGCAAAATCGAAGGGTGCTCTTTGCCGAGTGGGCTAGATTTTCATCGAAGGCGACGAAGCCGCTCTTTGAGCCGCCTGTCCATCAGACACAGGCCTTCTCGGATCTCGTCTGTCTCGGCCAGCGACAGCTCGCTGAAAATCTCCGTTTCGAGAGTCTGCCAGATATCTCGAACGGCGCGCTGTGCTTTTGAACCTTCTGAGGTCAGGGCCAAACCTATTTTGCGAAGGTCGCCCGGCATCGAAACCCGCTTGGCAAAACCGCGATCGACAAGCCGATTGGTAATTTTCGAAGCCGTCGAGGCGCGAATGTTTAACTCGTCAGCGACCTCCCCCAGGCGTTTCGTGGCGTCGATACGCAGAGCATCCAGAAACTGATCCTGGCCTGGACACAATCCGATTTCTCGGAGCGCGATCTCCACGTGACATCGAGTCAATTTCGCGACGTAACAGAGGTCTTCGATGAAGTGTATCTCCGGCTCTATCTCGCGGACCGCGATAGCGAGGTCCATGTCGTCTCCTCTCTATGATGCAGAAAGCCATCATAGAGAGGAGACGACATGGATCTTCGGAAAAGTTATTCGCCAGGTACGGATAAGCGTGTTGATCATATGCGATCCGTTCCCTTCGCACTGACACACTCCAAACCATGGTCACTTACAGCCAGGGCCTCGCGGAGATGTTCGATCACTCCGTCGATCTGTTTGCCGGGTATCGAAGACTGGCCATATGCCTGGCCGGCCCCCGCCGGTGGTCCGAGGCAAATCCTGGTTCAAGAGCGGCTTTTGGGCCGTGGCGGGCGAAGCTGGTCCGGATGGCGAAACCGGCCATTGCAGGACCTGCGGTGTAGGCGGGTAATAGACAGGTGGGGGCCTGCCGTGTTGTAGTGACAGCACCAGCTTCTGATCGGAGTTATCGGCCCCCTTGCAGGACTGCCACGGCGACTGCATTGGATCGCAACCGATCCGATGCCAAAGGAAGCAACCCTCGCCATCGCATCCCGAGAGTACGGACCGGGAAACCATCGAAGGTCGTTCTCGTCACCCTGCGCTTCCTAGACGCCACCCAACTTAGGCCTTAGTCAGCCCCTAGGGGATTGCACCTCTCCCCATATTTTCACAGCAATTCGTGAATGCTCCTGCGGAGGGGCTGAACAACGACGCGTTTGGGATCGACCGACATGGCAAAGTTTTTCGCGAAATTCACTGCGATCGCAATTTTGATCGCGGCTTTTGCCGGTTGCTCATCGACTTCTTCGAATTCGAGTATGACGGTCGGTGCTCCTGCCTCGAGCTTCGCCGGGATCGATCAGCAGGTTCGGTTCGCACCCTGGTCGGGGCAAAGTGCCGTTGGCCAGTTGGCGAAGCCCTACTTCATCTCGTTTCGTGCCCGTAATGCCGAGAGCTACGGCCACTCGTTCGTCGCCTTCGGCGAACTCGATTCTCGTGGCAACGTCCCCTACGACAATGGGGGAGTCCTTGTCTCGGATATGACCGAGATCGCCGGTCTTCACCCCGCAGGAGGCAACGCTGTCTATACCATGGGCCATATCGCTCCGGTCCCATCCGAGACCGGCTTTTCGGATGGTGACACCGAGATCAGGTATCTTCAGAACGAGATGACCATCGCACTCACACCGGAAGAGTATCGGCGTATCCTTGGCCGGATCCGGCAGCTTCAGGGCAACAGCCCGCTCTGGCATGCTGTGGCCTATAACTGCTCGTCTTTCACGAACAAGATCGCTGACTTTATGGGCATGGAAACGGTCAACCACTTGCTCTTCCCGCGTAATTACATTGCGGCGCTGAAGGACGCCAATTCCGGCGTCGAGACGCTTAGCGGGAGTGTTGATACCTTAGGGTGAACTTTCCCGCCGGTTGATCTTCGATTGCTTCGACAAGCGGGCTATTTGATTTGCTTCGTATTGTGGGTGTTTTCGACTGAAGCCGGACATTTTGAAGCCTCCTCTGAAGGAGCTATCCCGGACAGTCCCCGGAAGCCACCATCACAGTCTCCCGAGGTTCAATGAGAACTCCGTCTTAGACGCGGCGCATCCGTGCGACGCCGTTCTCCACTGAGGACTCGTGAAACTCGAACCGGCCCCCGACAGTGGCCGATCCGCCGATCAATCGGTCCGCATCGGCACCGTCATTGCAGATGGACAGATATCCCGCCTTCGCCGTTGGCGGTGTCGGGCGGGACGACGGATGGTCGATCGTGAGACCTCCGGATTTGAACTCATGCGCCGTCACGGACCCGAGAAGGCTGAGGGAGACGAGGAACCCGCTCGCGAAGTGCACAACCCTCATTTGGGGTACCGCGCATAGACCGTGGAGGTCCCGTCTCGCGCGACGAGGTGCACCTCGTAGGGTTCGTCGCTCTCACCCATACCGGGGCTGCCGGCAGGCATGTCGGGAACGGTTAGACCGATCGCGTCAGGCTTTTCTGCGAGGAGCCGTTTGACCTCCGCGGCCGGAACGTGACCCTCGACGACATAGCCGCCGACGAAGCCCGTATGGCACGACGTCAGGCCTGGCTTCAGTCCGGCCTCCATCTTCTTCGCGTAGAGATCCGCCATTGCGAGGTTCTCGTTCTCGACCTCGAACCCGGCCTCCTCGAGGTGCTTCATCCAGCCGATGCAGCACCCGCACCCCGACGTCGAGAACATCTCGACGTTCTCAGCCGCCAGGACCGACGTGGACAAGAGAGCGAGCACCCCGGCGAGGAACGTCGTTCGCTTGGACATCATGGGTTCAACCTTTCGTTCGTCATCAGATCCGGCGCCGGACGGCGCTTCGGTAGTCGAGACAGGCGAGGCCGAACGAGCGCTG